>NZ_LSJI01000255.1 GCF_001557235.1 Phenylobacterium sp. CCH9-H3 | reverse complement strand
CGCCGGCCGGCAGCTGACCGTCAGCCGCTCCATCGCCGACAGCGGGGCGGCCCTCGTGGAATGCCGCTCGGCGCAGCTCACCGATATCAACAACCGCCTGGCCACCGCCAGCAACGACAAGGACCGCAAGGCGATCCGGCGCGAGCGCACCGAGCTCACCAGCGCGCTCAAAAAGGACATCGACCTCACCGGCGGCGTCGTCGATCAGCATACCAACATGGCCAAGACCTTCACCCAGGGCCGGGCCATGACCGACGGGACCTCCGAGGCCGAGGTCCTGGGTTCCCAGGCGCCGGCCTATGCCGCCGCGCCCGCGGTGACCAAGTTGTCGATGCCCAAGGGCTCAGGCGCCGGCGCATCCGGCGAGGCGTCCTCCGCCCCGCCCGCCGCGGCCCCGCCGGAGCTGGTGACCGTCAAGGCGGCCGTCGTCCGCTCGGCGCCCGTGGCGTCCGCCGCGCCTGTGAAGAGCCTGCCGGTCGGAAGCGCACTGCAGGCCAGGATCGCCGCCGCCGACGGCGGCTGGTGGGAAGTCGAGGTGGGCGGCCAGACGGGCTACGTCCGCGCCTCGGAAGTCGGCCCGCCGGGATCCGCGCCGGTCCAGACCGCCGCCAGGGGCGGGGCCCGCGGCAAGGGCGCCGCTGCGCGCCCCGCGCCGCCGCCGCCCGCTCCGGTCGGCCCCAGCAACATCCGCGCCTACAACCAGTCGGTCATCGCCGCGCGCGACAACGGCAAGGGCCGCCTGTCGACCCTGATGACCGACATCCAGACGGCGGAGCGCCGCGAGTCGGTGCTCTACGCCTGGCTCTCGAACCTGGGGCTGGGTTAGGCGGCAAGCGCCTGCCGCCGGCGCGCCAGCAGGGCGTCGGCGCAGGCGAAGGTGCGGGCGTTATCCACGTCGATGGCGTGCGATCCGTCCGCCAGCACCACCGGCTCGACCCGCAGTCCGAAGCCGCGGGAAACCCGTCGAAGCGCGCCGACCAGGGTCAGCCGCCCGAGCAGCATGAGCGCCAGGTTGACGGGCCCCAGGGCGGCGATCATCCGCAGCGGCTTCTTGGCGAACTGCCCCCCGCTGCGGAAGCTCTCCGCCGCCCGCAGCGCACGGGGTCCGGCCAGGGCGTAGAGGTTGCAGTTGGAATAGGCGTCGTCGGCGAAGCGGTAGAACCGGCGCTGACCCTCTGGGTGCGCGGCCAGGACCGCGGCCCGCGTCGCCACGGCCAGGGTCACGTCCGCGCCCGCCGCCAACGGGGCCAGCACCGCCTGGACCGCGCCCGGCGTCAGCAGCACGTTGTCCGAGGTCGTGATGAGCATGGGACCGCCGACCCCGACCGCAGCGGCATGGACGCTGTCGGCCAGATTGTCGGCCGCGGTCACGAAGTCCACCGGCGTCCCGCGGGGCATGGCCTCGGCGACGGCCGCTTCGGCCTGCAGCTCCACGACGATGCGGATCCGGGCGAGGCCGGGCGTCGCGAGCAGGGCGTCGACCACGTGGCGGACCAGCGGCGCGCCCTGGATCGGAGCCAGGCTCTTGTTAGCGAACCCAGCCTCGGCGGCCACGGGATCGACGCGCCCGTCCCTCTGCGCGGCCAGCACGATCGCCGTGAACGGCGGGACGTCAGGCCGCGACATCGAACCGCTGTCTCAAGAGGCCCTGGCGGCGCAGGCTCTCGGTCAGGATGGTCTCGATCAGTTCGGCGTGGCTCCAGCCGATCTGGGCGGCCGCCATGGCGATGGTCTTCCGTGACCAGAGATTGCAGTTGAGGTTCACCTCCAGGAACTGGATCGCGCCCCTGGTCACGTCGAGCCGGAACTCGAAGCGCCCGTAGTCGAAAGGCGTGAACTCCCGCATCATCTCGCGCGCCCGCGCTTCGACCGTGGCCAGCACCTGCGGGTCGGCCAGGGGCCGGATCTCGTACGCCTGGCCCGCGGTGAGGTTGCGCTTCTCCTGGTAGGTGCGCAGCAGGCCCGGATCGGCCTGCTCGACGATCTGGGTCGGCAGGATCACAGGCGCGCCGTCGACGGTGACGACGGAGACCTCGATGTCGTGGCCCTCGATGAAGGGCTCGACGATGGCGTCGTGGCCCTCCTCGTGCAGGCGGATGACCGCGGACTGGACGCCCGCCCAGTCGTAGGCGTCGCCGACCCCCCAGCTGGCGGAGCTGGCGTTCGGCTTGATCACATAGCGTTCGGCCGGTGGGACCTGAGCCTCGTCGATCGGCGCGCCCTGGCGGAAGACGGCCCAGGGCGCGGTCGGGACGCCGCGGGCCGCGGCGGCGCGCTTGCTGAGGTGCTTGTCGTCGGCGAGGCCACGCAGGATCGGGCTGGCGCCCAGGTACGGCACTCCCTGCCGCTCGCACAGCAGGGGCAGCATCATCTCGGAATTGAGGAAGCCGCCGCGGTTCAGGAGCGGGAAGACGAAGTCCACCAGCGGCTCGTCGAACAGCACCCGGTAGTCGTCGGCGAGCATCAGGTTCAGGCCCATGGCCTCGAGCGTCGTCCGCATCTCGCGGTGATAGGTGGCGTGCGTGCCGTCCTCCGGGTGCAGGCCGCCCTCCCAGCGGGCGTGTTTGGCGATGAACAGGATCCTGAGGGCGCGCTTGAGGCTCGCCGGAATGCTTCGCGGCGCCGGGTGACGGCTCATCGGATTCTCCCCCATCCGTGGACCGGCGAGCGGTCGGCTCCCCATGGCCGACTCCGGGACGACGGGCCCTCCGTCCTGAGGTACCGGGCCGGCGTGACGTCTCCGCTACGCTTTGTTGGCAAGATGATGAGCGAGCAGCTCGCCGTAGCGGCCCTCGCCCAGGCCCCGCCGGGCGGCGCGCTGGGGCATCAGGACGCCGGGCTTGCCGTTGCCCTCGATCAGCAGGGGGCCCTCCGGCGTCATGGCGATGTCCCAGCCGACGAGCACGTAGTCGCCGAAGGCGCCCGCATGGGCCCGGACCGCCAGCGCCTTCACGCCGTCCCAGTCGGGCAGCCTGCAGCCCACGATCGGGGCGCCCGTCACCGGATGCGTTTCGTGATCGCCCCCGCCATAGCCCTTGCAGGCAAGACCGAGGGCGCCGTCCGCCAGGTCAACCGCCGAGATCAGGCCGCCGGCCTTCATGTTGTCCACCCGGGCCGCCGGGTCCGAGGCGAAGCGGAACGTCGCGCTGACCACTTCCGGCGCGCCCGCCTCGTCCAGGATGGTCACCACCCGGACGGTGGGCAGGGCGCCCAGCGCAAGGTCGCACAGGGCTGGATGGGTGGCGACGCGCGGCTGCACCACGAAGGACCCGCGCGCGGCCCTCAGGGCCTCGGGCAGCCGGGCGGCCAGGTCGGCGGCGTTCGCGAACGCGCCCAGCACCGTCAGGCCGTCGCCGCCTTCGCCGAGGGCCGGCTTGGCGACCAGCTCGCGGCCCGCCGGATCGGCGCCGGGCGCCAAGCGGTCCCGCGTAACGATCGCCACGACCTCCGGATGCGGCAGGCCGGCGGCGCGGCACCGTTCGTAGAACAGCGCCTTGTCGGCAAGGGCGCAGCCCGCGGTCCAGCCGAGTGGGTTGATACGCTTGTTGAGGGCCGCATCCTCGAAGCGGCGGATATAGCCGTCCAGCGCCGCGGCCTGCTCGATCCGGAACAGGGCCACGTCCTGCGGGTCGGCGAACCGCGCCCGGGCGATCTGGACCGCCCGCGCCCGCCACGCCGGGTCCAGCCCGAACTTCCGCTGCACCTTGCGGGCCCGCCACGGAATCCAGGCGCGGAAACCCAGGCCCACCGCGGCGTCCAGGACGGCGCGGAGCGCCCCGCGCTTCGCCCGCCGCCGCCGATAGTGATCGGCCAGGAAGCCGCCGCTCACCGGCGCCAGCACGCCCGGATAGATCGCGTAGGCCTTCTTGAGGAAGTAGAGCCGATCGTACCCCATCCGGCGCCCTAGCATCGGATTGTTACAATCACCCGGTAGCGCACGTGACACAGGGCCGGAGCCGCCGATGCGCCACGTCTACCTCTACGTCCATGACCTGCGATCCAGCGGCGTGGTGCGCAACGCCCTCGATTTCGCCAGGCGGCTGTCGCAGGACCATCCCACGACCCTGGTCGCCGGCTATGGCCAGGGGTTCTTCGCCGAGGAGGCGGCGCGCGGCCCGTTCCGGCTCAAGGTCCTGGCCGATCGGGAGGCCGCGTTCGGGCGCGGTGTCGCCGCCCTGCGGCTGCGCGCCTGGCTTTCGAACCAGCCGGGCGGCGTCCTGATGTCGGTGGGCAACATGGGCCACTGGACGCCGTTCCTGGCCTGCCAGGGCCTTTCCCGCATCGCCCGCATCTATTGCATCAGCAATGAGGTGGCGCGCGACGACGGCCTGAGGAGCCGGATCCGGCTGGCCTGGATGGCGGCGCTGATCCGCGACGCGGCGCGGATCGTCGTCGTGGGCCGGGCGATGCGGCGGCTGCCGCTGTTCGCGCGCGCCATCGCGTCCGGACGGGCGGCCGAGCTGCCGAACGGGGTCGACAACGCGCGGGCGGTGCGGCTCGCCGGCGCGCCCGCGCCGCACCCGTGGCTGGAGGAGCCGATCCCCGTCGTCATGGGGATCGGACGGCTGCGCCCACAGAAGAACTTCGACCTGCTGATCGAGGCGATAGGCCGGGCGCGCGCGGCGCGCCGCCTGCGCCTGGTGATCATCGGCGGCGGCTCGGACGAGGAGCGCGCCCGGCTGACGGGCCTCGCCCAAGCCGCGGGGCTCGGTCACGACTTCCTGCTGGCGGGCGAGACGGACAACGTCTTCGCCTGGCTGTCCCGGGCGGCCGTGTTCGCCCTGCCGTCGCGGTGGGAAACCTCGTCCCTGGCCCTGCTCGAAGCCCTGGCGGCCGGAACGCCGGTGGTGGCCTCGCGGCTGGCTGGCGATGCGGCCATGGTGCTGGACGAGGGTCGCTATGGGCTGCTCTTCGACGGCGACGACCCGGACGCCCTAGCGCAGGCGGTGCTGGCCCAGGCGCAGGCGCCCGTGCGGCCCGACAAGCGGGCCCTGGCCTACGACCTCGGCCTTACGAACGGCCTCTATGCGGAACTGGTGGACGAGGTGCTCGCGGCGGCGGAGATGCGAACGGCGGCCCGAAGGCCGCCGCTGGTTCGCCGATCGGCTTGAATTTGGAGCGGGCGAGGCGATTCGAACGCCCGACCCCAACCTTGGCAAGGTTGTGCTCTACCCCTGAGCTACGCCCGCGCTCCGTAGGGGCGATAGTCAGCCCCAAATGCGAGAGGCGGCCTTATGGCAGACGGCCCCGGCCTTTGCAAGCGGGCCGGAGCCGCATTTTTTCAGGCGGCCAGACAGGGTCGCGACAGCCCTGTTCTAACGGAACTTCGGGGCCTTCAGCCGGCGCTTGTTCACATGGCCTTCCGGCGCCTCGGCCTTCACTTCCTCGGGGTACTCGCCCTTGAAGTAGTAGCGTTGCCAGGCCTCCTTGGTGGCCTCGGGATCGCCCCGGAAGATCCGTTGGTTGAACTCGCTGCGGTGCTTTTCCCAGACGTCGTACTGGTGGCGCAGCTCCGGGTCGGAATCCATGCGGCGGATCACCGGCTGGATCTCGTGCAGCGTGTGGTCCTGCAGCAGGGTGATGAAGCAGAAGGGCTCGCCCTTCTCGAACCGGACGCGGCCGGGGCGGGTGAAGATCCAGTTCATCGTGAAGGGGAACGGCAGCCAGTCGGTCTCCACCACGCCGGCCAGCGGCTGGATCCCGTCCTTCACATGGTTCGGCGGGCCCATGGCCATCATCGACCAGCCTGGCGGCGTGCGGAACAGGTAGCCGGGGTGCAGGGTCAGCACGCCGTGGCTGAAGTGGCTGGTGGCCAGCCGGTGGAAGTCCGGGTTGGGATAGTCCGGCTTCAGGGTAAGGTCGGACTGCATCAGCCCGCCGTTCCACTCCGCCGTGAAGGCCACGGGGCAGAGGATCTCCCAGCCGGACGAATTGGCCATGTTGAGCGGCAGGCACCGGTAGGGATGGCGGGCGGTGAAGGCGTCCATCCAGGCCCGCTGCGGGCGGCCCGGCACGATCTCCGGGGGCCGCTCGGTGGTGGGGAAGCACTCAAGTTCCATGGACCCTCGCTCTCGCTGCCAGCGAGACCCTTAAGCGCGGCCCTGGCGGTCCGTCCAGTGGACGACCCGCGCTCCAGACAAGGAAAAGCCCCGGCCGCTTGCGCGACCGGGGCTGTCCCTTTGCCCCGGGAACCCGAAGGTTCCCGAATGGCGTAATGCTTAGGCCAGAGCCGCCTTGCGACGACGGAGCATGGCGCCAGCGCCGCCGAAGCCCATGATCATCAGGGCCCAGGTGCCGGGTTCCGGAACCATAGCCACGTTGCCGGCGATGCCGTCGAACTCGAAGGCGTTCGTGTCGCCCGTGCCGAAGGTGATCGAGGTCACCTTAGCGCCGCCGAAATCGTAGTACACGCGGTAGCCGAGCGTACGGTCACCCGTACCGGCCGGCGAGCCGCCCCAGATTTCTTCGCCCGAGAAGGTCTGGCTGCCGCCGCCCAGCAGGTTGAAGGTCAGGGTGTTGTAGCTGTCCGGCGAGCCCAGATAGAAGCTGAACGTCGACAGATAGAAGCCCGGCAGGGTCGAGAAGGTGCCGACCGTGTTTTCCTGGACCGAGGCGTACTTGGTGTTGTCGCCCGTCACGCTGCCGCCGTAGGGCGGGGAAGCCGAGGTCGAGCCGGTCTGCGGACCCTGCAGCACATTGCCGACATAGGTCACGTTCGGGTCGGCGATGGCGTCGAAGTCATAGATCATGACGCCTTGGCCGCCGGCGATCGGACCGAAGAGGTTGCCCTCCTCGATGTAGTTCACCGTGATGGCGGCGTTCGCGGCGGAAGCCGCAGCCAGAATGCCAAACGCGGCGGAAGCCGCGGCAAGCGTACGAATCTTCATCTTGTCTTCCCCAACGTCTGGCCCCCACCACATGTCGGAGGCGACCTTCAGACTTAACAATATATGAATGCCCAGCGCTCTGCGACTCGATTCGCCTAACAAGCGTATGTCAGAAAGAAGCGCCGTGGTTTCAATCGGTTGCTGTCAAGTCGCCCCGGTGTTCCAGGGGCGATTCGTCGCACGGCGCAGCTTTGTTATGACGGGGTCCATGAAGCGCTGCAATGACCTTCTTGCTTTCCTGGCGGCCCGCGGAATCGACGCCGTCACGCATCACCACCCGGCCGTCTTCACCGTGGACGAGGGCGAGGACATCAAGGCCCGGATTCCCGGGGCCCATACCAAGAACCTGTTCCTCAAGGACGCCAAGCGCCAGCTCTGGCTGATCTCGGCCGAGGGCCACGCCCGAATCGACCTGAAGCGGCTGCACACGGTGATCGGCTCGGCCCGCCTCTCGTTCGGGAGCCCTGAGCTGATGGGCGAGACCCTGGGCGTGGCGCCGGGCTCGGTGACCGCCTTCGGCCTGATCAACGACCGAGACCGCCGCGTCCGCTTCGTCATGGATCAGACCCTGGCCGAGGCCGACCGGCTGAACTTCCACCCCCTCGTCAACACGGCGACGACCACGGTCACCCGCGAGGGGTTCCGCGCCTTCCTGGCCGCGCTGGATGTCCGGCCGATCATCGTGGATTTCGCCTCTATGACCCGCATCGACTAGCGCCCGGCCCCCGTTGCGACCATCTTGGCGACAGGACGTTAGAGACCAAGTGACAGGGGACTTCCGGGCATGACCCTCATCGGGGAAACCCAAGGCGCGCCGGCCGCCGCCGATCTGATCAAGGACGCCACCGACGCGAGCTTCATCGCCGACGTCGTCGAGGCGTCGAAGACCACGCCGGTCATCGTCGACTTCTGGGCCACGTGGTGCGGACCATGCCGCCAGCTGGGCCCCGCCCTGGAAAAGGCCGTGCTCGCGGCAAAGGGCGCGGTGAAGCTCGTCAAGGTCGACATCGACAAGAACCCCGCCTACGCGGGCCAGCTGCGCGTGCAATCGATCCCGGCGGTGTTCGCGTTCGTCGACGGTCGGCCCGTGGACGGCTTCATGGGCGCCCTGCCGGACAGCCAGGTGAAACAGTTCGTCGACCGCCTGGCCAAGCAGGGCGGCGCCTCGCCCATCGATGAGCTGCTGAGCATGGCGAAGGAGTCGCTGGAACTGGGCGACGCCGGCGGGGCGGCCCAGGCCTACGCCCAGGCCCTGCAGATGGACCCGGCCAACGTCAAGGCGATCGGCGGCATGGCGCGCGTGCTGCAGCAGGCCGGCGATCTCGACCAGGCCCGGCAGGTGCTGGACATGGCGCCGCCGGACGCGAAGGATCCCGACATCGACGCGGTCCGCGCGGCCCTGGCCCTGGCCGATCAGGCCCCCTCCGAGACGGCCGAGTTCGAGGCCCGGATCCTGGCCGACGCCGACGACCACGAGGCGCGGCTCGAGTACGCCAAGGCGCTGGCCGCGTCCGGCCAGATGCACGAGGCGGTCGACCAGCTTATCGAGAGCATCCGCCGCGACCGCGAGTGGAACGACCAGGCCGCCCGCAAGCAGCTCCTCACCATCTTCGAGGCCGCCGGACCCATGTCGGACGTCGCCAAGCAGGGCCGGCGCAAGCTTTCGACCATCCTGTTCAGTTGAGGCGCGATGGCCCCCTACCGTCAGCTTTCCGACCTGCCGCAGCTTATTCCGGTGTTCCCGCTGGATGGGGCCCTGCTGCTGCCCGGCGGTGAACTGCCGCTGCAGATCTTCGAGCCGCGCTACCTCAACATGGTCGACGACGCCATGGCCGGCGACCGGGTGATCGGGATGATCCAGACGCGGGGCGGCAGCCGTGCGCGTCCGAAATTGTCAGGGGTCGGCTGCCTGGGCCGGATCACCAGCTACGCCGAGACCGCCGACGGCCGGTACATGATCACCCTGACCGGCGTCTGCCGCTTCGAGGCCGGCGAGGAGCTGGACCTGCGGCTTCCATATCGCCAGCTGCGCGCGAACTACGACCGCTTCCGCGTCGACCTCGCGGACGAGGAGGCGGGCGCGACCGAGGCCGCCCGCGCACGGTTCGCGACGGCGCTGAAGCGCTACCTCAATCGCCGCGAGCTGGACATCGACTGGGAGACCGCCAGCGAGGCGCCGCTGGAAGCCCTGGTGAACAGCCTCTGCATGGGCTTGCCGTTCGAGCCGGCCGAGAAGCAGGCCTTCCTGGAGGCGCCCGATCTGGCCAGCCGGTTCGAGGTGCTGACCACCCTGCTCGAGATCGACGCCTCCGATCCGGATGACGAGCCTCATCAGCTGCAGTAGAGGGACGCCATGAGCGATCCTGCGCCCGCCCTCGACGTCGATCCCCGCCTGCTGGAAATCCTGGTCTGCCCGGTCACCCGCGGACCGCTGGCGTACGACCGCGCCCGGCAGGAGCTCGTCAGCAAGGGCGCCCGCCTGGCCTACCCGATCCGGGACGGCGTGCCGATCATGCTGCCCGAGGAAGCCCGCCCGCTGGGCGAGGGCGAGTAGCTACAGGGCCTCGCCGCGCAGCAGCCGGGGCAGGTCGCCCACCGCGCCCCCGGCCTCGTGCATGAAGAACCGCCGCGCCGGAGCGATCCGGTTCACCGCCGCCATGCCCGCCCCGCGCGCCAGGCGCAGCAGCGGGTTGTCGTTCGAGAACAGGCGGACGAAGGCGTCCATCCCCGCCGAGAGGGTCACGGTGTCGAAGCGTCGCCAGGCGGCGTAGCGCTCGAGTACGACCTCCGAGCCGATGTCCTCGCCCACGCGGACCGCATCGACGAGGACCTCGGCGAGGGCGGCGGCGCCCTTGAGGCCCAGGTTCAGGCCCTGGCCTGCGATCGGATGCACCCCGTGGGCGGCGTCGCCCAGCAAGGCCACCCGCGGCGCCGCGAACCGCTCGGCAAGCTGGAGGCTGAGCGGGTAGGTGAAGACCGGCCCCTCGACGGCGACGGCGCCCAGGAATTCCCCGAATCGGCGCTCCAGATGCGCCTGGAACACCTCCGGCCGCGCGGCGGCCAGGGCGGCGCCCCGGGCCGTGCTTTCCGTCCAGACCAGGCTGGCGCGGTCGTCGGTCAGCGGCAGGATCGCGAACGGTCCGCCCGGCAGGAAGTACTCGTAGGCCACGCCCTCGTGAGGACGTTCCAGCCGCACCGTCGCGACCACGCCGGCCTGGCGATAGTCCCAGCCGATGGCGCCGATGCCGGCCGCGGAGCGGATGACCGACCCCCGGCCCTCCGCGCCCACTACGAGCGGGGCGCGTAGCACGCGTCCATCGGACAGGGTCACCTCGGCGAGGCGGGGGCCGAAGGTCGCGCCCGTGACCCGCGCGGGGGCCAGCACCTCGATCCCCGCCGCCTCGACCGCCGCCGCCAGCGCCACGCGGCTGCGGCGGTTCTCCAGCAGGTAGCCCAGGGGTTCGCCGTCCGAACGGTCGGCGATCTCGCTGGAGTCGAAGCGAAGGAAGAACGGCAGGGGGCCGCCCGACGCCGCGCCTGGCGTGGTCCCGTCGGTGACCAGGATCTGCTCGATCCGCTGGGCGTGCGGCTCCATCGCCTCGCCCAGGCCCAGCGCCTTCCACTGGCGGAACGCGGCATAGGCGATCGCCGAGGCGCGCCCATCGAAGGTCGGCGCCAGCTGGGCGTCGAAGGCCACCGGATCGACGAGGACCGGCTTCAGCCCCGCCCGCGCCAAGGACAGGGCGAGAGTCGCGCCGGCGATACCGGCGCCCGCGATGATGACGTCTGCGTCCTGGCTCATGGCGGGGATAGGCCACGAAACCCCGCCCCGCATCAAGCAGTCGCCGCCGGCGAAGCATGGACGCCTGCGTCCATTCTTCACTTGCAGCCGTTTCCGCGCAGGCCTATCTCGGACGGCAGATTGGACCGCAGAGTCCACTTTTCGTTCGAGAGGCGTTCGCCGAATGGCCGGTATGCCGAGAGGTCGCATCGTTCCCCTCGCCGCGGGCGGGGTGGCCGCCGTCGCCGTCGCCGTGGGCGGCGGGCTCTGGTGGCTCGACCGCCAGAAGTACGAGACCACCGACAACGCCTTCGTGGCGGCCGACAAGGTGACGGTCGCGCCGCTGGTGGACGGCTACGTGGCCGAGGTTCTGGTCGACGACAACCAGGCCGTTAGCCCCGGCCAGGTCCTGGTCCGGATCGATCCCGCCACCTTGCGGGCGCGCCTCGCCCAGGCCGAAGCCAACGCCCAGGCCCTGGAGGCGGCCATCAGCGCGGTCGACGACAAGGCCCGGCTGGAACAGGCCATGATCGCCCAGCGGGCGGCCGCGGTGGACAGCGCCCAGGCTCAGGCCAAGTGGGCCGACAGCGAGCTGAAGCGGTACGGCTCCCTCGCGGGCGAAGGATGGGTGTCGCCCCAGCGGGCGCAGACCGCCCGCACCGCCCAGGAGCAGGCCGTGGCCGCCGTCGGCCAGGCCCGCGCCGCGCTGGAGGCCGAACGCCGCGCCGCCCAGTCGCTGGGCTCGGCGCGGGAGCAGAGCGTCGCCCAGGCGGCGGCGGCCCGGGCGGCCGCCGAGCAGACCCGGATCGACCTTTCACGCACCGAGATCCGCGCCCCCGTGGCCGGCGTCGTCGGTGCGCGCGCCGTGCGGGTGGGCCAGTACGTGCGGCCGGGCGGCGCTCTGATGAGTATCGTGCCGCTGGCCGACGCCTATGTGGTGGCGAACTTCAAGGAAACCCAGGTCTCCCGCCTGCGGATCGGCCAGCCGGTGGAGATCCATGCCGACGCCTTCGGCAACACGGCGATCAAGGGCCGGATCGACAGCTTCGCCCCGGCCACAGGCGCCGAGTTCGCCCTGATCCCGGTCGAGAACGCCGTCGGCAACTTCACCAAGATCACCCAGCGCCTGCCGGTCCGCATCGCCATCGACCGCAACCAGAAGCTGGCCGGCGGCCTGCGCCCCGGCCTGTCGCTGAAGGTGAAGGTGGACGTCACCCGGGACACCGGCCCCTCGTTCGCCGAGGCCGGCCAGACCCCGGCGCGCTTCGCCCGTCAGGGCGCCCAGAACTAGTCCCGTGACCGACGCGGTCCTTCCCCCCGACCCGGCCCGGGCCCGCAAGCCCGAGGCCCCCGCCGTGCTGGGCGCCGACGGCTCGCACGTCGATTGGGTGAAGGTGTTCCTGGGCTTCGGCGGGATGGTCATCGGCCAGTTCATGGCCATGCTCGACATCCAGATCGTCGCCAGCTCCCTGGTCCAGATCCAATCGGGAATCGGGGCCACGGCGGACGAGATCAGCTGGGTGCAGACGATCTACCTGCTGGCCGAGGTCGTGATCATGCCACTCACGGCCTACCTCACCAAGATGTGGGGCACGCGGTCGTTCTATGTTATCGCCGTGATCGGTTTCATCGTCACCTCGGTGGCGGTGGGCCTGTCGTCCTCGGTGGCGATGATGATCGTCTTCCGCGCGCTGCAAGGGCTGTTCGCCGGGGCGATGATCCCGCCGGTCTTCGCCACCGCCATGACGGTCTTCCCGCCCGAGCGCCGCATCACCGCTAACGTCATCGTCGGCCTGATCGTGACCCTCTCCTCGACCATCGGCCCGACGCTGGGCGGCCACCTCACCGACCTTCTGAGCTGGCGCTGGCTCTTCTTCATCAACATCCCGGTGGGAGTTCTGGTGATCTTCCTGGTCGGGCGCTACGCCAACTTCGACAAGGGCGACCCCAGCCTCTCCAAGGGCATCGACTGGTGGGGACTGGGCCTCATGACGGTGTTCCTGCTCTCGATGCAATACGTGCTGGAAGAGGGCAGCAGCGAGGGCTGGTTCGAGGACGGCGTCATCCTGTGGCTGACGGTCCTGGCCGCCCTGACCGGCGTCGCCTTCATCTGGCGCCAGCTCACCTACTGGCAGCCGATCGTCTCCCTCGCGCCGTTCCGCGACCGCAACTTCAGCCTCGGCATCGTGATGACCTTCGTCACGGGGGTCAGCCTGTTCGGCGGCACGTTCCTGATGCCGATCTTCCTGGGACAGGTGCGGGGCTTCTCCTCGGCCGAAGTGGGCAACACCATGCTCGTCTCGGGCCTGACCATGTTCCTGTCCGCGCCGATCGCCGGCCGCTTCGTCCGCATGATGGACGCGCGCATCGCCATGATCGGCGGTTTCGCCCTGGCGGCCTGGGCGATCCAGCTCGGCGTGCGCGTCACCGACGAGTGGGGGTTCAACGAGTTCTTCGTGCTGCAGGTCGCCCGGGGCCTCGGCACGATGGTGGCGATGATCGCCGCCCAGCAGATGAGCGTCGCCTCGCTGCCGGTCACCATGATGAAGGACGCCTCCGGCCTCATAAACCTGATCCGCAACGTCGCCGGCGCCATCGGCCTGGCCATGCTGACCACCATCCTCAGCCACCAGGGGGCGGTCCACTACATGGACCTGGCCAGCGCCGCCGGGCAGGCCAACGCCTCCAGCGCCGCGATGCTGGACGGCCTCACCGCCATGATGACGGAGGGCGGGATGGCCGACCCCGAGGGCACGGCCCGCAAGGCGATGAGCGCCATGCTCCACCGTCAGGCCGCGGTGCTCAGCTTCGGCGACGCCTTCGCGGTCCTGGCCCTGGCCTGCTGGGTCGCCGTCGGCCTGGCCTTCTTCGCCCGGCCCGGCCCGGCGATGCCGGGGCCCTCGCAGGGTGGCGGGCACTGACATGCCGCGCATCGCCGGCCAGATCGACGTCGCCAAGAACGAGGCGATCCTCGACGCCGCCATCGAGGTGATGAGCGAGAAGGGCCTGGGCGCGCCGCTGGCCGAGATTGCGCGGCGGGCCTGCGTCTCGAAGCAGACGATCTACAACCACTACGGCTCGAAGGCCGAACTGGCGCGGGCCATGTCCGAGCGCCGCGCGAACGAGGTCGCCGAGATCCTGGACGCGCCGGAGGCCATCGAGAACCCGGCCGAGACCCTCGCCGGCTACGCCCGACTGCTGCTCCGCGCCGTGCTCAATCCCCGCGGCATGGCCATCTATCGCATGGCCATGACCGCCGTCTCGACGATGCCGGACGTGGCCCTGGCGATCTACGAGGCCGGGCCGCGCACCAGCCGGCTGAGGCTGGCCGAGTTCCTGCGCCTGGAGACGGCGGCCGGCCGATTGCGAATTGCGGACCCGTTGCAGGCGGCGGAGTTCTTCGCCGGCATGGTGCTCGGCCGCTACCAGACCCCGACGCTTCTGGGCGTTTCCGTCGGTCTCACCGACGACGAGATCGAACAGGTCGCCCAGGAGGCCGCGGCCCGCTTCATGCGCGCCTACGCGCCCTGAGGCGCGCCGATCCTAGCCCTCGCCGCCCTCATCGTCCGAGAAGCCCATGATGTGGAAGCCGGCGTCCACGTGGATCACCTCGCCGGTCGTCGACTTGCCGAGGTCGGACAGAAGCCACAGCGCCGCGCCGGCCACGCCTTCCATGGAGGTGTCCTCCTTCATGGCCGAGAACGAGCGGCCCTTGCCCAGCAATGCGCGGCCGCCCGAGATGCCGGCCAGGGACAGCGTCTTCATGGCGCCGGGCGACAGGGCGTTCACCCGGATGCCCTTGGGGCCCAGGTCGCGCGCCGCATAGCGGGTCGCCGCCTCCAGCGCCGCCTTGGCCACGCCCATGGTGTTGTAGTTCGGGATCGCCCGCTCCGAGCCCATGTAGGTCAGGGTCGCGATCGAGCCGCCCGTCTCGGGCATCAGCGCCGCCGCGCGCCGGGCGCAGTCGACGAAGCTGAACGCCGAGATGTTCATCGCCCGCAGGAAGCCCTCGCGCGTGGTGTTGTCCACGAAGCTGCCCTTCAGCTCGTCCTTGTTGGCGAAGGCGATGGCGTGGAGGAAGAAGTCGATCTGCCCGAAGGTCTTGGCCACCGCGCCGAAGGCCGCGTCCATCGACGCGTCGTCGGTGACGTCGGCGGCCACGATCAGCTTGGCGTTCACGCTCTCGGCCAGCGGCGTCACGCGGCGCTCCATGCCCGGCAGGTGCATGAAGGCCAGGTCCGCGCCCTGGGCGGCCAGCTGGCTGGCGATGCCCCAGGCGATGGACTGGTGGTTGGCGACCCCGGTGATGACCCCCCGCTTGCCCTTCATCAGGGTCCCGGTCGGCATCTGGTATTCGTCGGCCACGTGGTGTTCTCCCATCCGTCGTTGGGCGGTTTGTGGCCGATCCCCCCTCCCCTGTCATCCCGGTTTCGCCGCACGGGAAACCGGATGACGCGGCGAGTTCAACGTTGCATCTGCGCCGCCAGCACTTCCGCCGGATCGCCGCCGAGCGCCCGGACGCGCGCCTCCCAGCGCTCCAGGGCGTCGTAGTAGTAGTCGAATATGCACGGGCAGCAGCCGCGCTTGCAGCACTCGTAGTCCTGCGGCTTGTCGGGCGGGCGCGGATACGCCGGCTCGGCCACCGGCTCCTACGCCCGCGCCATCACCAGGCAGCCGTTGGTGCCGCCGAACCCGAACGAGTTGCTCATCACGGTCTCCAGCTGCCGGTCCTCGCGCTCGCGCACGATGGGCAGGTCGGCGAAGGCCGGGTCCAGGTTCTCGATGTGGGCGCTCTCGGCAACGAAGCCATTGTTGAGCATCAAGAGGCTGTAGATCGCCTCCTGCGCCCCGGCGGCGCCCAGGGAGTGGCCGGTCAGGCTCTTGGTCGACGAGATCAGCGGGGCCTTGTCGCCGAAGACGGCGCGCACGGCCTCCATCTCCTTCTGGTCGCCCACGGGCGTCGAGGTGCCGTGCGGGTTCAGGTAGTCGATGGTCCGGTCGCCGATGGTGGACATGGCCAGCTTCATGCAACGGGCCGCGCCTTCGCCCGACGGGGCGACCATGTCGTAGCCGTCGGAATTGGCCGCATAGCCGACGATCTCGCCGTAGATCTTGGCGCCGCGCGCCTTCGCCCGCTCCATCTCCTCCAGCACCACCACGCCTGCCCCGCCCGCGATGACGAAGCCGTCCCGGTCGCGGTCGTAGGCGCGGCTGGCCACGGCCGGCCGGTCGTTGAAGTTCGAGCTCATGGCGCCCATGGCGTCGAACATGACGCTGAGCGTCCAGTCCAGCTCCTCGACGCCGCCGGCGAACACCACGTCCTGCTTGCCCATCAGGATCTGCTCGTAGCCGACCCCGATGCAGTGGGCCGAGGTGGCGCAGGCCGAGCTGATGGAGAAGTTCAGCCCGCGGATCTTGAACCAGGTGGCCAGGGTCGCCGAGGCGCCCGAGCTCATGGCCTTGGGCACGGCGAAGGGGCCGACCCGCTTGGGCCCGCGCTCGCGCGCTGTGGCCGCGGCCTCGACGATGGTGCGGGTCGAGGGGCCGCCAGCGCCGACGATCAGGCCGGTGCGCTCATGGCTGACCTCGTTCTCCTCCAGGCCGGAATCCGCGATCGCCTGCTCCATGGCGATATGGCCATAGGCCGTGCCCTGCGCCAGGAACCGCGCCGCGCGCCGGTCGACCATCGACTCCCAGTCGATGACCGGGGCGGCGTGCACCTGGCAGCGGAAGCCAAGCTCCGCGTATTCCGGCGCGGCGCTGATGCCGGACCTGGCTTCGCGCAGGGACGCCAGCACCTCATTGGTGTTGTTCCCGATGGACGAGACGATCCCCATCCCGGTGACGGCCACGCGCCGCATAGAGTGTCTCCTCCGACTGCCGCCCGGCTCAGGCCAGGTCTTCCGGCTTGAACAGGCCGACCCGCAGGTCGCTGGCTTCATAGATGGGCTTGCCGTCGGCCAGGAGAACCCCGTCGCCCACGCCCATCACGAGTTTGCGCATGATCACCCGCTTCAGGTCGATCTTGTAGGTGACCTTCTGGACCTTCGGGGTGACCTGGCCGGTGAACTTCACCTCGCCCACGCCCAGGGCGCGACCACGGCCCGGCGCCCCCGACCATCCCAGGAAGAAGCCCACGAGCTGCCACATGGCGTCCAGGCCCAGGCAGCCGGGCATCACGGGGTCGCCAATGAAGTGGCAGGCGAAGAACCAAAGGTCGTCGCGGATATCCAGCTCGGCCTCGACGTAGCCCTTCCCGTGCGCGCCGCCGGTCCCGGTGATCTCGGTGATGCGGTCGAACATCAGCATGGGCGGGGCCGGCAGCTGGGCGTTGCCCGGGCCGAACATCTCGCCACGCCCGCACGCCAGCAACTCTTCGCGCGTGTAGCTGGAGGGCCGGGTCGCTGCGTCGGTCATTCGAGGAAGCCTTGGTTCTTCAGGAGGGCCGGGCCTAGCACAGGCGGCAAGCTCGCCTCAACGACATTGCAGGGCTTCGGCCGTTCCCCAAAGGGTCCCCTGGCGCACCCAGCCGGAGGCGCCGTCGGTCTTCACCTTGCACCAGCCCTTCTCGCAACGGGTAAGGCTGGCCATGGCGCGAACGTTGAGGAAGGCCGCCGGTTCCGCCCCGGCCTTGGGCTTGCGCAGCAGGGGCGCTGGCCGGTTCAGGGTGTTGATCACGCCGCGCCGGCCGTCGGTGACCCGCTTGTGGACCCAGGCCAGGCCGCCTTCGGGATCGCACACCCGGCGCCACTCCGCCGTCTCGGCCACCACCTGCACCGGCAGGCCCCGCGTGCGGTAGACCCACAGCAGGCGATGATCGTCGCCGGGGCCGGAGCGGGCGTTGACCTTGCCGAACTTGAGGGTGACGTAGCGCGGCACCGGATAGCCCGAGGGCGTCGGGCGATCGGCCGCCCAGGCCGCCTGCTGCGCCGCCGGGGAGGCCGCCAGCGTGAGCGCCAAGATGACCGGCGCCGCCTTCAGCCTGGACCTCGACCCCAATCCGCACCCCTAAAGGACCGGCCTCGCCTTGGCCGTGCCGGGCCCCTTTGCTAAGGGTTCCGCAATTCGACGCGCCAGGATCGGCGCAGGAAACGCACCCTTTTTCCCGTAGGCACATGCCCGCCCGCAAGCCGAAAGTCATCGTCACGCGCAAACTGCCGGACTCGGTCGAGACCCGGATGCGCGAGCTCTTCGACACCGAACTCAACGTTTCGGACGAGCCGTTCACCCGCAAGGCGCTCATCGAGGCGGTGGGCCGCTGCGACGTGCTGGCCTCGACCATCACCGACAAGATCGACGCCGGGCTGATCGAGAAGGCCGGCGAGCGGCTGAAGCTGATCGCCAATTTCGGGGCGGGGGTCGATCACATCGACGTGGCCGCCGCCAACGCCCGCGGGATCGCGGTGACCAATACGCCCGGCGTCCTGACCGAGGACACCGCCGACCTGACGCTGACCCTGATGATGGCCACGCTGCGGCGGGTGATCGAGGGGGCGAACGCCGTCCAGGCGGGCGAGTTCACCGGCTGGGCCCCCACCTGGATGCTGGGCCGGCGGATCACCGGCAAGCGCCTGGGGATCATCGGGATGGGGCGGATCGGATCGGCGGTAGCCC
>NZ_LSJI01000254.1 GCF_001557235.1 Phenylobacterium sp. CCH9-H3 | reverse complement strand
GGACGTGCGGCGCACGGACGGCGCGGTTGTAGCCGCCGCGCAGGCGCAGGCCGTCAATCGGTTCCCAGTCACCGGCGATCTTGTAGGTCTCGGTGGTGCCGATCGAGGAGTAGTCCGAATAGCGGAAGGCCAGTTCCAGCGTCAGGCTCTTGGCGAAGGCCATGTCCTGGACGATCGGGATCCGGGTTTCCGCGAACAGTTCGTACACGTCGAACGAGCCGTTGACCGGCGGGTTGGCGCCGCCCGAGCCGTTCAGGTCGCCCGAGGACGAGATGAAGTCGGCCGCGAAGTCCAGGGTCTCGCGGCGGTATTCAGCGCCGATCGACACGCCCACGCCATCGTTGGCCCAAGGCATCTTCACGCCGTAGTCGGTGAGGTCACCGCCCAGCGAGAAGTTCACGATGCGCTCGAACAGGTTGCCGTTCTGTGTGGAGGGGGTTTCCAGGAAGTCCAACGCGTCCTGGGTCACGCCGCCGAGCTGGAAGATGTTGTAGGGCACGCAACCGCCGGCCGGGTTGGCGCAGGCCGGGCCGGTCGGCGTCTGGACGACGTTGAGGGCCTGGTTGATCGCCGAGGTGCGGTAGAAGCCGGTCTGGACCTGGTTGAACGACACCCGCCCGTACTGCATGGCGAAGTCGTAGTTCCAGTTGTCGTTCAGGTCGCCGCGGACGC
>NZ_LSJI01000253.1 GCF_001557235.1 Phenylobacterium sp. CCH9-H3 | reverse complement strand
TGCGCATTCCAGTGATCGTGGGCGCTCATTCCACGCGATGGCGGGCGCCTATTCCACGTGATCGTGGGCGGCGCAGTCGGCCGATGTGGGCATGGAGTCAGGCGTTGGTCTGAGCGTCAAGCTCGCGGTGGCCGGAGAGCCGTCGCATGCTGTCGCCGGCGAGGGTCAGCCGGTGAGCGTTGTGCACCAGCCGGTCGAGGATGGCGTCGGCCAGGGTCGGGTCGCCGATCACGTCGTGCCATTGGTCGACGGGGATCTGGCTGGTGACGATCGTCGAGCCGCGGCCCTGCCGGTCCTCGAGGATCTCGAGCAGATCGATGCGCTGGTTGGCGGTAAGCACGGCCAGGCCCCAGTCATCGAGGATCAGCAGATCGACGCGGCTGAGGGTTTTGAGCAGCCGGGCGTGGCGGCCGTCGCCGCGGGCGAGCGCCAGCGCTTCGAAGAGCCGCGGGACGCGCTGGTAGAAGACGGAGCGTCCGTCACGACAGGCCTTGTGGCCAAGCGCGCAGGCGATCCAGCTCTTGCCGACGCCGCAGGGCCCGGTGATCAGGCAGTTCTGATGGCGGTGGATCCAGTCGCCGGCCGCCAGGCGTGCGACGAGCGCGCGGTCCAGCCCGCGCGGCGTACGCAGGTCGATGTCCTCGACGCAGGCGTCCTGCCGGAGCGCAGCAAACTTCAGCCGGGCTGTGAGCCGCTTGGTGTCGCGCTCGGCCGCCTCGCGGTCGGCCATGATGCCGACGCGTTCCTCGAAGCTGAGCGCGGCGAGATCGGGCGCGGCGCGCTGCTCTTCGAAGGCCTTGGCCATGCCGGTGAGGCCGAGCGCGATCAGGCGCTCATGGGTGGGATGGGCGAGCATTGGGTCTCCTGGTTTGAGGATCAGTGGAAGTAGTTGCGGCCGCGGATGTTGCCGTGGCGCAGGGGCTCGTGATCCGGCTCGGGCTCGAGGAAGCCGCGGTCGAGGCCAGTCTGGAGGATCGAGCGGACGGAGCTCGCCGAGCGCGCCTTGATCTGGGCGGCGCGCTGGCAGGCCGCCTCGAGCCGGGCGCGGCCATAGGTCTTCTCCAGCGCGAGGATGCCCATGCAGCTGCGGAAGCCCTGCTCGGGATGCGGCCGCTCGGCCATGATGGCGGAGATCAGCGCCGCCGCGGCGGGACCGATCTTCCCGGCGCTCGCCATCAGCCGCGCCGGCGTCCATTCCGCGTGGCGCCGATGCGAGCTGGGCATGTGCTCGGGGATCGTCGTGTGTCCGCGACGTCCGGGAGATCGGGCGTGGCTGGCGACGCGTTGGCCCTTGTGGAAGATCTCCACCGTGCGCTCGCTGGCCCGCACGTCCACCTGCTCGCGGATCAGCCGATAGGGGACGGAGTACCAGGAGCCGTCGATCTCGACATGGTAGTCGAGCGCCACCCGGCAGATCTTCCATTCGGCGAAGGCGTAGGGCTCGGCCGGCAGCGGCTTCAGCGCCGGGACATCCACCGCCGCGAAGAGCTCCGCGCGGCTCGCGCCGTAGGCGCGCATCACCCGGGCATTGAGCTCTGCGACGAGCTCGGCGATCGCCGCGTTCAGCTCGACCAGGCTGAAGAAGCGTAGGTTGCGCAGCCGCGCCAGGATCCAGCGCTCGGCGAGCAGCACGGCCTGCTCCACCTTCGCCTTGTCACGCGGCTTGTACGGCCGGGCCGGGATCACCGCGGTTCCGTAGTGCCGCGCCAGGTCCTGGTAGGTCCGGTTGATCTGCGGCTCGTAGCGGTCGCCGCGCGCCACGCCGGCCTTGAGGTTGTCGCAGACGATGGTCGCCGGCACGCCGCCGAGGAAGGCGAAGAGCCCGACATGACAACCGATCCAGTCCGCCAAGCCTTCGCTGGGCCGCGCCTCGGCGTAGACGTAGCTCGACGCCCCCATGGCCGCCACGAAGAGCTTCATCGGCCGGGCCTCGCCGGTCTCGGGATCGATCAGCTCGATCGGATCGCCGGCGTAGTCGACGAAGACCTTGTCGCCCGCCAGGTGCTTCTGGCGCATCGTCGGCGATCGCCGCGCCTTCCAGGCTTCATAGTGCTCGCAAAACCAGGCGTAGCCGTACCCATCGGGATGTTCGGCCCGATATTCCTGCCAGAGCAGAGATCGGGTCACGCCTTTGCGCCGCAGCTCTCGGTCCACGGCGGCCCAGTCCGGCTCGGCCCGCGGTGCCTTGCTTGGCGGCGGCCCGGGGAAAAGCCGCCGCTCAAGCACCGTGTCGTCCAAGTCCTCGGGCAGCGGCCAGCCCAGCCCGGCGACTTGAACCCGCTGCAGGTAGTCGCCCACAGCGCCTTTGCTGATCCCCAGCGACGTCGCGATCAGCCTGGTGCTCAGGCCGACCTCGAACCTCAGGCGCAACAACTCTCTTATCCGGCGCATCGACAATCTCTCGGTCGGCATCGGGCCCCCTCTGCTCAGCACAGGGGACCTTTAGCCCTCAGATTGTCGGCCGAACCGCGCTCACCCCCTCAGATCAGAGGGCGCCCATGATCCCGTGGAATCCGTGCCCACCTTCGCGTGGAATCCGCGCCCACCTTGCCGTGGAATTCGTGCCCGCGATCGCGTGGAATTCGCA
>NZ_LSJI01000252.1 GCF_001557235.1 Phenylobacterium sp. CCH9-H3 | reverse complement strand
ATCCCGCCCCGCCCCGGCCGCGGCGCCCCGGCCGCCCGCCTCGCGGAGATCCTGCGGGTCGACCACGCCGGCGAACTGGCCGCCGTCCAGATCTACCGCGGCCAGCGGGCCGTGATGGGCGCCGCCCCGGGCAAGGCCGCCCTCGCCGGCCACTTCGCCGAGATGGAGGCCCAGGAGGCCGAGCACCTCGCCCGCTTCGACCGCCTGCTGACCGAACGCCGTGTCCGCCCGACCCTCATGACCCCGGTCTGGCGCCTGGCCGGCTTCGCCCTCGGCGCCGGCACCGCCCTCCTGGGCGAGAAGGCCGCCCACGCCTGCACCGAGGCGGTGGAGACCGTGATCGAAGGCCACTACGCCGAACAGATCGCCGAGCTGGCCGACCGCGACCCCGACCTCGCCGCCGAGCTCGCCAAGTTCCGCGACGAGGAGCTGGCCCACCGCGACTCCGCCGTGGACCAGGGCGCCCGCGAGGCCCCCGGCTATGCCCTGCTCTCGGCCGTCATCGGCGCCGGCTGCCGCGCCGCCATCCGCCTCAGCGAAAAGGTCTGAGCCGCCGCCTCAGGGCGCACGCGCCGGCAGGCTGAACAGCGCCCGGTCCACCGGCTCGAACCTCACCGTCTCCAGCACCCGCGTCCGCGGCCTGGCCAGCCCCCCGCCCATCGTCACGAACCGGAACGGCACGGTCAGGGCGCCGACCTTGCGATAGTCGCTCAACTCCACCGTCACGGGCCTGGCCCCCTCCGCCTCGACGATCCGGCCCAAAAGCCCCGTCTTGGCGTCGAACCACAGCTCTCGCGGAGAGCCGCCGTTGGGATGCGCCCGCACCACCTCGAAGGCGCGCCCGTCCGCCCGGCGCTGGCCAACGTAAGAGGCCCGCGCGTCGAACCGGCTGCGGAAGTAATAGCCATAGCCCGCCACATAGGCGTCGGTCCGCGCCGCCTTGAGGTCCGGCGCCGGCTCGCCCGACACGTCCGCCCCCGCCGGGTGCAGGCTCCAGGCGCCGGCGCCGTTGTACCCGCGCACCACCCTTCCTGCCGGCCCCGCCACGTCGGTCCGTAGGCCGTACCGCAGCGGATCGGCCCAGCGCTCGTGGCGGAAGCCCTCCTCGGCCCCCAGCTCGTGCACCCCGGCCACCTTCGCCCAGGCCGCCCCGCCCGTGGCCGCCCGCGCCCGCTCCATCACCCGCACCGCCTCGGGCGCGTACTGCGCATAGGCCGCGCCGCCCGCCGCCAGGGCCCACAGGGCGGCCAGCGCCACCAGAATCGTCCGAACCTGCATCCGCATTCCCTGACCCAAGCCGCCAAGGATGACCAGATTGCGGCTGCGCCCGGACACCCGACCCTCTACCGGTCCCGCCCGCCCGGCAGCCGGGCCGTCCCCGGCGGCGGCCGCCAGCCGGGCGCGTCCTCCCGCTCCACCTGCCCGGTCAGCGGATTGGGGCACCAGGCCACCACCTTCTTCTGGCCCGTCTCCTTGTCCACCTCCACCCCGAAGTGGCGGAACAGGATGGTCTGCACCTTCCGCGGCGCGTCCGGCTCCACCAGCTTCGGCCGGAACACCCGCGGCGCCATCACCCCGGCCATCCAGCGCATGTGCCCCAGCTTCACCTGGGTCAGGAACGCCGTCTCCGGCGTCGCCCCGCACGCCTCCTCCCAGCCGTCGTCGCAGATCCGCTCGGCCCGGATCCGCGCCCCCTGCTGCACGCTCTCCTCGAACTGCGGAAACGACCGCCGCCAGTGGAAGATCGTCGACAGGCTCGGCATGGTCGGATCGCGCGAGATGGCGGTCAGGCTCTGCCCCTCGCACATCCGCTCGAAGATCTCGCCCGCCACCTCCTCGGAATAGCTGAACACCCCGCCGCCATAGCGCCCGTCCGCCCGCGGCCCTCGCCCGCTCGCCCGCCGCGCCTCCAGCAGCGCCGCGCCGAAGTCCGCCTTCTCCCGCGCCCACCGCCCCACCGTCTGCGGCGTCGGCATCCGCCGCCCGCGGCACACGTCGTAGAGCAGCTCCCCCGCGGCCACCCGCTCGCAGATCCGCACCGCCAGCTTCAGCGTGTACTTCACCGCCGGCTTGCGGCCCGGCTTCACCCGTCCCACCAGGCGCGCCAAGGCGCCCTCAGGACGCAGGTCCTCGGTCATGGTCGTCTCTCGCGATGTCGGAATATCAGCGCCCCGCCGGCCCCAAGGCCGCAGCAATCAACGCTGACAGAACCCTACCCCAATTCGCGCGCAAATGCAAGAACAAATAACGAACATCACCCCGCCGGCGGCGCCGACAGCTTCTCGACCCGC
>NZ_LSJI01000251.1 GCF_001557235.1 Phenylobacterium sp. CCH9-H3 | reverse complement strand
AGCGGGGCCTATGTCACCGACCTCGTCACCTTCAGCCTGCGCGCGGTGGCGGTGCAGAGCGGAGAGGTGCTGGGCGAGACCACCGTCACCAAGTCGATCACCTCGCTGAGGATCGGCGGCCACCTGGCCCGCATCTTCGACACCACCTCGCTCGACGCCGAGCTGGGGGGCGCCGTCAACGAGCCGGTGGGGCTCGCGATTTCCGGCGCGGCGCGCACCGCGCTGATCCAGCTCATCCGCGACGGCATCGCGAGCGGCTGGTGGACCTGAGAAGCCCACCCGCGGTCATTCCGGCCCGGGCGCCACGGACAAGGAGCAGACGACCATGAGCAAGCACTTCAGCCCCCGGCGGCGGGCGCTCGCCACCACGGCGCTGGTCGCCGCGGCCGGCCTCGTCGCAGGCCAGGCCCTGGCCGCCAACGTCATCCGCATCGACATCAGCGGCTCGGGCACGGCGGGCACGCTGACGATCACCCAGGACGCCACCAACCCCAGCAACATCCTCACCGCCAATGGCCTCGCCGGCGGCGGCCAGCTGCCCATCCGGGGCGCATGGGCCGAGTACATCGTCAACCAGCAGGGCGCGGGCAACATCCTGCAGGGCGCGATCACGGCTGCGGGCGGCTCGACCACGGCCTCGGCGAACCTCGCCTACGGCTCGGCCGCGGACGGCGGGG
>NZ_LSJI01000250.1 GCF_001557235.1 Phenylobacterium sp. CCH9-H3 | reverse complement strand
CTGGAAGCGGGCGCCGAAGTCGGCGGCCGCCCGGCGCAGGGGGCTCGCCGCCGCGCCGCCGGCGGCGCGGGCCAAGCCAAGGGCGCCGCCCGCGCGCCAGGCCCCCGCGCCGGCCCCGGCCAGCCCTGCGGCGCCTCGGGCCAGGCCGGCCGCCGCGCCAGCCGCGCCGCCGATCGCAAGGCCCGTGGCCGCGGCGCCGGCCGCGAGCGCGCCGCCCGCCGCCAGACCGGTTCCGACCGCGGCCCCGGCGCCCAGCTGCGGGCCGCCGGAGATCAGGCCCCCGGCGATGCCGGGTCCGAAGATGCCCAGGCCCAGCAGCGAGATCGCCGCCAGCACGACGGCCAGCACCTCTTCGATGGTCGGCTGGGCCGCCCCGAAGCCCGTGGTGAACTGGGAGAAGAGGGTCGAACCGATGCCGACGATGACCGCCAGGACCATCACCTTGACGCCGGAGGCCACGACATTGCCCAGCACCCGTTCGGCGAGGAAGGCGGTCTTGCCGAACAGGCCGAAGGGGACCAGCACGAACCCACAGAGCGTGGTCAGCTTGAATTCGATGAGGGTGACGAAGAGCTGCACCGCCAGCACGAAGAAGCTCAGGAGAACGATCAGCCAGGCCAGCAGGAGCACGGCGATCTGGATGAAGTTCTCGAAGAAGGCGACGTAGCCCATAAGGCCGGAGATGGACTCCAGCAGCGGGCGGCCCGCGTCGACGCCGACCTGGGCGATGCGGCCGGGGCGCAGGAGATCGGCCGCCGACATGCCGCCGCCGGCCGCCTGAAGGCCCAGGCCCGCGAAGCTCTCGAAGATGATGCGCGCCAGGCCGTTCCAGTTGCCGATGATGTAGGCGAAGGCGCCGACGAAGAGCGTCTTGCGGACCAGGCGCGCCAGGATGTCCTCGCCCTCCGCCCAGGTCCAGAACAGGGCCGCGAGCGTGATGTCGATGACGATCAGGGTGGTCGCGATGAACGCCACCTCGCCCTGCAGGAGGCCGAAGCCGCTATCGATATAGGACGCAAAGACGCCCAGGAACCGGTCGATGACCCCTGTTCCACCCATGGCGCTAGTCCTTTGCTGGTGGGGCCGTCAGGCCCAGGAAACGCCGCCGGGTCTCGGCCCAGACGGCCAGGCAGCCGGGGTCCCGGGCGCCGGTTTCGCCCAGGGCTTGGCATCGAGCCAAGGCGGGCGAGCGCGGATCGGCCGGCCGCGCCGGGGCCGGCGCCCAGGGCGTCGGCTCGGGCGGCGCGGGGCGGCGAAGCTGCAGCGCCGTAAGCGCGATCACGAGGACCACGACGCCGGCCGCGCCCAACCGCATGAGACGGGTGGCGTCCATATTGGCGGCGGCCTTCAATTGCGGAACATCTGGGCCGAGCCGGGCTGGTAGCCCTGGCCAGGCGTCAGGAAGCGGCGCAGCTGCTCGCGGGCCTGATCCTCCGCGGCGGCGCGGCGGGCGGCGTCCAGGCTCTGGGCGCGGCCCTGGGCGGCCAGCAGGGCGGCAAGGTCGGCGAGTTGCTGGGATTGCAGCGCCAGGAGCTGGTTGCCGGCCTGGGCCGCCTGCAGGGCGCCGCTGGCGGACTGGCTGGCCTCGACGAGCTGGCTCATCTGGTCGCGGGCGCCGTCCAGGTTGCCGACGACACCGGCCTGGACCCTCAGCGCATCCTCGAAGCCCGCGACGCTGTCACGCCAGCGGTCCTTGGCCCCGTCCACCAGCGCCTGGTCGGAGGCGGACAGGTCGACGGCGCGGTAGCGAGCGGTGAAGACCTGGTCGATGGTCTGGACATCGTAGGCCAGGCGCTGCGCCTGTTGCAGGAGCTGGCGGGTGCGCTGGACCTGGTCCTGGAGCTGCTGCAGGGAGGAGAACGGCAGGCTGGCCAGGTTCCGCGCCTGGTTGATCAGCGATTGGGCCTGGTTCTGCAGCGAGGTGATCTGATTGTTGATCTGCTGCAGGGCGCGCGCGGCGGTCAGCACGTTCTGCGCATAGTTGCTGGGGTCGAAGACCACGAGGGCGCCGGCCGGACCGGCCGAGGCGGCGAGTAGCAGGGCGCAGGCGCCGGCGCAGAGCGCGCGGCGGGGCAGGCGGGGGGTCATGGC
>NZ_LSJI01000025.1 GCF_001557235.1 Phenylobacterium sp. CCH9-H3 | reverse complement strand
CCTCTACGCCTTCACCCGCCACGATCTGCCCTGCGGCGGCGGGTTCAGGACCTCGCGGTCGAGGAACCGCAGGGCGTCGCGCATCCGGGCGGGGATCGTCCGCCCGACGTGATCGGCGTTGCGGACCAGCCGGTACTCGTGCGGGACGCCGTGGTCCCACAGCACCCGGTGCAGGAACTCGGTCCCTTCGTCCAGGTGGAACATGTCGCGGTCGCCCGCCTCGATGTAGATCGCCAGGCCGGCCGCCAGGATCGCGGACCTGTTGGCGATGGCCATGTTGGCGGGGTTGGAGCGCTTCCAGAGTTCCCGGTCCACCGGATCGCCGAAGATGCCGGCGAAGAAGCGGTCGTCGCGCTGGAAGCGGTTGCGGAGCTTCACGTCGTCGAACGCGAGGGCCGGCTCGATGCCGGGCTCCAGGGCGGCCAGGCCGCCGAACACCTGCGGGTGGTCGAAGCCGAGGCGCAGGCTGCCCAGCCCGCCCATCGAGATGCCGGTCACCAGCGTGTGGCGGCGCTCCGTGGACAGGCCGTAACGGCGGCGGAGTTCCGGGATCATCTCCGTCACCAGGAAGGTCTCCCATTTCTGCGAGCCGTCCTTGAAGTCCATGTAGAGCGAGCGGCCGACGTCGGGGGTGACCACCACGGCCGGCGGGAACTCGCCCGCCGCCCGCGCGGCTTCGAGGGTCGGCTGCATCCTGGCGAGGAAGCCGTTGTCGCCCCCACCGCCGTGCAGCATCAGCAGGAGCGGCAGCTTCTGAGAGGATCGGTCGTCGTCCGGCAGCAGGACCGAGACCTTCACCGGGGATGGAACGAGCCGGGACGTCAGCTCGATCGTCTCCAGGCGCGGGGCGGCCTGGGCCATGCCCGCCAAGACGAGCGCCATCGCCGCGCCCAGCACCGCTCTCAGCACGCCCACCTCCCGGTTTTGCGGCAGGCTAGCACCGGTGGGCGCGAACGGCCGCATAGCCCGGGTCTATGTCGGGCGCGACGGCGCCCATGGACTTCCGCGGCGTCCGGCGGCACATCGCGCTGAACTTCCGGAGACGCACATGGTCAGCCTCGACGACTACATCGATGACGACGGCGACGAGCCCGACACCGCGGCCGATTTCGCGGCGCTGAAGGGCTGCCTGAAGGCGCTGGCCGACGCCATCGCCAGCACCAACCTGGCGGTGATCAACGGCGCCCAGGGCGACGTGGGTGCGGCCACCCAGCGGGTGCAGGCCTCGATCGGCGCCCTCAAGCGCTTCCACGACGCCTTCAAGGTCCTGGAATCCGGGACCGAAGACGAGGGCGAGGCGCCGGCGGAGGAGGAGGAGGACGCCTAGGCGAGAAACCTAGGCGTAGCTCTGCAGCGGCCGCACTTCGAGCGGGTCCTCGGCCACCGCCGCGATGGCGCGGGCGGCGGCCAGGGCGGCGGGGGTGGTGGTGAAGTAGGGAATCTTCATCATCAGGGCGCTGCGGCGGATCTCGAAGCTGTCCAGCAGCGACTGCTTGCCCTCGGTGGTGTTGAAGACCAGCTGCACCTCGCCGTTCTTCATGTGGTCGACGATGTGCGGGCGGCCCTCCAGCACCTTCTTGACCGTCTCGACCTTCACTCCCTTCTCGGCGAGGTAGGCGGCGGTGCCGGCGGTGGCCAGGATGCGGAAGCCCTGGGCCGAGATGATCTGGGCCGCTTCCAGGATCCAGTCCTTATCGCTGTCCTTCACCGAGATGAAGGCGCAGCCCTTGGACGGCAGGACGGTGCCGCCGCCCAGCTGGCTCTTGGCGAAGGCGCGCGCGAAGGCCGGGCCGGGGCCTTCGCCCGGGCGGATCCAGTCCAGCCCCATGACCTCGCCCGTGGAGCGCATCTCGGGGCCCAGGATGGTGTCGACGCCGGCGAAACGGGCGAACGGGAAGACCGCCTCCTTCACCGCGATGTGGTCGTAGGGCTTGTCGGTCAGGCCGAAGTCGCTGAGCGGCTTGCCCGCCATCAGCTTGGCGGCGATGGCGGCCACGGGCTCGCCGATGGTCTTGGCCACGAAGGGCACGGTGCGGCTGGCGCGCGGGTTGACCTCCAGGACGTAGATCCGGGGGTTCGGGCTGGCCGGCTCCTCGATGGCGAACTGCACGTTCATCAGGCCGCGCACGTTCAGCGCCCGGGCCATGGCCTCGGTCTGGCGCTTCAGCTCGGCGATGGTCTCGGGGCGCAGGGAGAAGGGCGGCAGGGAGCAGGCGCTGTCGCCCGAGTGCACGCCCGCCTCCTCGATGTGCTCCATGACGCCCGCCACGAAGACCGCGCCGGTGTTGTCGCACAGGGCGTCCACGTCCACCTCGGTGGCCCGGCTGAGGTACTGGTCGATCAGGACCGGGCTGTCGCCGGACACCTGCACGGCGGTGGTGATGTAGCGCTCGAGCTGCTCGTCATCGCGCACGATCTCCATGGCGCGACCGCCAAGCACGTAGGAGGGGCGGATGACGATGGGGTAGCCCACCTTGTGGGCCGCCTCGAAGGCCTCTTCGCGGGAGCGGGCGATGCCGTTCACCGGCTGGGCGATCTTCAGCTTGTGCAGCAGCTGCTGGAACCGCTCGCGGTCCTCGGCCAGGTCGATGGCGTCGGGGCTGGTGCCCAGGATCGGGATGCCGGCCTCTTCCAGCGCGGCCGCCAGCTTCAGCGGGGTCTGGCCGCCGAACTGCACAATCACGCCCAGGAGCTCGCCGCGGGTCTGCTCGACCTTGATCAGCTCCAGCACGTCCTCGGCCGTCAGCGGCTCGAAGTACAGGCGGTCGGAGGTGTCGTAGTCGGTGGAGACGGTCTCCGGATTGCAGTTCACCATGATCGACTCCACGCCGATCTCGTCCAGCGCGAAGGCCGCGTGGCAGCAGCAGTAGTCGAACTCGATCCCCTGGCCGATCCGGTTGGGGCCGCCGCCGAGGATGATCGCCTTCTTGCGGTCGGAGGGCTCGCTCTCGTTGTCGGGAAGCTGACCCAGGGCGCCGCTCTCGTAGGTCGAATACATGTAGGGCGTCTCGGCCCGGAACTCGCCGGCGCAGGTGTCGATGCGCTTGAACACCGGCCGCACGCCCAGGGCGCGCCGCTGCTCGCGGACTTCCTTCTCGGTGGTGTGGGTCAGCTTCGCCAGCCGGGCGTCGGAGAAGCCCAGGGCCTTCAGCTTGCGGAACTCCACCGCGGTGGTGGGCAGGCCGTCGGCGCGGATTTGCGCTTCGGTCTTCACCAGGGTCTCGAGCTGGCGCAGGAACCAGGGTTCGTACGAGCAGGCGCCGTGGATCTCGTCGACGGTCAGGCCGTGGCGGAACGCCTGGGCGATGACCCGCAGCCGGTCCGGCGTGGGCTGGGCGAGGGCGCGCAGCACGGCCGCGTGGCCCATCTCCGGATCCTCGCCGCCCTCGATGGCGATCTCGTCCAGGCCGGAGAGGCCCGTCTCCAGCCCGCGCAGGGCCTTCTGCAGGCTCTCGGCGAAGGTGCGGCCGATGGCCATGACCTCGCCCACCGATTTCATCTGGGTGGTGAGGTATGGCTCGGAGCCCGGGAACTTCTCGAACGCAAAGCGCGGGATCTTGGTGACCACGTAGTCGATGCTGGGCTCGAACGAGGCCGGCGTGGCGCCCGTGATGTCGTTCATCAGCTCGTCGAGCGTGTAGCCCACCGCCAAGCGGGCGGCGACCTTGGCGATGGGGAAGCCGGTGGCCTTGGAGGCGAGGGCCGACGAGCGCGACACCCGCGGGTTCATCTCGATGACCACCATGCGGCCGTCGGCGGGGTTCACCGCGAACTGGACGTTGGAGCCGCCGGTCTCGACGCCGATCTCGCGCAGCACGTCGATCGAGGCGCGCCGCATCCGCTGGTATTCCTTGTCGGTCAGCGTCAAGGCGGGGGCGACGGTGATGGAGTCGCCGGTATGGACGCCCATCGGGTCGATGTTCTCGATGGAGCAGACGATGATGCAGTTGTCCGCCTTGTCGCGGACGACCTCCATCTCGTACTCCTTCCAGCCCAGGACGCTCTCCTCGATGAGCACCTCGGTGGTGGGCGAGAGGTCGAGGCCCCGCTCCACGATCTCGCGGAATTCCTCGACGTTGTAGGCGATGCCGCCGCCGGTGCCCGCCAGGGTGAAGGACGGGCGGATGATCGCGGGCAGGCCCACGAACTCCAGGCCCTCCATGGCCTCGTCCAGGGTGTGGGCGGCCTTGGACTTGGGGCTTTCCAGCCCGATCTTGTCCATGGCGTCGCGGAATTTCTGCCGGTCCTCGGCCTTGTCGATGACGTCGGCCTTGGCCCCGATCATCTCCACGCCGTACTTCTTCAGGACGCCGTTCGCCTCCAGCGCCAGGGCCGTATTCAGGGCCGTCTGGCCGCCCATGGTGGGCAGCAGGGCGTCAGGGCGCTCCTTCTCGATGATCTTCTCGACCATCTCGGGCGTGATCGGTTCGATGTAGGTGGCGTCGGCGACGTTCGGATCGGTCATGATCGTCGCCGGGTTCGAGTTCACCAGCACGATCCGATAGCCCTCGGCCCGCAACGCCTTGCAGGCCTGGACGCCGGAATAGTCGAACTCGCATGCCTGGCCGATCACGATGGGACCGGCGCCGATGATCAGGATCGAGGAGATGTCGGTACGTTTGGGCATGGGTCTCGCGCGCAAGGGCCGCGCGTGCTTTCGCACCGCTGCCGACAAGTCAGAACTGCAGGTTAAGGCGCCCCTTTAGAGACCGATGCCCCTCGGCGCAAGCACGCACACGACCGGGCAGCCCATAGTTCCGCAGAGCGCGTTCGGTTCCCGGAAATTTCTGAAGCGAATCACGCAACTAACTCGCGGCTGAGGCTCTCTCCTTACGGGCGTCGACGTTCGGCGTCCGGAGACATGCGGAGTGCCCATGAGCCTGCTCGACAGAATCCCGACCCTGAGCGACGACGAGGTCGTGAACCTGCTGGCGAACGCACGCAGGCTGAGCGAGCAGGGCGACGACAAGCAGAAGGCGGCCGCCGCCGAGCTGCTCGAACCCCTGCAGGCCGAAGCCGACCAGCGCAAGGAAGCTCGCCTGGAGCGCGCCAAGGAAAAGCGCGCCGCCACCCGCAAGGCCACGCTGAAGTCCGCCGCGGCCTAGCTTCGCCGACGCGATGAAGGCAGGGTGGGGCGCATGCGGTGCGCCCTGCCTCTCCTCGCCCTCCTGATATCGACGCCGGCCGTGGCGCAGGTCCCGCCCAAGGCGGGCGCGCCCACGGTTCTGGACGCCACCCTGTCGGGTCAGGCGATCCGCGCGCCGGCCGGCGACCTGCGCGTCACCGTCAGCCAGGCGATCATCCCGGCCGGCGGGCGCCTGGCGGCCCACAGGCATCCCTATCCGCGCATCGTGAACGTGCTGGCCGGACGCCTCAGGATCACCAATCTCGACACGGGCCAGACCCGCGACGCGGTCGCGGGGGACTGGATGGTGGACGCCGTCGAGCAATGGCACGAGGCGGTCGTGGTGGGAGACGAGCCCGTGCGCCTCCTGACCATCGACCAGGCGCCGCCGGGAGCGGCGGTGACGATCCCCAGGAACCCCTGATACGGGAACGCTTGCGTCTTGCGCGCGAGACAGGCAGCTTCGCCCTAATGCGTTCGCTGAGCAAAGCGACACAACCTAAGGGACCGCCTTGGCCTCCGCCGCGACGACAACCGACATCCTATCGCCGCTGATGACCCGCATCGCCGCGGGCGAGCGGGAGGCCCTGCGACAATTGTACCAGGCCACCTCCGCGAAGCTTTTTGGGGTCTGCCTCCGTATCCTCTCCGACCGCGAGGAGAGTGAGGACGTTTTGCAGGACGTGTACGTCACCATTTGGCGACGGGCCGACCGTTTCGACGGCGCCCGCGCGAGCGTGATGACCTGGGTGTCCACCATCGCGCGGAACCGGGCCATCGACCGGCTGCGGGCGCGGGGGCCGATGGCCTATGCCGAGCCCGTGGAGGAACTGGAAATCCCCGACGGCGCGGACAGCGCCGAGACCCTGCTGGCCGCCGCGGACGACCGCGACCGGCTGCACGGGTGCATGTCGGAACTGGACGACCGGACCCAGTCCGTGATCCGCACCGCATTTTTCGAAGGCGTCACTTACGAAGCCTTAGCCAAGCGCATGGATGCTCCGCTGGGCACCGTTAAGAGTTGGATCCGTCGCGGACTGGCGAAGCTGAAAGGGTGCCTCCAGTCATGAGCGAAGCCCCCGACCTTTCCGAAGCCGAAGCCTTCGCCGCCGAACATGCCCTGGGCGTCCTGAACGCCCGCGAACGGGCCGAGGCCGAGGCCCGCATGGCCCGCGAACCCGCCTTCGCCGCCGACGTCGAAGCCTGGCGCGCGCGCCTGGGCCCGATGATCGAGAGCATCGAGCCGGTCCCTGCTCCGGCCGACCTGTGGACGCGCATCGAGCGGATGCTGCCGGCCAACGACAACGGCGCGATCATGAACAAGCTGCGCTTCTGGCGGAACTCGGCCATGGGCGGCTTCGCCCTGGCGGCGGCCAGCCTCGCCGGCGTGATGGTCCAGGTCGCCCAGCCGCCGACGGTGGTGGAGCGCCAGGTTCCGGTGCAGCCCACCGGCCAGCTGCTGAACGCCAGCGTGGTCAGCCAGGAGGGCCGTGCGCAGCCGCTGTTCGTGGCCGCCTACGACCCCGACCGCAAGGCGCTGATCGTCACCTCGCTGCTGCCGGAAGGCTCCGACCGCGACAAGGTGCACGAGCTGTGGCTGATCGCCGGCCAGGACAATCCCAAGTCCCTGGGCCTGGTGGAGTCCGGCAAGGCCAAGGTGATCGCCCTGCCGACCGAGCTGATGGGCAAGATGTCCGAGGGCGCGGCCCTGGCCGTGTCGGAGGAACCGCCCGGGGGCTCGAAGAACCCGGCCGGCCCGAGCGGCCCGGTCATCGGCGTCGGCAAGCTGTCGAAGCTGTAGGAGCCGGCGCCGCCTCGCGCGGCGCCGCGTTCCGCGCGCACATCTCCTGGGGGTGGGTATGAAGCCTGTGCTGCTGGCGGCTGTCGCCGTGCTGTTCCTGAGCGCGGGGGCGGCCGAGGCGCGCCCGATCCCCGCCGCGGGACTGACCGTCGAAGAGGTGCTGGCGTTCATGAAGAGCGCCGGCTTCGACGCCAAGATATCCAAGACGGACCAAGGCTCGCCCTACGTCTCGACGTCGAAGGACGGGATCAACTTCGACCTCGACCTCTACGACTGCGACGCCGGCCGGTGCCGCGCGGTGCAGTTCGTCGCCAGCTTCGACCTGAAGGAGCCGCTGAGCGCGGCCAAGGTCAACGAATGGAACCTCAAGAAGCGCTACATCCGCGCCTATACGGACGACGGGGGCGATCCGATCTTCGCCTATGACGCCAACCTGGCGCCGGGCGGCACCTACGAGGCGCTGCAGGACGACCTGGACGTCTTCGTCCAGTTCCTTCCCGAAATCCTCGAACACATCGGCTGGTAGGGCCCGGGCCTACTTCGCCTTGTCCATGAAGCCGGCGAAGCGCTCGAACAGGTAGAGGCTGTCCGTGGGGCCGGGCGAGGCTTCGGGGTGGTGCTGGATCGAGAAGACCGGCCGGTCCTTCAGCGCCAGGCCGGCGTTGGTGCCGTCGAACAGCGAGACGTGGGTCTCGACCACCGGCTCGGGCAGGCTGTCGCGGTCGACCGTGAAGCCGTGGTTCATCGAGACGATCTCGACCTTGCCGGTGGTCAGGTCCTTCACCGGATGGTTCGCCCCGTGGTGGCCCTGATCCATCTTCTTGGTCTTGGCGCCGAGGGCCAGGGACAGCATCTGGTGGCCCAGGCAGATCCCGAACACCGGCTTGCCGCTGTCGACCAGCTTCTTGATCTCGGGCACCGCGTACTCGCCCGTTGCCGCCGGATCACCGGGCCCGTTGGACAGCAGCACGCCGTCCGGATTGCGGGCCAGGATCTCCTCGGCCGTGGTCTTGGCCGGCACGACGGTCACATGGGCGCCCACCGAGGTGAGGGCGCGCAGGATGTTGCGCTTCACGCCGTAGTCGACGACCACCACCTCGTACTTGGCCTGGCCCGGCTTGGCGTAGCCGCCGTTCCAGTCCCAGAGGCCCTCGTCATAGGTGAAGGGCTGCAGGCAGGAGGCGTCCTTGGCCAGGTCCAGGCCCTCGAGGCCCGACCAGGCCTTGGCCTTGGCGACCAGGGCGTCGATGTCGAACTTGCCGTCCGGATCGTGCGCGATCACGCCGTGAGGCATGCCATGCTCGCGGATGGCCCGGGTCAGAGCCCGGGTGTCCACGCCCGCGAGACCGATCACGCCGCGCCGGCTCATCCAGGTTTCCAGGTCGCTGTCGGCCCGCCAGTTGGCCGGCTTGGTCGGCAGGTCCCGGAAGATCGCGCCCCGGGCCGCCGTCTCGGCCGAGCCCGACATCTGCTCGAGGTCCTCGACGTTCGTGCCGACGTTGCCGATGTGCGGGAACGTGAAGGCCACGATCTGGGCCATGTAGGAGGGGTCCGTCAGGATCTCCTGGTAGCCGGTCATGGCGGTGTTGAAGCAGACTTCGCCCACGGCCTCGCCGACCGCGCCGACGCCGATCCCCTGCAGGACGGTTCCGTCGGCCAGCACCAGGACTCCGGTGACGCCAGGCAGCAGGTCACGGCTCATGGTGGGGGCTCCTTGTGGGCAAACGGCGGCGTAGGTAGTGAGTCCCGGACTTGGGGTCAATGCGACGCGAGGGACCTATGGCCTATATCGATCCGGACCGCGAGGCCTGGGATGTCTTCAAGAGCCTCCCGCGCGATCAGCCGATCCAGATGCTGAACCTGGTGAAGCTGAAGCCCAAGGCGGACTACCCGGCGGGGCATCCTGACCACGGCAAGGACCTTTCGGGCCTGGACGCCTACCGCGCCTATGGCCGGACCACGGCGCACATCTTCAAACGGCTGGGTGGGCGGCAGGTCTGGGCGGGCAAGCCGCAGGTCATGGTCACCGGGCCCGGCGCCGAGGCCTGGGACATCGCCTTCATCGCCGAGTATCCGAGCGCCGACGCCTTCATCGCCATGGTCCGGGATCCGGAGTACCGCGAACTGGTCCAGCACCGGACGGCGGGCGTCGCCGACTCGCGCCTCCTGCGGCTGGAGCCGATTCGCGAGCCCGGCGAAGGCTTCGGCGAGTAGCTGGCGGAAAACGAGGGAAACTTGGCATTTACGCCAGGCCGGGCGCCGGCCAAGGTGACGCCATGCTCGCCCTCCGACCCAACTGTGAATGCTGCGACCGGGACCTGGCCCCCGATAGCCCCGACGCCCGCATCTGCACCTTCGAGTGCACCTTCTGCGCCGAGTGCGTGGAGACCCGCCTCGGCGGCGCCTGCCCGAACTGCAGGGGCAATTTCGCGCCCCGCCCGATCCGCCCGCCGGGCGCCCTGGCCCGCTTCCCCGCCTCCACCGAGCGGGTGACCAAGCCTCACGACGCCTGCGCGGCGTAGGCGGCGCGCGGCGCATGGGCTTCATGCGCCGGCGGCATTGGCGATCGCGACGGCGCGCCGGCAAGGCTGGCTCCTGAACGCCAAACCCCTGCTGCGCCGCCGGAGCCGCGATGCCGATCGATCTGACCGTGAACGGACGGCCGTGCGTCTACGAGGGCGACGCGGACATGCCGCTGCTGTGGTTCCTGCGCGAAGAACTCCTGCTCACGGGAACCAAATACGGCTGCGGCATCGGCTCGTGCGGCGCCTGTACGGTGCATGTGAACGGCGCGGCGACGCGGGCGTGCGTGGTCGCGATGGGCGACTTATCCGCAGCGCGGATCGTCACCATCGAAGGCCTTCCCGCGGACGGCCGGCTGCATCCCGTCCAGCAGGCCTGGATCGAGGAGGACGCGCCGCAGTGCGGCTTCTGCCAGGCGGGTCAGATCATGGCGGTGGTCGATCTACTGGCGAACAACCCCGATGCGAGCGATGCGGAGGTGGAAGCCCAGCTCACCAACCTCTGCCGCTGCGGGGCCTATCTGCGGATCCGGCGGGGCGTCCGTCGCGCGGCGGAGCTCATGCGGGCCAGCCGATGAGCGCGGGTGGAGCGTCGCGGCGCGACGTCCTGCGGGCGGCTGCGGCGGCCGGCGCCCTGCTGGTTTTCGCCCGCCCCGGGCGCGCGGCCCTCCGGTCTGGCTTCGCCGGCGACCTTGGCCCCTTCGTCCGCATCGACCCCGACAACCGCATCCTCATCGGCGGCCATGTGCCCGACATGGGGCAGGGGACGTTCACCAGCCTGCCGATGCTGGTTGCTGAGGAGCTCGATGTCCCCTTCGAGGCGGTGCGCGTGGAGGCGATGCCGCTGGTGCTGGGAAGGACGCCTTATGGCATCGCCTCGATCCTTGGGGCGGGGCAGAGCACGGGCGCCGGCTCGAACAGTGTCCGCGCAGCCTTCGGTCCCCTGCGCCAAGCCGGCGCGCGGGCACGGCGGATGATCCTGGAGGCGGCCGCCCGGGCCTGGAAGGTTCCCGTCGACCAGCTCTCCAGCGAGGCGGCCCATGTGATCCACGCGCCGTCGCGGCGGCGCGCGCCCTACGGAACGTTTGCGACCGCCGCAGCCAGGCTCGCCGAGCCGGCGGGCGAGCTTCCCCTCAAGGCCGCCGGTGACTTCAAGGTGGTGGGCCGACCGCAGCGGCACCGGCAGGTCGAGCGCATCGTCACCGGACAGCCGCTCTATGGCCTCGACGCCCGGATGCCGGGGATGCTGCACGCGACCATTCTACGCTGCCCCTATCTGGATGGCGCCGTGGCCCGCTACGACGCCGCTGCGGCCCTGGCCGTGCCGGGCGTGCGCGCCGTGGCGCCGATCGAGCGACCGCCGGCGAGCTTCCCGTTCTTCGCGCTGTTTCCACCCTACGCTAACCTGGCGGCGGGGGTGGCCGTGCTCGCGGACAGCCTCTGGGCGGCGATCAAGGGGCGGCGCGCACTCGTCGTCACCTGGAGCCGAGGTCCAGGCGCGGCCGCTCACGAGGATAGCGCCACGGTCTACCGCGAGACCTGGGACCGCCTCGCGCGTGGCGAGGGTGAGACCGTGCGCCGGGTGGGCGATTTCGACGCTGCGGCGAGGCGCGCCGCACGGATCCTGGAGGCCCGATACGAGGCGCCGCTGGTGGCCCACGCCTGCATGGAGCCGCCGAACGCCATCGTCGATATCGCGCCGGACGGATCGGGCGCGAAGGCGATCCTTGGGACGCAGGGCCCCGATCTCTCGGCCGAGCTACTCGCCGCCGTCGCGGGCTGCGACCCGCTGAAGGTCGAGATCGAACTCTGCCGCATGGGCGGCGGGTTTGGGCGCAAGTTCCAGCAGGACATGGTCTACGAAGCCGCGGTGCTGTCCAAGGCGGCGCGGCGGCCGGTGCGCGTGGTCTGGACCCGCGAGGACGACATCCGGCACGATCTCTACCGGCCCGGAGCTTGCCATCTGCTGCAGGCGACTCTCGACGGCCAGAGGCGGCTGACCGGCTGGCGGCACCGCCTGGCGTCGCACTCGATGGTCTTCCGCTATGGCGCGGCGCCGCCGGCGCTGGCGGCGGGCCTGAAGCAGGTGTTCGGGTCCGACTTCGGCGGGCGCGTGCCGCCGTTCCTCACCGAAGTCTATCTGGACGACCTGCCCGCGGGCGAGGTTGCGAACTACCAGCTCGACTACCTGTCCATGCCGTCGGCCGCGCCGCGGGGGCCATGGCGGTCTCCAGCCCACACGGTCAACGCCTTCGCCATCCAGGGCTTCATCGACGAGATCGCCGAAGCCGCCGGCGTCGATCCGCTGGAGATGCGACTTCGGCTCATCGGGGCCGGCGGCGAACGCGCGTACCGGGAACCGTTCGGAGCGGGTCGCTTCGATCCCGGCCGGCTGGCGGCTGTTCTGCGCGCCGCGGGGCGGGCCGGCGACTGGGGCGGGGCGCTGCCGGCCGGCCGCGGGCGCGGCATCGCCTGCCATTTCACCTTCGGGACCTATGTGGCGATGGTGGTCGAGGTGACGGTCGAGGCTGGACGGCTGGCCGTGGATCGGGTGGTGGCGGCGGTAGACGCCGGCCTGGTGGTGAACCCGAACGGCGCCTGCGCGCAGATCGAGGGCGCCGTCAACGATGCGCTGAGCACCGCCCTGGGGCAGGCCATCACGATCGGCGACGGCCAGGTCGAGCAAGCCAATTTCGACAGCTATCCGATGATGCGCCTCGGCGCCTCGCCACGGCGCATCGAGGTCTCATTCCTCAACACCGGCGCCGCGCCCAGCGGGATGGGGGAGGCTGGCATGGCCCCGCTCGCTCCTGCGCTGGCCGGTGCGATCCACGCCGCGACGGGGCGGCGGATCCGCCGCCTGCCGATCGCCGACCAGCTCGGCTGAGCCTCAAGCCTCACGACGCCTGCGCGGCCTGACCGGCCAGCGCCGTCTCCAGCGCGCCGAACAGGGCCTCCACCCGGATCGGCTTGGCGATGTGGCCGTCCGCGCCGGCCGCGGCGCTGGCGGCGCGGTCGTCGGGGGACGTATTGGCCGACAGGACGATCGTCGGCGTGCGGGGCCGGCCCTCCGCCCGCTCCTCGGAACGGATGGTGCGGATCGCCGAAAGGCCGTCGGTCACCGGCATGCGCAGGTCCATGAGCACCGCGTCGAACCCGCCGCCCCGCCAGGCCTCCACCGCCTCGAAGCCGTTCTCGACCGTCACAACCTGGACGCCCGCCGCCTCCAGCATCAGCTCGATCACCTTGCGGTTGGTGGGGTTGTCGTCCGCGGCCAGCACCTTCAGCGGCCGGTCAGGGGCGGCGTGCGGCCGGTCGTCGGGGGCGAGGTCGGCGTCGCCGTAGTCCAGGAGCCCGTTCACCAGCCGGTCCAGCTGGCGGGCGGCCGCGCGGATCTCGGCGACGAGGGCGCGCTGGTCGGGGCAAAGCTCGGTCGCGTCCAGCGCCTGGGCGAGGCCCGCGACGCCGTTCAGCGGCGTGCGCAGCTCGTGGCTCATGTCGGCCAGGAACTCGGCCTTGGCCCGATGGGCGGCCTCGGCGTGGGCCAGGGCCTGTTCCAGCGCCTCGGCCTGGCGCTTCATCTCGGTGATGTCCACGCGCAGGCCGATGACCCCGCCGTCCGAGGTGCGCCGCTCCTCGATCATCAGCCAGCGGCCGTCCGCCACCTGCTGCTCGTGGCGCTCGCCGGTGGCGCTGAAGAGCTTGGCCTCGCGGGCGGCCAGCCAGGCCGCCTCGCAACCGATGGCGTCGGGGTAGTCGCCGCGTCGAACCCCCTCGCGCAGGGTGTCGATCAGCTTGGCGCCGGGCCGGAACAGGTCGGCCGACCGATGGTAGATCTCGGCGTAACGCCGGTTCCACAGGATGTAGCGGCCCTCGGCGTCGAGGAAAACCACGCCCTCGGGGATGGCGTCGATGGCCTCGCGCAGGCGCGCCTCGGCGCGTTCGGCCTGGGCGCGGGCCTGCGACAGCGCCGCCGCCCCGGTCACCCGTGCGAACCAGGCCCGTACGCCGCCCGCCGCCATACTCGATCTCCGAATCGCCCCGCCGACGAGATTGCGGCATGCGCCGTGCCGGTCGTTCGCATTCGCCGGCCGGTCAAGGGATTGGCGAGCGGCGCCCAGCGCCGTTGCAGCCGGCGCCCGCCGATTGCACATCGCCGCCGTGCGGCCCTATGGAGGCGGCCATGCGCATCACCACGGTCGGCCTCGATGCCGACGACACGCTTTGGCACAACGAGACCATCTTCCGCCTGACCCAGGACCGGTTGCGAGAGATGATGGCCGAGTTCGCCGACCACGAGACCACCAACACCAAGCTGGCGGAGGTGGAGAAGCGGAACCTGCGGCTCTACGGCTACGGGGTGAAGGGCTTCACGCTCTCGATGATCGAGACCGCCATGGAGCTGACGAAGGGCGAGCCGCCCGGCCGCCTGATCGCCGATATCCTGGCCGCCGGCCGCGAGATGCTATCCGAGCCGGTGGAGCCGTTGCCCGGCGTGGACCAGGCGCTGGCCGACCTGTCCGAGGCCGGCTACCGGCTGGTGCTGATCACCAAGGGCGACCTGCTGCACCAGGAGCAGAAGCTGGCCGCCTCGGGCCTCGGCGACCTGTTCGCGGCCGTGGAGATCGTCAGCGAGAAGGACGCCTCGACCTATGCGCGCGTCTTCGACCGGTATGGCACCGGCGCCGCCGAGGCGGTGATGTGCGGCAATTCCATGCGCTCCGACATCCTGCCGGCTATCGAGGCCGGGGCCTGGGGCGCCTACATCCCCTACCACATCACCTGGGCCCACGAGATCGCCGAACCGCCCACCGACCACCCCCGCTTCGTCGAACTGAAGAGCATCGCGGACCTGCCGAGCTGGATCGCCGGGCTCAGCTAAGGGTAACCGCAGAAAACGCAGAAGGCGCAGAAGCACTCAGCGCGAACCGCTCGATCTCGACGCGGGGCGTCGCGCCGAAATTGACGAGCAGGCCAAGCTTCATCCCCGTGGCGCGGAGATAGTTCACGATCTGCGCCCGATGCTCAGGCGCGAGAGCGCGCTGCGCCTTCAGTTCGACCACGATCCTGTCGAAGCAAACAAGATCAGCGACATAGGACTGTCGCAACGGCTGACCGCCGTAGGTCAGGTTGAGGGGCTTCATCGCAACGAAGGGGATGTCCCGCCGCGTGAACTCGATTCCCAGACATTCCTGGTAGACCGCTTCCAGGACGCCCGCGCCCATGGCGCGATAGACCTGGAAGATGGCTCCCCGAATACGGAGCGCCTCGTCCTTGTAGAGAAAGTCGTCAGGCGCCGAGCCGTCCATTTGCCCTTGTAAAGGAGCGCCTCGCCCGGAACAATAGGGGAACACACCGTTCCTCCTTCTGCGTCTTTCTGCGTTTTCTGCGGTTTCAATGTCACGCCGGCGCCAACTCTCCCGTCCTAGCCCAGAAAGCCAAAGGATAGGGCGGATGCGGAACTGGGACAGATACCTCGCGGGGCTGATGGCGGCGGCCTTCGTGGCGAACGGGTTGGCGATGCTGATCGCGCCCTTGGGCTGGTACGACGCCGTGCCGGGCGTGCCGGCGACGGGGCCGTTCAATCCGCACTTCGTCCGCGACATCGGGGCGATCTACCTGGCCTGCGCCCTGGGCCTGGGATGGTTCGCCTGGCGGCCGGGGCAGGGTTGGCCGGTGCTGTTGCTGGCGGCGGTCTGGCTGACGCTGCACGCCGCCATCCACGTCTACGACGCCGCCTGCGGACCGACGCCGGCCGCGGACATGCTGCGCGACCTCGTAGGCGTCTACCTGTTCGCCGCCATCCCGCTGGCGCTCGCCCTTCTCCGCAAGCCGCAAGGAGCCTGACCGATGCTGAAGATCTTCCTCGCCCGCTGGCTCGGCAAGTTCGAGCGGACCTACGGGTACGACGCCAGCTACATGCGCCACGTCCTGCGCGTGAACCCTTCCAGCCTGCTCAAGTTCAGCCTCGGGACCCAGGCCCTGGACCACAAGGCCGCCCCGCCCGAGGCGCTGGTGGGCGCCGGGCTGTACGGGACCATGCTGGAGGACTGCGGGCCCTGCGTGCAGGTGGGCGTCGACATCGCCACGGCGAACGGCGTGGATCCGAAGGTGCTGCGGGCCGTCATCGCGGGCGACGAGGCCGCCATGGGTGAGACGGCGGCCCTGGGCTATCGCTTCGCCCGGGCGAGCCTGGCCCGCGACATGGCGGCCTGCGACCCGCTGCGCGACGAGATCGTGCGCCGCTGGGGCGACAAGGCGCTGGTGGCGATCAGCCTGGCGATCGTGGCCTCGCGGATGTACCCGACGCTCAAGTACGCGCTTGGCTACGGCAAGGCCTGCTCGCGCGTGCAGGTGGGCGGTGAGGCGGTCGCGCCGCACCGGCTGGCGGCTTAAGGTGGCGGCCATGGACGCGGGCCAGATCGACGCCTTCGAGGCCAATCGCAGCCGGCTGAAGCGGCTGGCCTACCGCATGCTGGGGTCGGTCTCCGAGGCCGAGGACGTGGTGCAGGACGCCTGGATCCGCTGGCAGAGGGCGGGAGAGGGCGTCACCGACCCCGCCGCCTGGCTGGTGCGGACCACGACGCGCCTGTGCATCGACCGGCTGCGCGCCGCCAAGGTGGAGCGGGAGGCCTATCGCGGCCCCTGGCTGCCCGAGCCCCTGATCGAGCCGATGACCGAGGACCCCGTGGAGCGGGCGGAGGAGGTGTCGATCGCCTTCCTGCTGGCCCTGGAGCGGCTGTCGCCCCTGGAGCGGGCGGTGTTCCTGCTGCACGACGTGTTCGACGAGGACTACGCCGAGATCGCCGCAACGCTGGAACGGTCCGAGGCGGCCGTGCGCCAGCTCGCCAGCCGGGCGCGCGAGCATATCCAGGACGCCAAGCCGAGGTTCGCGGTCGACCAGGAGAAGGCGATGAAGCTGGCGCAGGCCTTCATGGCCGCCTCGGCGTCCGCGGACTTCAAGGCCCTGTCCAGCCTGCTGGCGGAAGACGCGATCATGGTCACCGACGGCGGCGGCAAGCGGAAGGCCGCGCTGCGGGTGCTGGTGGGCCGCGAGGACATCGTGGGCCTGATGCAGGCGCTCTCGTGGCGGACCAGCGGCGCCTATGCGGGGGATTTCTCGCCCGCGCGGGTCAACGGCCTGCCGGGCTTCATCCTGCACCTGAGCGACGGCCTGGCGGTGATGGCGTTCGAACCCGGCGACGACGGCCAGATCGCTGCGATCTACAACGTCCGCAACCCCGACAAGCTGGGGCATGTGGGCTGAGGCGTCCGGTTTTGACGTACCCGGGCACGTATCGAGAACCTGACTCGACTCCGCGTTTGCCGCTGCCTTATCCAAGAAATGTCACGGGCCGCGAAGTGATTCGCAGCCGGGGGGCTGTATCGGGGGGCATCCCGATACAGTCCGCAGTCCTGGAAGGTGGGGCAGCTCTCTGGAGCCGTGAGGGGCCGGGCCGGATATGGCTTCGGTCCCTCTTGGCATCGGGGCTTGAATCACGGTCAGCAGTCAGGCGTCAAGCTTAGCTCGGCGCTTCGCGCAAGCAGCTTGCTTGGCTAGCAATAGAACATACATAGAACATGTACAAGCGATAGAGGCGATCCACAGCGCCCGCCAATGCGTCGCGCTGAGAATGTGTAATCGGTCGTTTGCAATGGTCGGGCGGTTTGACGAGCGGTTTCTGGAGGAGGTGAAGTCCCGGCTGCGGCCGAGCGACGTCATCGGCCGGACCGTGAAGCTGCGCAAGCAGGGCCGCGAGTACGTGGGCCTGTCGCCCTTCAACAAGGAGAAGACGCCCTCGTTCTACGTGAACGACGAGAAGGGCCAGTTCTTCGATTTCTCGTCGGGCAAGACCGGCGACCTGATCACCTTCCTGCAGGAGACCGAGCGGCTGAGCTTCGCTGAAGCGGTCGAGCGGCTGGCGGCGGAGGCCGGCGTGGCCTTGCCGGCGGTCGATCCGCGCGGCGCCGAACAGGACAGGAAGCGCCACGAACTGGGCGACTGGCTGGAGCTGGCGGCCCAGTGGTTCGAGGCCGAGCTGCGCCGGCCGCCGGGGCGCGACGCGCGCGCCTATCTCGAGAAGCGCGGCCTGCCCGAGACCGAATGGCCGCGGTTCCGGATCGGTTTCTCGCCGGCCGGCCGAACGGCGCTGAAGGACTATCTGGTCGCCAAAGGCGCGCGGCCGGCCGAGCTGGTGGAGACCGGCCTGCTGATCGCACCCGAGGACGGCGGGGCGCCCTACGACCGGTTCCGCGACCGGATCATCTTCCCCATCCTGGACGTGCGCGGACGGGTGGTCTCGTTCGGCGGCCGGGCGATGGATCCGCAGGCCCGCGCCAAGTACCTGAACGGCCCGGAGACGGTGGTCTTCCACAAGGGCCACCAGCTCTATGGCCTGTCCGAGGCGCGCAAGATCCTGGCCGCGGCGAAGGCGGACGAGGACCTGCCGCTGGTGGTGGTGGAAGGCTACATGGACGTCATCGCCTGCCAACGGGCCGGCGTCCCAGCGGTGGCGGCCATGGGCACGGCCCTGGGCGAGGACCAGATGGAGGTGCTGTGGCGGCACCATCCGGAACCCACGCTCTGTTTCGACGGCGACCGGGCGGGCCGGCAGGCCGCGGCCAGGGCCATGGACCGGGCGCTGCCGCTGCTGAAGCCAGGCAAGAGCTTCCGCTTCGCCATCGTCGAGGGCGGCAAGGACCCGGACGACGTGCTGCGCGAGCAGGGGCCGGCGGTGTTGAAGGCGCAGCTCTCGCACACCACGCCCTTCGCTGAGGCGCTGTTCATCCGCGAGAAGGACGCCGAGCCGCTGGACACGCCGGAGCGGAAGACGGCGCTGAAGGTGCGGCTGCGCAAGCTGGCGGCCACGATCGCCGACCCGGACCTGGCGGCGGCCTACAAGGAGGATCTGCTCGGCCGGTTCGACGCACTCTCGCCCTCCCGCCAGACGGTCTACGAGCCCGGAGCGGCGGGCCGGGCGCTGGCCAAGCACGGCTGGGCGAAGCGCAAGGCGGCCCTGGCGGGAGCCACGCCGGAGGCGAAGACGGCGGCCGGCGAACTGAAACTGTCGTCGCGGCCGCTGGCGGCGGCCCTGGCCAAGGCGGCGCTGCACGATCCGGGGATCATCGACGATTCCATCGAGCTGGTCGGCTCGCGCGGGTTCGGCGACGAGAAGCTCGACCGCATCGCCCATGAACTGGTCCAGCTGCGCTACGAGGCCGACGAGGCGGACTTCGACGTTGTTCTGCGTCGGCTGAAGGCGCGGGGCGTCGACGACGCGATGATCGCGCGGATGGATCGCGACGCCAGCAAGGCCGGCGTGGCGGCGCCGTTCCTCGATCCAGGCGCGGCGCGCGACCGGGCCCGAATCCTCTGGCGGCAGGCTTTCGAGCTCCTGATGCAGCTTGAGGCGCTGGAACGCGCCGTCGAAGGGGCGCTGAGCGACATCGGGCGCGATCCGTCCGCGGTCAGCGCGCTCGCGCCGCTCAAGGCCGAGCGGGACCATCTGCGCAAGCTGATCAACAGCGACTGGACCCGGGAAGACGGCGGCCCCCCGGTTCTGCCGCACTGAGGCCTGTCCGTCGGAGGTCCGACGCAGTGGGGCGCGCGCCTGCGCGAAATGCCCGCACCCTGTTCGCCCGACACGGTCACTGTCTTGACACTGGGCGTGCCGCACGCCATCTGCCGTCCTGCAGATTTAGCGCGCTGCGACAGACATCGATGGGCCGTTGCGAACACGGACGCGCCCCCCACGTGGATGTGATGTCTCCCTCGATGCGCGGAAATCGCAGTGGTCGCGCCGTCAGGTCCATACCGGGGCTGGAGGTCGACGCCACGGGGCGCTGCCGAGGGTCACCTCTGCGGCCGATTGTCCTTTGGCGGCATCCTTCATGGCGGTTCGGCGTATCCACTGGCGCATTGAACAAGCACGGGAACGTTTTCGACGGACCACGGGTCGTATTGACGCGACCTCTCGATCCGGGCCCGTCGCCCACTATTTTTCGGCCCGCCCCTTGCAAGGGGGGCGGCAGCCGATTTCGGAGATTTAGATGAGCGCAAACACGGCCGAAGCCGAAACGCCCGAGTCCACTGGCGGCGACGGTCCGCTGCTCGACCTCACGGATGCGGCGGTCAAGAAGTTCATCAAACAGGCCAAGACCCGCGGCTATGTCACGATGGACGAGCTGAACAAGGTCCTGCCGTCCGAGGAAGTGACCTCCGAACAGATCGAAGACACCCTCGCCATGCTGAGCGAGATGGGCGTCAACGTCGTGGAATCCGAAGACGACGCCGAGGGCGGAGAGGTCGCGGTGCGCGAGGAGTCGGCGGTGGTCGAGACCACCAAGGAGCCGGCCTACGACCGCACGGACGACCCGGTGCGGATGTACCTGCGCGAAATGGGTTCGGTGGAGCTGCTTTCGCGCGAGGGCGAAATCGCCATCGCCAAGCGCATCGAGGCCGGCCGCGACACGATGATCCGCGGGCTGTGCGAGAGCGCCCTGACCTTCGAAGCCATCATGGTGTGGCGCGAGGAGCTGGAAGGCGGCCGCATCCTGCTGCGCGAGGTCATCGACCTCGAACAGACCTACGGCGGCCAGAACCAGGCGGCGGGCGAAATCCCGGCCCCGGCGGAAGCCGCCGAGGAGGCCGAAGAGGTCGAGGGCGAGGAGAAGCCCGAGGGGGAAGGCGACAGCGACGACGATTTCGACGACGGCGCGGGCCCCACCATCAGCGCCATGGAAGCCGAGCTGCGCGAAGGCGTAATGGCGACCCTGGACGCGATCGCGGGCGAGTTCGAAGCCTTCCGCCTGCTGCAGGAAAAGCTGGTCGGCCAGAAGCTGAAGGGCGAGGACCTGAGCGAGAAGGACCGGGCCGCCTACCAGGCCGCCGCGGGCGCCATCGTCCAGCACCTCAAGACCCTGAAGCTGAACAACAACCGCATCGAGGCGCTGGTCGAGCAGCTCTATGCGATCAACAAGCGGTTGATGGTTCTTGAGGGGCGCCTGCTTCGACTCGCCGACAGCTACGGCATCAGCCGCACCGAGTTCCTGAAAGCCTACTTCGGCCAGGAGATGCGGCCCGACTGGAGCGACCAGGTGAAGGCCCTGGGCGTGCGCTGGACCAAGTTCGCCGAGAACGACGCCGGCCAGATCGGCGACATCCGCTCGGAGATCGCGGCCCTGGCGCAGGAGACCGGCGTTCCGATCGACGACTACCGCCGCATCGTCCAGACGGTGCAGAAGGGCGAGCGCGAAGCGCGTCAGGCGAAGAAGGAAATGGTCGAGGCGAACCTGCGCCTCGTGATCTCCATCGCCAAGAAGTACACGAACCGCGGCCTGCAGTTCCTGGACCTGATCCAGGAAGGCAACATCGGCCTGATGAAGGCGGTGGACAAGTTCGAGTACCGCCGCGGCTACAAGTTCTCGACCTACGCCACCTGGTGGATCCGGCAGGCGATCACCCGCTCGATCGCCGACCAGGCGCGGACCATCCGCATCCCGGTGCACATGATCGAGACGATCAACAAGATCGTCCGCACCAGCCGCCAGATGCTGCACGAGATCGGCCGCGAGCCGACGCCGGAGGAGCTGGCCGAGAAGCTGGCCATGCCGCTGGAGAAGGTGCGCAAGGTCCTGAAGATCGCCAAGGAGCCGATCAGCCTCGAGACGCCGATCGGCGACGAGGAAGACAGCCACCTCGGCGACTTCATCGAGGACAAGAACGCCGTCCTGCCGATCGACGCGGCCATCCAGAGCAATCTTCGTGAAACCACGACGCGAGTGCTCGCGTCGTTGACCCCGCGCGAAGAACGCGTCCTGCGCATGCGCTTCGGCATCGGCATGAACACCGACCACACCCTGGAAGAGGTCGGCCAGCAGTTCAGCGTGACCCGCGAGCGGATCCGCCAGATCGAGGCCAAGGCCCTGCGCAAGCTGAAGCACCCGAGCCGGTCGCGGAAGCTGCGGAGCTTCCTCGACAGCTGAGGTCGTCCGCGACCCGCATGAAAAGAACGCCGCCGGTGGAAGCCGGCGGCGTTTTTCGTTCAGGCCTTGGTTCGCCTCAGCGGGCGAGCGCCGGCCGGCGACGGCGGACCATGCCGCCCATCATCCCGAAGCCCATGATCATCAGGGCCCAGGTCGACGGCTCGGGCACGAACGCGCCGCGCATGGTCGAGGTCAGGTATTCGTAGTCGCCGTTCTGCAGCACGTCGAAGTTGACGTTCCAGCCGATGGCGTCGAACAGCGCCAGGTCTAGGGCCGTCACCGAATCTTCAAGCCCGCGGCAAATGTACGGGTTCATGATCCCGAGGAAGTCGGTGCAGGCGACGTCGGGCTCCTTCCAGTGCGAGGCCTGCCAGCCGTCGCCGTTCTGAGACCCGGTCGAGAAATTGCCGAGGTTGGTCACGCCGCCGTCGATCGAGAAGTAGGATTCCGTCCCGACGGTCCAGTCGAGTTGCCCGGGGGCGCTGTAGCGGAACATGTCGAGGCTATAGCCCCACCAATAGTCGTCCACGTCGCTTCCGGCGTAGCCGTTGCTGTAGTCGAAGTCGTCGACCCCGCTGATGAAGCCCAGCGCGTGCCCGATCTCGTGGACCGCGACCCCGATGAAGTCGAAGGTCCCCGGGGTGATGCCGTCGCGCGGGTCGAAATCGAACGCGAACTGGTTGGAGAACAGGATCTCGGCGTCGGGGCCCGCGTAACCGAAGTCGCCCACAAGGGCCTTCAGGTTGGCCGTGGAGATCGCCATCGTGTTGCTGATCGCCTCACCGTCGGGCGCCGTGCGGGGCGCAGCGTCGACATCGATGCCCGATGTGCCGGTCAGGTAGCCCGGCACCAGCACGTCCACCGATCCCGTCCCGCTCAGCGGCGAGAGGTTGGCGACGGCCGTGGCGTCCAGGGCGCTGGTGGCGTTCAGCGACAGCAGCGTCTGATAGTCCGAGATGTCGAGGAACTGGTACAGCGTGCTGCCCGTACTGCCGAGAATGCCCGGGCCGAGATTGCTGTAGCCCACGTCCAGGCGGATCGTGGCGTCGTTCGTGAAGACCGATTCCCAGTACTTGGCCGCCACCTGGAAGCCGAGCTGGGCGGGAGAGCCCGAAACGCCGCCGATATCGTTCAGCTCGATCGTCAGGGCCGAGGCCGGCGCCGCGGACATCAGCGAACCCGCGGCCAGCGACCCCAACAGTAAATACTTTAGTTTGAAAGCCGACATGTAGCGCCCCATCTGTGACCATTCACCAAGACCCCCCGAACGGCATGGCGAACAACTGGTAACAAGCTGGTAACTTTAAAATTCCACCGTCAAGTGTGTTTCCCCACTTCTGATTGCATTTTCTGTGCGTCGGCGTACGTGGAGGGAGAAACTCCCCTGTTGCGCGAGGTAGGCTGTTCGCACCGCCGGGCCCTGCGATAGAAATAGGCAAATCAGGGAGTTTCCATGTTTCCATCCAGGTTCGCGGTCGCCGTTGCGGCCGCGATGCTCGTCGCCGGTTCCGCCGCGGCGCAGACGGGCGAGTCGCAGGCCTCCGCCGAGCGGGTCCGCGCCCACGTCGCCTTCCTCGCCTCCGACCTGCTGCAGGGCCGCGAGGCCGGCTCGCCCGGCTACGACATCGCCGCCAACTATGTCGCCTCGCAGTTCGCGCAGCTGGGGCTGAAGCCCGCCGGCGCCGATAGCGGCTGGTTCCAGCCGGTGCCGCTGCTGGCCGCCCGCCCCGCGGACGAGGGCCGGTTCGTTCTCAAGGCCAAGGGTGGCGCCCACGTGCCGCTGGTGTTCGGCGAGGACGTCATGCCGGGCAAGCCCTTCGGGCCGGCTGAGCGGCGCGTATCGGCGCCGCTGGTGTTCGTGGGCTTCGGCGTCGTCTCGCCGGAGCACAAGCGCGACGACTACAAGGGCCTGGACGTGACGGGGAAGATCGTCGTGGTGCTGTCCGGCGCCCCGTCGAGCTTCCAGACCGAGGAGCGCGCCTACTACGCCAACGGGCGGACGAAGCGCGCGCAGGCGGCGGCGCGCGGCGCGGTCGGACTGATCTCGGTCAACCTGCCGTCGGACGAGAAGCGCCGACCCTTCGCGGACGGCAAGCGCACGTGGCGGAGTTGGGCGATGACCTGGCGCCGGCCGGACGGCGCACCCCACGACGTGGCGATCGGCACGCCGCAACTGGCGGCGGTGAGCGTCGCGGGGGCGGACAAGCTGTTCGCCGGAGCCAGGAAGACCTTCGCCGAGGTGGTCGCGGCCGCCGAGAAGCCCAAGGGCGATCCGCCGCGCTTCGCCCTGGCCACCAGCCTGGACGCGACCCTGCGCACCGAGACGAAGACGCTGGAGAGCGCCAACGTGGCCGGGATGCTGGAAGGCTCCGACCCGAAGCTGAAGGGCGAGGTGGTCGTCCTGTCGGCCCACCTGGACCACATCGGCGTCACCCCGCCGGTGGCCGGCGACGGGATCAACAACGGGGCGCTCGACAACGCCGGCGGCATCGCCACCACCCTGGAGGTGGCGCGGGCCTTCCAGGCGTCGGGTAAGGCGCCGCGCCGCTCGGTGCTGTTCCTGGCGGTCACGGGCGAGGAGAAGGGCCTGCTGGGCGCCGAGTACTTCGCGCGCAACCCGACGACGGCCGCCGCCGCGCTCGTGGCGAACGTCAATCTGGACATGCCGATCCTGACCTACGACTTCCTGGACGTGGTGGCGTTCGGCGCCGAGCGCTCGAGCCTGGCCGGCGCGGTCCGCCGGGCGGCGGCGCGCGAAGGCGTGGCCCTCTCGCCCGACCCGATGCCGGAGGAGGGGCTCTTCACCCGCTCGGACCACTTCCGGTTCGTGGAGGTCGGGGTGCCATCGACCTTCCTGATGACCGGCTTCCAGAACGGCGGCGAGGCCAAGTTCCGCGGTTTCCTGGCGAAGTGCTACCACAAGCCGTGCGACGACCTCTCCCAGGAGATCGACTACGCGGCCGGCGCCAAGTTCGCCCGCATCAACTACGAGATCGCCCGCGAGATCGCCGACGCCGACGAGCGGCCGCTGTGGAACAAGGGTGACTTCTTCGCCGGCAAGTTCGCCCGGCCGCAGGCCGTGGCCGACCGGTAAGGGCAGTCAGCGCCAGCCGTAGTTGAAGCTCACGCTCACGCGCGGGGACCTGGCCTTGTTCGCCGGGACCTCGTGGCGGAGCCAGCTTTCCCACATGTAGACCGTGCCGGGCTGCGGCTGGAGGTAGACGAAGGCGCGGGTCTCCTCGGGGGCGTCGGCGCGGCGCGGCGGCGCCGCCATCATCAGCGGCAGCCGGGGGTCCTCGAGCTTCAGCGCGCTGGCGCCGGGCGGCACGGCCACATAGACGGTGCCCGAGATGACGCTGTGGGGATGGATGTGCCCCGAGTGGCCGGCGCCGGGCTTCAGGACATTGACCCATAGGCTGTCGAGGCGCAGCCGCCCGCCCTGCAGGTCGAAGTGAAGGCCCTCGGCGAAGGCCTTGGCGTGGCGGTCGAGCTGGGTCTTCAAGTCGGCGAAGACGCTCATCCGCTGAGGCAGGTCGTCGAGCGAGGCGTAGGACGTGTACCCGCCGTAGCCGTGTACGCGGCTCCAGGCGCGGCCCGCCTGATCCTCCGCCTCCAGCATGTGGCAGGCCTCCAAAATCTCGCGGTTGAAATTTTCGAAGCTACGGTTTGTTGTAAGGGTCGCCTCGTAGACAGGCGTGGCGAAGAGCGGGCGCAGCGTCATGGCGGGCGGCTTACCGCAGCCCACCGGTTTCTCAAACACCGCGTCCGCTGGCGCGGCGTGCGAGCGCTGTCTAGGTTGAGGTCAAGAGAGCCCGGCCGCAGAGCCCGGGCCCGAGTTGGGGGAAGCGAGAGCATGATCAGGTTCGTGACGGCGTTGGCTGTGATCGGCCTTGCGGTGACCGCGCCCGCCGTGTCTCAGGCGCAAGGGAAACCCAAGGCTGCGGCGGTCTACAAGGCCCCACGCGGGCCCGACGGCAAGCACCCCGACCTGAACGGCGTCTGGCAGGCGATGAACTCGGCCGGGTGGGACATCGAGCCCCATGCTGCGCGCGCGGCGCTGCAGCTTCGTCCCGGTCCGGTGGTCCCGGTGCCGGCCAAGGCGGTCCTGGCGCTAGGCGCCGTGGGCGCCGTGCCCGGCGGCCTGGGCATCGTGGAAGGGGGCGAGATTCCCTATACCCCCGAGGCGAGGAAGCAGCGGGACGCGAACCGGGCCGACTATCTGAACCTGGACCCCGAGGTGAAGTGCTACCTGCCGGGCGTGCCCCGCGCGAACTACATGCACCTGCCGTTCCAGGTCTTCCAGTCCGAGAAGTCCATGCTCATCGCCTACGAGTACGCGGGCGCGGTGCGGAACATCCTCTTCACCGACCCCGGCCCGGCGCCCGTCGACAGCTGGATGGGGCAGTCGGTGGCCAAGTGGGAGGGCGACACCCTGGTCGTCACCGTCACCGGCATGAACGACCGCACCTGGTTCGACCGGGCCGGCAACTTCCACTCCGACCAGATGCAGGTGGTCGAGCGCTGGACGCCAACGGGGCCGGGCGTGATGCGCTACGAGGCCACGATCACCGACCCGGCCACCTTCACCCGGCCCTGGAAGATGAGCTTCAACCTCTACAAGCGGCAGGGCGAGGACGCGCGGTTGAACCAGTTCAAGTGCGTCGAGTTCGTGGAGGAACTGATGTACGGCGACCTGCGCAAGGAACCGCTGAAATAGGTCCGGTTCCAAACCGAACCTTCGAGGAATAAGGTCTGGCATCCGGCGTTGGAGGCGCGAGATGGACAAGAACAAGAAGCTGATCGTTGCGGGCGCTGTCGGCGCGGCGCTGAGCGTGGCCGCCGCCGGCGGCGCGGCCTGGGCCCACCACGCCTTCGCCGCGGAATTCGACGGCAAGGCCCCGGTCCTGCTGCGGGGCAAGGTGACCCGCGTCGAGTGGATCAATCCGCATGCCTGGGTCCACATGAACGTCGTGGATTCCAGCGGCAAGTCGACCGCCTGGATGGTGGAAGGCGGCACGCCCAACACCCTGATGCGCTCGGGGATCACCAAGGCCTCGCTGCCGGCGGGCACTGAGATCATCGTCCGCGGCTACCAGTCCAAGGACAAGCTCTGCCGGCCGGCCTGCAAGGCCAACGGCCGCGACGTGACCTTCCCCGATGGGAAGAAGCTGTTCATGGGCTCGTCCGGCACCGGCGCGCCGAAGGATGGGTCGGACCCTACGGACAAGAAGTAGGGCTCGAGGTCCGCGCCGGATACGGAAAGGGGAGCCGCGAGGCTCCCCTTTTTCGTTTGGCCGTGGGCGGGGTCAGCGGGTCTGGAGCTGGAGCAGCGAGTCCCACATGTCCTGGGCGAACCGGATCACCGACAGGTTGGCGGAGAACGCCGTCTTGGCCTCGATCATGTCGACCGTCTCCTTGGCCAGGTCGACCTCGGGCTCGCCTTCGACGCCCATGGTGGCGATGTTGACGGCCGAGGCCTCGAAGCGGCGGGAGGCCGCCATGAGGCCGTAGCGGGCGGTGGAGATCGGGTCCATGGGCCAGAGGCTGCGCCAGGTCCGGTTAAGGGGGCACGCATCAACGTGGTGAACCGCGCGTGGATTTCGACGCCTTCGGCGGCAGGCCCGCGGTGAAGGCGCAGGCGGCGCCAAGCAGGTCGGCGAGGCGCGCTTCGTCCTCCACCACCTCTTCCGGCAGCGTCAGATAGGCGCGCATGGGCCGTCCGGGCATGGGCTCGAAGGGCCTTGCGCCGTGGTCGGCGACCAGCTCGGCCGAGAGCGCGGGCGGCAGGCGCGCGAAGATGCTGTCCTGGAAGAGGCCGGCGCACATGTTCCCGTTCACGAAGGCGACGGGGTAGCCGAACATCTTGCGACGCTGCAGGCCCGGCGCCTCGGGCAGGCTGAGCTCGAAAAGGTCCACGAGGCTCTTTGGGGATTTCGTCCAGGCCATGTCCAAGCTTGCGGCCGTCCGGCCAGGCTGGGAAGGCGCCGGAGCGCCTCGGGCGCTATACTGCGGTCAGGAGGAACAGCCGATGATCCGCACCCTCTCGGTCCTGGCCAGCCTGGCGGTCATCGCCGGGCCGGCCTTCGCCCAGCCGATCGGCGAGAACCCACCGACGAAGACCATCCAATGCATCGAGGTCGGCGGCCGGCTGATCCCGGCGGTCTGCAAGGTTCCCGGCAGCCGCCTCGATCTCCGAGAGGACATCTGCACCTGCCCGGACGGCGGCCAGCGCGTCGAGGTCGCCGTCTGCCCCAAAGGCCAGAGCCCGCCGCCGGAAGGCCGGACGCTGAACCGCGCCCGAGCGACCGCCGCTCGCGACGGCACGCTGGTGGGTGACACCGTCGATGGGCGGCCGATCTGTGTCGCCCCGCGGCGGCCATAAAGCCTTTCCGGTTCAGATGGAATCATCTGAACCAGGCAAAAAGGCTTTAAATCAAAAGTTTAGAGCGCGTCGGGCGGGTTAACCGGCTTCCACTTAACCCTGACGCGCTCTAGGTCAGGGCGGCGTAGACCATCTTCTGGAACATCGGGCAGCCGATGCGGCCCGTGGGCCGCTGGCCTTGCATGGCCGTCACCGCCTCCGGCCCCAGGGGCATGGAGTCCTGGATCAGGTAGATCAGGATGAGGTCGTTGACCGGATCCGCCTGCCACCAGGTGCCGAACGCGCCCGGCCAGCCGAAGGCGCCCTCGCCGCCGGCGCCCATCCACTGATGCTTCTCGGCGTCCAGGATCATCGAGGCGCCGAGGCCGAAGCCCTGGCTCAGCCAGAACGGCATGCCAAGGAAGGCGTGGCCGCGCTGCTCGTCGGTGAGCCGGTTGGTGGTCATCAGGTCGACGGTCTCGGGCCTAACCAGCCGCACGCCGTCGACCTCGCCCCGGCCCAGCATCAGGCGGGCGAACTTCAGATAGTCGTCGACCGTGGACACCAGCCCGCCGCCGCCGCCCTCGAAGGCCGCGGGCGTGTCCGGATCGTCCCAGGACACGTCCTTGAGGCCACCCTCCGGCTTGGCCGCGTACAGCTTGGCCAGCCGATGGCGCTTGTCGTGCGGGGTCCAGAAGCCGGTGTCGTGCATGCCCAGCGGATCGAAGATGCGCTCTTTCAGCACCTGACCCAGGGGCTTGCCCTCGATGCGCGCCACCAGGAACCCCAGAACGTCTGTGGCGTGGCTGTAGTGGAAGCGCTCGCCCGGCTGGTAGCTCAGGGGCAGGGCGCCCAGGCGGGTCATCCACTCGTCGGGCGAGTGGGGGTTGGCCAGGGCCGAACCCAGCTTCTCCTCATGCGCGTGGGCGATCGGGCCCAGCGAGGTGAAGCCGTAGGCGAGGCCCGAGCGATGGGTCATCAGGTCCTCGACCGTGATGTCGCGGGCGGCGGGAACGGTGGAGTCCAGCGGGCCCGTGGCGTCCGTCAGGACCTTCATGTCCTTGAACTCGGGCAGCCACCTGGTGATCGGGTCGTCCAGCTTCAGCTTGCCTTCCTCGACCAGCATCAGCGCGGCCAGGGTCGTGACCGGCTTGGTCATCGAGGCGATGCGGAACAGGGTGTCGCGCTCCATCGGCAGGCCGGCCTCGATGTCCCGCTGGCCGATGGCGTCGACCTGGACGATCTCGCCGCGGCGCCAGACCAGGGTCACCATGCCCGACAGCGCCTGCTGGTCCACGAGGCCCTTCAGCGCGGGCGCCACGCCCGCCAGCGCGTCGCGATTGAAGCCTGCCGCCGCCTGAGCTCCGTCCATGTGTCGCCTCCCTTATCGTTGTTCACCCAGCATAGCGCCGGGTGTGGCCCGCCCCGTCAAGGGGCGCCGCGACGCAAGGCCTGCGTCCTGGGCGCCCGGCGATGCGTATAGGCCCGCAGGGCCGGCGAGCGTTGCGCGCCGGCTCGCGCGTTCGTATCGGGACCCCCATGCCGCCGCTCGCCGTCACCAAGCGTCTCACCCTGGCCGCCGCGGCCGCCGCCCTGGCGGCCGCTTGCTCGCCGCTCACGCTCTTTGCCACCCTGTCGCCGAAGGATCCCGCGGCGCGGGCCGCCCAGGGCGTTCCCTATGGGCCTGCGCCGCGTCAGACGCTGGACGTGTACGGGCCCCGGGGCGGCGCCGGGCAGGCGCCCGTGGCGGTGTTCTTCTACGGCGGCTCCTGGGACAGCGGCCGGCGCCAGGACTACAACTGGGTCGGCCGGGCGTTGGCGTCCCGCGGGTTCGTAGCCATCGTCGCCGACTACCGGCTCTATCCGGAGGTCCGCTATCCTGGCTTCCTCCATGACGGCGCCCTGGCGGTGAAATGGGCGGTCGAACACGCGCGGGAGTACGGGGGCGATCCCGACCGCATCGTGCTCGTGGGGCACTCGGCCGGCGCCTACAACGCCGTGATGCTGGGCCTGGACGGCCGCTACCTGCGCGAGGCTGGCGTGGACCCGGCCAAGGTCAAGGCCGTGGCGGGGCTCGCCGGACCCTACGACTTCCTGCCGCTCGAGGGGGCGATCACGCGGCGCACGTTCGGCGAGGCCGCGGACCTGCCGGCCACGCAGCCCCTGGCCCATGTGGGCAAGGGCTCGCCCGCGGCGTTCCTGGCCACGGGGGAGGAGGACACCGTCGTCTATCCGCGCAACACCACCGCGCTCGCCCGCAAGCTTCGCGAGGCCGGCGTGCCGGTGGAGGAGCGCCACTACCCCGGGGTCGATCACATCCGCATGATCCTGGCGCTGTCGCGGCCGCTGCGCGGCCGCGCGCCGGTTCTGGACGAAATGACCGACTTCCTGCGCCGCCACGCAAGCTGAAGCCCCGTGCTGCGGCGCGGCGAGGGCAGGGCCTTGCGTCGGGGCGGCCACAGCGGCCTGCAGGAGCAAGACTCTTATAGCTGCAAGGGCTTGCCCCCGACGGGCGCCCCAGGGTGAGGCACGCTGCGATGCCGCATTGAACCCCGTGCGCGGCATGCGTATATGCGCGACGCTCCGGGAGGGGGCGAGGCCACAAGGACGCCAGAACGCCCATGTTGCTCACGCTGATGAAGGCCAAGCTGCACCGCGCCACGGTGACCCAGGCCGATCTCGACTACGAAGGCTCCATCGCCATCGACCGCGACCTCTTGGACGCGTCGGGCATCCTGCCGCACGAGCAGGTGGACGTGCTGAACATCACCAACGGCGCGCGCTTCACCACCTACGCCATCGAGGCCCCCCGCGGCTCGAAGGTGATCGGCGTCAATGGCGCCGCCGCCCGGCTGGTGCAAAAGGGCGACAAGGTTATCGTCGTGACCTATGGCATGCTGCCTGCCGAGGAAGCCCGCAACTATGCGCCCACCGTGGTCCTGCTGGACGACGCCAACGAGATCAAGAAGGCCGCTTGAGCTGGCCGGGGCCGCGCTGGCGGCCCTGACCCTCTGCGCCTGTTCGCCCGGCGCGCCGCCGGGCGTGAACCACGACGACCTCGACGCGGCCGTGTCGAAGGCGGTGGGCGATCCCAACACCTGCGTCCTGATCGCCGAGGCGGGGTCGGGGAGGGTGCTGTACCGCTACAATTCGGCCACCACCTGCGCGCGGGAATTTCCGGCCTGCGACGCGCCCGGCACCCGCAAGCTCTCCAGCCTGCTGGAGGCGGTCGCGAAGGATGGTCAGCCGCGCACCCTGTCCTGCAACACCCAGGCCGACGCCTCGCGCGGCGTCGGCTGGGCGGCGGGCGCCATCTCCGGGACGCAGTTCGTCTACGCGGCCATGATGGAGGGCGAGCGCGCCTTCCCGGGCCGGATGATGGCCGACCGCCTGGAAGGCGCCTTCCGCAGGGGCGGAGTCTCGAAGGCCCCGGCCCCGTAACGGCCTATCGGGCGAGCTCGTAGAGCCCGCTGATGTCGATGCGGACCTTCATCTCCCCGGCCGAGATCGAGGTGCCGGCGTCGGCCATCTCACGCTTGGCGGCGTAGGCGACCATCGGCATCGGCGGCTGGGGCGCATAGCCGCCGCCTTCGCTCAGCGACACCAGGCGCGAGATCCGGTGGCCGGTCGCCTTGGCGTAGAGGTCCGCCTTCGCCGCCAGCGCCTTCACGGCCGCCTCGCGCGCCGCGTTCTCGGCGGCGGTGGGGTCGGAGAGGCCGAAGCTGATCCCATGCACCTGGTTCGCGCCGGCGTTCACGGTGGCGTCCACGGCGGGGCCCAGCCGCTTCAGGTCGTTCACCGTGACGGTGACGTTGTTCGACGCCTGGTAGCCCACCAGCACCGGGGGCTGATTCTCCTGGTACCTGTACTGCGGGTTCAGGTTCAGGTTCGAGGTCTGGATGTCCTTGTCCGGGATCCCCGCCTTGCGGAGGCTGGCCACCACCGCGTTCATCCGGGCCGCATTGGCCTGCATGGCCTCGGCGGCGGTCTTGCCCTCGGTCATCACGCCCAGGGTGATCGTGGCCATGTCGGGGGCGACCTTGGTCTCGCCATAGGCCGCCAGGTTCAGGGTGGTGGCGCGGAACATGGTGTCCGCGGCCGGGGGCGCCGCCTGGGCCAGCGCGGCGGGAGCGGCCGCGGTCACGGCCAGCGCCAGGCCGATCGCCGTCGCGCGCATCAGGGTCTTCATGGGGGAGATCTCCAGTCCGGGGTCTACGAGCCCTACGGTCGCAATTCCCACCTGAACGCAAGCTTTAAGCGCCGTGCAGCTCATGGTAACGCGGCGATCCGCGCTGCAGGGGCCTGTAGCTCAATGGTTAGAGCCGGCCGCTCATAACGGTCTGGTTGCAGGTTCGAGTCCTGCCGGGCCCACCAGCCGCCGGTTACCGTCGGTTTCATGGCGTTTCGCCAAAATCCGCTAATCCGTTGAAAATGCGCGAAAAAACCTCCGGGCGGCTTCGACGCGGGCGCGACCGCCGGTTCAGCCGAAGAGCAGCTCGAGATGGCCTTGCAGGCGTGACTGAAGGGCGGCCCGGCGGCCGGCGCGCGGCGCGGCGCCCGCAGCCAGGATGAGGCCCAGCATCATGGTGGAGACCACATAGGCGTCCATGCGGTCGGGAGGGGCCTGGGCGCCGGCGATACGGGCTATGGCCAGGGCCGTTCCTTCACCGCGATTTGCGCGCAGTTCATCCACTTCCGAACGAAGCTGCGGGTCGCGGGCGGCGGCGAGCATCAGCTCATGCAGGGCGAGCACGCCGGGGTTCAGCGCTCCGGCCTCGTCCACGAGGGTCGCCGCTATCTCGGCGCTCAGGGCGGCGATGCTGAGCGGCGTGGTGTCGAGGGTCGCGCCGCCGCTGGACCGGACCCGGTCGTAGACGTGCTGGAACGTCCTGCGCAACAGCGCGGCCCGGGTCGGGAAGTGGTGGGTGACATTGGCCAGGGACGTCGCCGCCTGGGCCGCCACCGCGCGATGGGTGAGCCCGGCGGCGCCGGCGCGGCCGACGATGTCCGCGGCAGCCCGAAGCATGCGCTCGGCCGCAGGCGAGGCGGGCGCGGCCGCCGCGGCGACCTGGATGTTCGCGGCCACCGCGGCGCGCCATCCATCCCAACCCGGCAGATCTTCGCGACGTCCGGCAAGCCGCGCGACGAGCCGGGCGCAGGCCTCGTGGAGCCAGGGCAGCTCGCGCCGCCAATCCGCGCATCGCCCGTGGATCGAAAGCGCGCCCATCGCGAAGTCCGAGAGGCGCGGCCCGGCCGCCTCGGGCAGGCTGGAGCGCGCCGCGACCTCGGTCCAGAACCGGTCGGCGTCGGCCTGATCGTGCGCGGCGGCAGGCGCGGGCGCGGCCGAACGCCCGGCAAGCTGGCGCAGTTCGCGCAGCGCCGTGGCGGGCACGCCGCGTTCATCGCACAGGTCCTGGATCAGAGCCGCGATCGAGGCGGGCAGGGCATTGGCGGCGATCCGCGCCGGCGCCGTATTCAGCGAGTCCGCGCGCCAACGGGCGGCCGCGCCGGCGGCGGCGGCCAGAGCCGCGGCCAGCAAGCCTTCGCGGCCGCCGAAATGGTAGTTCACCGCGGAGGCCGAGACATTGGCCAGTTCGCCCAGCTCGCGCGCGCTCACGGCTTCGGCGCCGCCCGAGCCCAACAGATCCAGCGCCGCGGCCAGCAGGCGGCTGCGCGCGTCGTCGCCTCGCGACTCAGGTGTGTCGGCAACCGCCATGCGCCAGCATAGCAGCCCGCGGCGCCCACGGTTCAAGAGCGTACAATCGTTCGACGTCCCCGGCGCATCGATGCCATTTGCCGAAGTGGCGTGAAAAATTCGCGGAAGCTTCACACCGTACATTCGTTCGAATTGATAACTCCCGCCCAGCATTGCAGCGGGGGATCAGATGCGGCGGTTCGGTGGTGTTTCCGGTCGAGGGCGATGGCTGGCCAGCGTGGCGCTCGGCGTCGTCGCCCTGGCCCCCGCGGCGCAGGCGGCGGACGGCGAGGCCGCGGAGGCTCCGGGCGTCGAGGAAGTGGTGGTGACGGGCTCGCCCATCGTCGGCAGCCAGCGGGCGGCGCTCCTGCAGCAGCGCGAAGCCGACAACCTGGTGAACGTCATCGCCGCCGATACGATCGGCCAGTTCCCCGACCAGAATTCGGCCGCCGCCCTGGCGCGGATTCCGGCCGTGGCGGTGCAGCGCGACCAGGGCCAGGAGCGCTATATCCAGGTGCGCGGCGCGCCCAATCGCTGGACCAGCGTCTCCATCGATGGGATCACCGTGATCGGCGTCGATGAAGCCGGCGGCCAGCGCGCCTTCCGGTTCGACTCGGTGCCGGCCGTGATCCTCAACGCGCTGGAGGTCAACAAGTCGCTGACGCCGGACCTTTCGGCCGAGGCGGTGGTGGCGCGGGTCAATCTGAAGACCTTTTCGCCGTTTGACCGGGCCGGCTTCTCGCTCAGCGCCGACGCCGGCTACGGCGAGATGGACCTGGGCGGCGGGGCGCAGGAGCAGTTCGGCGCACGGGCGTCCTGGTCGAACGACCGCTTCGGGATCATCGCCGCAGCCTCGCACTATCGCCGCAAGCAGACCACCGACAACCGGGAGTTCGACTACGACGCGGCCGGGAACCCGACCGTGCTGGACATCCGCAACTACCTGGTCGAACGCGAGAACAACGCCGGCCTGCTGGGCGTGGAATTTCGGCCGGCCGACGGCCACCGACTGTTCGCCAAGACCCTCTACAGCGAGTTCAACGACGACGAGCAGCGCAACCAGTATGTGCTGCAGATCGGTTCGGCGGTGTCGGGGACCCGCGGTCCCGCGGGCGGAGATCTGGTGGGCGTGCCCGTGCGGGGCAGCTTCAACTACGGCGAGTACCGCAACTCCATCCACCTGACGACGGTGGGCGGCGACCACGAGCTGTCGGGCTGGAAGACGGAGTGGCGGGCGAGCTACGCCGAGACCGAGAACACCACGGACCTGCCCCTGGTGCTCCAGCAGTACGGATCGCCGCTGCAGCGCCCGTCGCTGACCTACGATCTGACCGACCGCAACTTCCCCATCGTCACGCTGTATTCGACGGTGGCCGGGCCGACGGCGGGCTCGTTCGTGCGGGGCGCGCCGCTCTCAGCGTTCGACCAGTCGGGCTACAACGTGAACCTCGTCCTGCCGCTGACCTCCGCCATCGAGTCCGAGGCCTGGGTCTACAAGGCCGACGCGAGCCGCACCTTCGACCTGGGCGGCCGGGAGGTCGAGGCCTCCTTCGGCCTGCAGTACGACGACCGCCAGATCACGGGATCGATCCTGTCCGGCGCCGCGCCCACGGTCGCCCTGTTCGCGCTGCTGCCGCGCATCGGCATGGCCTTCCGGCCCGGCGACTATGTGACCGGCGAGACCTGGAACACCGGCTTCCCGCTGGGCTTCGACATCAACTACGTCGACAACCGCCGGATGCGGGCCGACCTCGGCGCGGCGCTGTCGGCGCTCCAGGCGGCGGGCCTTTACAACCCGGCCGGCAACGTCGCGCCGGGCGACACCTACCAGATCGAGGAAAAGCTGCTGGCCGGCTACGGCATGGCCAAGTTCGACGTCGGACCCGCCCAGGTAGTGGCGGGTCTGCGCGTCGAGCGCCTGGAGCAGACCATCGACGGCTTCGTGACCGTCGGGACCACGGCGACGCCGCTCAAGGTGGAAAACGAGGACACCGACCTCTTCCCGAGCCTGAACGTGAAGTTCGACCTGACCGAGGATCTCGTGCTGCGCGGCGCGTTCCAGCGCGGCATCTCGCGGCCCTCGTTCGGAACGATCCGCACCGGCGCCGCCGTGAACGACGTCGGCCGGTCGGTCAACGGCGGCAATCCCGGCCTGAAGCCCGAGACGACCTGGGGCGGCGACGTCTCGCTGGAGCGCTACCTGCCGGGCGCCGGCCTCGTCTCGGTCGGTGGGTTCTATCGGGACGTGAGCGACGTGCTGTTCAATTCGACGGAGCCGGTCGGGGACGGCCGCTACAACAGCGCCGGGGTGGATCGCAGCGCCTACGACTACACCAGCACGCTCAACGGCGGCGACGGCAAGCTGTACGGGCTGGAGTTCGCCTATCTGCAGCAGTTCGTCTTTCTGCCGGCCCCGTTCGATGGCTTTGGCATCCAGGCGAACCTCGCGCTGCTGGACGGGGAGTTCACCCGGCCCGGCGGCGGCAAGGCGCCGTTCCCCGGCACCTCGGACACCATCGTCAACGCCTCGGTCTACTACGAGAAGTACGGCCTCTCGGCCCGCCTCAGCTACCAATGGCGCGACGACTGGGTGGACACCCTCAGCCTCGCCGGGTTCGGCGACCAGTTCCGCAAGGCCTATGAGAGCCTCGACCTGTCGGTGCGCTACGCGGTGAACGACCATCTCTCGGTCTTCCTCGACGCCAACAATCTCACCGACGAGACCTACGTCGCCTACGAGGGCGACAAGAACCACCCCGTCGAGGTGGAGCAGATCGGCCGGCGCTTCCTGGCCGGCGCGCGCGTGACCTTCTGAGGGAGCCTCCGATGACCCTTTCCCGCCTCCTCCTTTCCCTGCTGGCCGGCGCGGCGATCTCGACGGCCGCGCAGGCCGCCGTGGTCGACGCCCAGCTCGAACGCACGGCGGCGGGCGCCCTGCGGGTCACCTGGACCGCATCGGCGGGCGAGGCCGTGGACGTGTTCCTCGGCCAGGCGCCGGATGCGCCCCCCGCGGCGATGCGGCTGATCTCCGACGACGACCGGGACGGCGTGCACGAGGAGCCTCTTCCGGCGGGGCGGGCCTATGTCGCGCTGCAGGGCGCAGACGGACGCATCCTGCACCTCGCGGAGCGCGCGCTTCCCCTGCAGGGCGCCAGCAACTTCCGCGACGCCGGCGGCTATCGCACGGCGGATGGGCGGCGCGTGAAGTGGGGCGTCATCTACCGCTCGGCGGAGCTCTCGGGCCTGACGCCCGCGGACCAGGCGTTCCTGAACGCGCTCGGCGTCCGGACGATCGTCGACCTGCGGTCCACCTCCGAGCGGAAGGCCCAGCCGACCGCGCTGCCGGCGAATGCCTCGACCCGCATCGTCTCGCACGACTACCAGATGGACATGGGACCGTTCGCCAAGGCCTTCGCCGGAGGCGTCGACGCCGAGAAGGCGCGGACAACGATGCGTGACTTCTATCCGGGGGTGCTCGACAGCCATGCCGAGCATTTCCGCGATGTCTTCCAGGCGCTGCTGAAGGGCGAAGGGCCCGTGCTCTATCACTGCTCCGCCGGAAAGGATCGGACCGGCGTGACCACGGCCCTGGTGCTGACGGCTCTGGGCGTGCCGAGGGAAACGGTGGTCGCCGACTACCTGCTGTCGAACAAGTACTACGCCATGCCGGCAGACGCCGCGCCTCAGGCGAATGGCTCGGCGGAGATGAGCTTCTTCTCGCGCCTGCCGCCGGATGTGGCGCGGGTGTTCGCAGGGGTCGAGGCCGAGTATCTTCAGGCGGTCTTCACGGAGATCGAGCGGCGGCACGGCGGCGTCGAGGCGTATCTGCAGACCCTGGGTGTCGGGCCGGCGGAGCTCACCCGCCTTCGGGCGACCTATCTGGAGTAGGCGCTCGCGGGCTGGACGGCGCCGAAACGGCGCTGCTGGAGGCGAAGGGACCGAACACCGCGACCACCCGGTCGGCCTCGTCGCGGTTCGAGGTGACGATGACGCGGTACGAGCCGCCGCCCTCAGCGACGCGGACCACGACGTGCCCGTCGCTGGCCGCCATCCGGCGCACGAGGCGGTCGTTGGTGAGCCGGCTGGCGTCGGTGAGGCCGGTGGCGAACACTTCGCGCGGGCCGGGATAGAGGTGGGCGCTGAACATCCGCTCAAGCTGCAGCATGCCCGGATGGGCCGCGTGCCAGGCCTGGATCACCCAGACGCGGGGACGCAGGGCGCGCGCCATGTCCGCGCCCACCGCGTCGAACATGCCGTGATGAGGGGCGACCGCCACGTCGACGGGGCCGCAAGCCCGGGCGGCGGCGGTCTCGACGTCGCGCCAGGGCGTGGCGCCGTCGCCGGTGTAGCTGACGAGGTCGCCGCCGGTGAAATAGCGGAACCGGCCATGGATCAGCCGCAGGCCGATCGAGCAGGGGTTTTCGTCCAGGGGCCCTCCCGCGGGCCGGTCCGCGAAGAGGTCGCGTGTCTCGAGGCCCCGTCCGCTCCAGACGCGGCCATTGGCGATCAGTGGCCGGACTTCGAAGCCGTCGCGCGCCGGGCCGAACTGTCCCGTATCGCCGACGCGTACGGCCTCCACGCGTCCGCCGGCCCGGAGCCTGTCCGCCACGAAGCGGCGGTGGTTGGCCCAGGTGGGGTCCGAGCCCACGGCCGGGACCTCGTAGGCCGGCGCGCCGCGGTCGACGATCAGGCCGATCGGCACGAGTTCGGCCACCTCGCTCAGCCCGGTGCGAACGTATCCGCGCGGGTCCGCGGCTCCTACCGCCGGGTCGCCGATGTGGTCGGGATGGATGTGGGTGGCCACGGCGACGTCGAGCTGCGATCCGCCGGTGTCCGCCAATCGGCGGCGAACGTAGCGGCCGATCCAGGCGCCGGGGTTGCGGCTCGCATCCGGGCGGGCAGGCGTGGACGAGGCGGGCGGGCTGGCCGAGGCCCCGGCGTCGATCAGCAGCGTACGGCCGTCCGGTCCGACGATCAGCGCGCTGTCGCCGCGGCCGGTGGCGATGTGGTGGATGTCGGTCTGGCCGGGCCGCCAGGGCGAGAGCGGCTCGCCCGGACGGTCCGACGGCGATGCCGCCGCGGGCTGCGCCGCCGCGGCCAGCAGGCCGGCCAGGACCTCGCGGCGGCTTGCCATCAGAACCGCGCCGTGAAGCTGACGCCGTAGGTGCGCGGCTCGCCGAGGTACTCGCCCAGTACGCCCTGGGTGGAGGGGATCAGGACATAGTCCGTGTCGGCGAGGTTCTTGCCCCACGCCATCAGGCGAAATCGGCCGTCGGCGGTCTCGACGCCCACCGAGGCGTTGATCAGGTCGTACGCCGCGACGAACAGGTTCGGGTCGCGCGCCGCGCCGGTGAAGTAGCCGCCGGTCCGGGTATAGGTGGCGTTGCCGAGCACGTGGCCCCAGTCGCCGAGTGGCTGGCGGACATCCAGCAGCAGGCTGTACTTCACCTTGGGCGACGAGCCGAGGCGGTTGCCGGTGTTGTTGGCGCCGCCCGGAATGACGAAATCGTCGTAACGCGTGTCGAGGTAGCCGTAGTTCACCCCAAGGTCGACGCCCGGCAAGGGCGTGGCCGAGAGCTCGACCTCGAACCCCTTCGACGTGGCCTCGCTGGCGTTGACGATCGTCAGGATGCGCGTCAGGCCGTTGAACAGCAGCTCCTGCTTGTCGTCGTACTTCATGCGGAAGACCGATGCGTTCAACCGCAGGCGGCGGTCGAACCACTGCGACTTCAGCCCCGCCTCATAGTTGACCACCGTCTCCGGCGCGAACGGCGTCCGGAAGGCTGCGGCCGTCGCCGCCTCGGTGTTGAAACCGCCCGAGGTGAAGCCCTTGGCGAGGCTCGCATAGACCATGACGTCGGTCGTGGGGGTCCAGCTCAGCACGGCGCGCGGGGTGAACTCGCTCCAGCTCTCCTCGGCGCCTGCGACGTTGAAGCTGCCGACGGCGTTGATGCGGTCCAGCCGGTTGAGCGAGGCCTCCTTCTTGTCATGCGTATAGCGGCCGCCCACCGTCAGGCGCAGGTTGGCGGGCAGGTTGAGGTTGCCGTCCACGAAGACGCCCAGGCTGGTCGCCTCCACGGCCTGGGTCAGGAACAGGTTGCTGACCACGGCGCCCGTGGGGGCCGCCAGACCCACCTGGGACAGGCGGCGCGACGCCTCCTCGTCGAGGTAGTAGAGGCCGGCGACGAAATCCCCGAAGGCCCACTTGGGCGAGGCGTAGCGCACCTCCTGGCTGAACGTTTTCAGGGCGTCGGAGTCGTCGTTGACCTGCTGGCTGCCGCTCGTGAGGAAGGCGAAGTTTGCGCCCACGCCTGAATACAGCTCGCCCGACTGCGACTCCCGATAGGCGGTGATCGAGGTGATCTGGCCGAAGGGCGCATCCCAGGTCCCGCGCACCGAGGCGCCCCAGAGGGTGCGGTCGAAGCGCTGGCGCACCCCCAGCTCGGCGGTGCGGCGGTCGCCGTCGGAGCCCAGGGTCTTGGACGACAGGGTGCGACCGTTGGTGTGGTCCTCGGCGTAGTCGGCGCTGACCAGAAGATCGAGGCTCTCGGTCGGGACCAGCCGGACCTGGCCGCGGGCGTTGCGGCTCTCCAGGTCGTCCAGGGTCTGGCCGGTGAGGCGGTCGCGGCCGTAGCCATCGCGGTCGCGGATCGAGACGGTCAGGCGCGCGGCGGCGCGGTCGCCCAGCGGCGACGAAACCGAACCGCGCAGCTGCACTGCGTTGTGATTGCCGTAGCCGACCTGCGCCACGGCCGAGCGCTGGGTGAGGCTGGGGCTGCCCGTGTCGATGACGATCACGCCGCCGGTGACGTTGCGGCCGAAGAGCGTGCCCTGCGGCCCCTTGAGCACCTGCACCGACGCCAGGTCGAACAGCTCGGTGTCCGCCACCGTGTTGCGCGGCAGGAAGACGTCGTCGACAACGATGGACACCGGCTTGTTCACGCCGATCTGCTGGAAGGTGTTGCTGGCGCCGCGGATCGCGATCACCGGACTGTTGGCGCTGAACGTGGAGACCAGCAGGCCGGGCGTCACGCGCGAGACGTCACGCAGGCTGTCCAGCCGCAGGGCGTCGATCGAGGCGCCGTCGATGACGGTCATGGGGATCGGCACGTCCTGCGCCCGCTGGGCCCGCTTCTGCACGGTGACGATCACCTCGCCGATCACGCCCTCGTCCGTGGCGGCGACCGGGCCCGCAGCGGGACGCGGCGCGGCTGGCGCGGGCCGCGCCGGGACCGCCTCCGTCCGGCGCACGATGGTCACCGCGCCGCCGTCGCCCAGGCGATAGGTAAGCCCCGAGCCCTGCAGCATCTGGCCGAGCGCGGCTTCGACGCTGGCCGCCCCGCGGACGGGTGCGGAACGCCGCCCGGCGACCATCTCGGGCGTGAAGGCCACGTTGCGGTCGGCCTCCCGCGCGAGCTGCAACAGCGCCGCGTCCAGCGGCTGGCTGGCGATGGTGAAGGCGCGCGCCTGGGCGACGGCGGCGACCGGCGCCGACAGCGCGACCGCCAAAGTCGTGGCGGCGATGGTGCGGATCCTCATGAAACTCCCCCTGCGAGCGGTGCTGCTCTACGGGGGATGACGCGGAACAGGCGCGGCTTCCCCGCCCGTCGCGAAAATTTCACGGACGGGCCAGCCGCCAGGTGTCGCCCGACGGGCGTTCGAGCCCCAGGTCGTTGAGGTCGGCGACCGAGCGCAGGAAGGCCTCCCGGTCGGTGGTGCGGAACGAGCCCGACACGCGCAGGCTCTCCATCCACCGATCGCCGAAGACCACCGTCCCCGGCGCGTACGGCGCGAACCGTCCGACCGCGTCGGCCAGGCGGACGTCGCGCAGGACGATGCGGCCGCGGGTCCAGGCGAGGCTGGCTTCCGCGTCGGTCTTCGCCCGGATCAGGCCGCCGACGCCGGCCGATGCGCCTTCGCCGGGCGCAAGCTCGACCTTGCGGCCGCTGGCGCGATGCAGCACCTCGACGCGGCCCTGCAGCAGGTCGGTCTGGTCCCGCAGCGGCTGCTCGGAGACCGTGAAGCGGGTGCCGAGCGCGGTCACCTGCATCTGGTCCGTCTTCACCCGAAACGGCCGCCAGCGCGCCTTCGCCACATCGAAGACGGCCTGACCGGCCGACAGCTCGACGTCACGCGCCAGCAGCGTCTGCCGCACCCGGATCCGGGACATGGCGTCGAGGCGCACGGTGGAGCCGTCGGCAAGCGCGACTGTCCGCACCTCGCCGATCCCGGTGGCGTAGCTCTTCGTCTCGATCGAGCCGAACCATGCCCACGATCCAACCGCGACGCAGAGGGCGGCGGCCATGGGCGCGGCTGTGCGGCCGGCAACGGCGCCCGCCGCCGAGCGGCGCGTGCGCCGGGCGAGGGCGGGATCGGCGTCGAGGGCCGACCAGGCTTCGAGCGCGGCGTCCAGCGCTACGGGGTTCTCGGGCGCCGCCGTCAGCCAGCGGCGGAGCTGGGCCTGCGCCTCGGCGTCCAGGCCCCCGGACTGGCGGCGCACCAGCCAGGCCGAGGCCTCGGCGAGCGCTTCTGAGGTGGGCCGGGGGCCGTCAGCGTTCATCGTCGTCCACCTCCCGCGCCAGTGCAGCCAGGGCGCGCTCGAGCTGCCGCGTCACCGCCTTTTCCGTGAGACCGAGCCGCGCGGCGGCCTGGCGCGGCGTCAGGCCCTCGAAGCGGACGAGGTGGACACAGGCGCGCGCCTTCGGCGTGAGGTCGGCCAGGGCGCGTTCCAGGCGCTCCAGCCGCCCACGACCGATCAATCGCCGCTCGGGCGAGCCGACTCCATCGTCGCTCAGCACGGGGGCGAGCGGCCCGTCCCATCCGGCGTCCTCCTGCCGCGTCCGGCGTTTGCGGAACATGTCGGCTATCAGGTTAGACGCGATCCGGAACAGGAATCCCCGCGGGTTGCGTACGGCGCCGGTGTCGGGGCCGGCGCGCAGCAGGCGCAGGTAGGTGTCCTGCACCAGGTCCTCGGCCTGTGTCCGGTCCGCCACGCGCCGCGAGACGAACGCGCGCAGCGCCGCGTCGTGCTCGCCGACCCACCCGGCAAGCTCCTCCTTCCGCGTCTCACCGTCGGCCATGACGGCTATCTAGGACCGAACGATGACAGGACGCGCGCTCGATCTCGCGATCTTCCGTCGCCGCCGCGGCGAACCTGCGGTTTGCCGCAAGTTTGGCCTGAGGCGCGCGCGCTCAGCCCACGCCATCTCCAGGGACGCCTCGACCCAGGCCGGCGCCGGGCTGCAGGGCGGCCAGATCTTCGGGCGTATTGGCGTTGGCGAACGGGTCGCCGTCGGGACCTGGCTCCCACTCTACCTGGATCATGCCGCAATCGGCTGCAAAGCCCCGCAGGGACGCGCCCGTCGCCAGGTAGGCGGGCAGTCGGCGGGCGCAGTCGGTCCGCCAGAGCGCGCAGGTAGGGTGCAGCCAGCCCAGGCTGCTCGCCACCGCCACGCCTTCATCGCCGAGCGCCGCATCCAGGCGCTCCAGAAGGTCGTCCGGCAGCCACGGCGCGTCGCACGGCAGCGTGAGGAAGCGCGCCGTGTTCGCACCGGCGGCGAAGGCGAAGGCCGAGGCGAGGCCGGCCGCCGGGCCGGGGATCGAGGGATCGTCCAGCAGAACCGGTGCGTCGATATCGCCGGCGATCTGATCCCTGGCGCGCACGGCGACGGCGACGATGGGCGACCAGCGCCGGGCGCGGGCGATGGCCTGGCCCAGGAGGGTGGTCTGGCCGAAGGTCCGCAGCGGCTTGCCGCCGCCCATGCGGCGCCCCTCACCGCCCGCCAGGACCACCACGGCGACGGGGCCCCTCATCGCTTGCGTCCAGGCGAACGGCGGCGGACGGCGACGCGAGGCGCGATCAGCGCCTCCGGGGCGATTGGCAGGACCATCAATGTCGTTGTCGGGGCTCAGCCCACGAGGCGCAAGAGGACTTCGCCCCCACGGCGGACTTCGACGAACTCGGCGTTCTCCTGCGCCAGCATCTCGCGGGCGCGGCGCATGAGCTCGAGCTCCGACGCGCAGAGGACGGGCACGAAGCGCGGCGGCGAGTCTTTCTGGGCGATGTAGAACTCGTAGGTCGTCAGCATTGGCGCAGGTTGCGCGCCCGAGCCGGCCTCGCCATGACCTGTGTCAATCCGCGGCGGCGCCGAGCCGTCCAGGTCTCAGCGGGCGCGGCGGACGGCCAGGATCAGCAGGCCGCCGGTCGCGGCCGCCACGCCGGCGGCGAGGTAGAGCCACGCGTAGCCGGCGGTGATCTGCAGCAGCAGCGCGCCGAGGATCGGGGCGAACATCTGCGGCAGGGTGTTGGCCAGGTTGCTCACGCCCAGGTCGCGGCCGGCGTCGCGGTCCGACGGCAGCACCTCGGTGATCAGCGCCGCATCGACGGCGGTGAAGATCCCGTAGCCGGCGCCGAAGATGGCGAAGGCGACCGCCATCAGACGCCAATCGGCGCTGAAGGCGAGGAGCACGGCGGCGGCGGCCACCATCAAACCGGCCATGAGCACGAACGCCTTGCGACGCCGAAGGTGGTCCGACAGGAAGCCGCCGGCCAGGCTTGCGGCGATCTGGACTAGGCTTGCCCCGATCACGAGCAGGCCGAGCAGCGCCTCGGGCGCGAGGCCGCCGGGGGGCGCGGCGCGATCCTGGATGTTGAAGAGCGTGAACAGCGACACGATGGTGATCCCCGCCTGGATCAGCAGTCGCGAGAGCCACGCCACGGAGAAGTCGCGGGTCAGCCGGAGAGGCCGCCATTTCCCGGCGCGGTGAGGGCGGGCCAGACGAAAGACGTTGGGGCCGGTGGGCGTCTCGTGGGCCAGAAGCAGCACTGGGACCATGGCGACGAGCAGCAGGCCCGCGACGACGCCGTATCGGACGCTCTCCTGCGGCAAGGCCACGCCGACGAGCAGGGCGCCGGTCAACGCGCCGGCGGGCGGGGCGAGGCCGATGAATGCGGCCGCGCGGCCGCGCTGCGCCGGCGGGACTTCGTCCGCGAGCAGGGCCACCAGCGGCCCGAACATCAGGTTCAGGCAAAACTGGAACAGCAGGACCCCCGCCACCAGCTCGAACGCCGTATCTGCCCGCATGATGACGAAGCAGGACGCGGCCGTGCCCAAGCCGCCGACGATCAGCCAAGGCCGCCGTCGGCCGAAGCGCGAGCGGGTGCCGTCGCTGAGCGCGCCGGCCAGGATATTGGCCCCGCCCGCCACGAGCGCGCCCCAAAAGCCCACCTGCGCCAGGATCCAGGCCTTGCCGGCCGGGTCTATGGCGGCGGCCTTGAGCGGCGCGAGGATCGTGAGCAGGGGCATGAACGCCAGGAAGGCGCCCATCTGCGCGATCGCCAGCGCAGCCAGGAAGGCGCCGCTGGCGGCTTGCGGTCGTGGCGGGACATCTGCAAGGAAAGCGCTGGACACGAAGGGCATCCTGGTGCGGTCTGCGGCGCGGCGCAATCGCCGCGAGACGGCGCCGGCGGGCCTCCATTCTCACCCGGCGCGGGAGACCCGATGAGCGCGGTCACGATCTACGACGTTGCGGAGCGCGCCGGCGTCTCCATCAAGTCGGTCTCACGGGTCCTGAACGGCAAGCCCAATGTCACCGAGGCGTTGCGCCGGAAGGTGGAAGAGGCCGCCGAATCCCTGGGCTATCGCCCGAGCCTCTCGGCGCGCGGGCTGGCGGGGGCCAGATCCTACATCATCGCTGCGCTGGTCGACGCGGAGCTGACCATCGAACACTGGCGCTCGGGACGCGGCAACGACTACCTCAGCCGGATGGAGCTCGGGGCGCTGATGGAGTGTCGCCAGGCCGGCTGCCATCTGCTGATCGAGCTTGTGGACGTGGGCTCGGCCACGCTCAAGCGGGACATCCTGGCGATGGTGTCGTCGCTGCGTCCGGACGGGCTGATCCTAACGCCGCCGGTGTCGGACAGCGCCGTGGTCCTGAACGCTCTCGACAGCCGCGGTGTGGCCTATGTGCGTCTCGGCGCCGAGACGGAGCCGTCGCGCGGCCGGCGCGTGTACATGGACGACCACCGCGCGGCCTACGACATGACGGCCTATCTTGCGCGCATGGGGCACCGGGACATCGGCTTCGTCGTCGGCAGCCCGCGTTATGCGGCGAGCCGCGCGCGGCGCGAGGGCTTCGAGGCCGCGATGGCGCAGCACGGTCTGCAGATGCGACAAGAGTGGGTCGCCGAGGGTGACTTCGCCTTCCCATCGGGCCTGGAATGCGGCCTGCGGATCCTTTCGGCCGATCCGCGGCCCACGGCCATCTTCGCGAGCAACGACGACATGGCCTTCGGCGTGATCCAGGCGGCCAGGCGGCTGGGCCTGTCGATACCTGGCGACGTGTCGGTGGCGGGGTTCGACGATGCGCCCGGCGCCCAGTTCTCGGCGCCGCAGCTGACCACGGTACGGCAGCCCGTGGCCGAGATGGCCGAGGCTGCGGCGCGGATGATCATCGCCCATGCGCAGGATTCGACCCACGACGCTCCGCGAGTCCGCGAAGTGGCCTATGTCGTGATCGGGCGGGAATCGACCGCCCCGCCGCCGCCCGTGCGCCACGATCGCCCCTGAAAGACCGCTCCGTCGTCGGCGGTGACGCCGGCTTGCGATGTTAGCGTTATCGAAATTCATTGACAGCGCTGTCATTGCACGTAACGGTTTCAATATTGCAACGGCCGCGACCTGAGACGGCCGGGAGGAAACATCCATGGTCCCGCCTGGCATTCGCCTGGGCGCGCGGGCGTATGCCGCGGCCTTGTTCGTCCCCACCTGGCGCGGCGGCCAGACCGCCGCGCCGTCCTTTTCCCGCGGCTGAACGGGCGTCGGATGGGGCAGCGATTCCTTCGCGGCGCTTGCGTGGCCACCGTGGCCGCGCTGGGCTTCGCCGACGCACGGGCCGCAGCGCCCGCCGAGGCGGTGCATCCCGAGATCTGGCCGGCGTCCCAAAGCCGGGGTCTCAAGGACCCGCGCACCGAAGCCTTCGTCGACGAACTGATGGCGCGCATGAGCGTGGAGGAGAAGGTCGGCCAGTTGATCCAAGCCGACATCGGCTCGATCCGGCCCGAAGACCTACGCGAGTTCCCGCTGGGCTCAATCCTGGCCGGCGGCGACAGCCCGCCGCTGGGCGCGCCCGATCGTTCCGCCGCGGAGGCCTGGCTCGCCACGGCCCGCGCCTTCCGGGCGGCCGCGGCGGAGGCGCGCCCCGGCCGCCCGTCGATCCCCCTCATCTTCGGCATCGACGCCGTGCACGGGAACAACAACGTGGTGAGGGCCACGATCTTTCCGCACAACATCGGCCTGGGCGCGGCGCGCGATCCGGAGCTGATCCGGCGGATCGGCGCTGCGACCGCGCGCGAGACCGCCGCCGTGGGTATCGACTGGGCGTTCGGCCCGACCGTCGCCGTCGTCCGCGACGATCGTTGGGGACGGACCTACGAGGGGTATTCCGAGGACCCGGAGATCGTGGCCGCCTACGCCCGGGCCCTGGTGACGGGCCTGCAGGGGGCGCCTGCCGAATGGCCCGCGCTGCAGGGCGGACACGTGGCCGGTTCGGCCAAGCACTTTCTGGGCGACGGCGGCGCGGCGGACGGCCGCGACCAGGGCGACAACCGCGCGAGCGAGGCCGACCTCGCCCGCCTGAACGCCCCTGGCTACGCCTCGGCCATCGACGCCGGGGTCATGACGGTCATGGCGTCCTTCTCCAGCTGGCAGGGCGAGAAGCTGCACGGCCACCGGGGCCTGCTGACCGATGTGCTCAAGGGCCGGATGGGCTTCGACGGCTTCGTCGTCGGCGACTGGAACGCGCATGGGCAGGTGCCCGGCTGCGCCAACGAGAGCTGTCCCCAGGCCGTTAACGCGGGCGTCGACATGCTCATGGCTCCCGACAGCTGGAAGGGCCTCTACCGCAACACGCTGGCGCAGGTCCGGACGGGCGAGATCCCGATGAGCCGGCTGGACGACGCCGTGCGGCGCATCCTGCGGGTCAAGGCGAAGGCAGGCGTGTTCGGGCCGCGGCCTCTGGAAGGCCGGGTCGAGCTGATCGGGGCGTCGGAGCACCGCGCCCTGGCGCGTCGCGCCGTGGCCCAGTCCCTGGTGCTCCTGAAGAACAACGGCGGGGTGCTGCCCATCTCCGCGAAGGCGCGGGTCCTGGTGGCCGGCGACGGGGCGGACAATATCGGCAAGCAGACCGGCGGCTGGACCCTGAGCTGGCAGGGGACCGGCAACGGGCCCGCGGACTTCCCGAACGCCCAGTCCATCTGGACCGGCATCCGCGACGCCGTCGCCGCGGGCGGCGGCCAGGCTGAGCTCAGCCCGGACGGCCGGTTCGAGGTCCGTCCCGACGTGGCGATCGTGGTGTTCGGCGAGAACCCCTATGCCGAGTTCCAGGGCGACCGCGCCACGCTGGAGTACCAGCCGGGCGCGAAGGCGGACCTGGCTCTGCTACGGAAGCTGAAGGCGCAGGGGGTCCCGGTGGTGGCGGTCTTCCTGTCCGGCCGTCCGCTGTGGGTGAACCCGGAGATCAACGCCGCGGACGCCTTCGTCGCCGCCTGGCTGCCGGGCAGCGAAGGCGCCGGGGTGGCCGACGTCCTAGTCGGCGATGCGCGCGGCCGTCCGCGGACGGACTTCCGCGGCAAGCTCTCCTTCTCCTGGCCCAAGCGCGCCGACCAATTCAGCCTCAATCGCGGCGATCCGGGCTACGATCCCCTGTTCGCCTACGGCTATGGCCTGACCTATCGCACCGGCCGCGAGGTTCCGCGCCTTTCGGAGGTCTCCGGCGTCGCGGCCGTCGCCGAAAACGTCGATCGATACCTCGTGGGCGGACGGGTGGCGGAGCCCTGGCGGCTCGTGCTGCGGGACTCCGGCGGCGATGCGGTCGCGCCAGGAGCCGAGGCGGGCGCCTCGCCGGCCGGCGCCCTGGCCGTGCGCGTCGTGGACGCGGCGGGTCTGCAGGGGTCCGGGCGCGCCTTTGCCTGGGCCGGCGCAGGCCGAGCCGTTTTCGCCGGCCCCGCCGTCGACCTCCGGCGCCAGGCCAATGGGGACATGACCTTGCTGGCGACCTACCGGGTGGACCGGCGGCCCACAGGCGCCGTCCGCCTGGGAATAGGTGCGGCCAGCGTTCCCCTCCAGGACGTTCTTGGCGCGGCCCCGGCCGGCGCGTGGCGAACGATCAAGGTCAGGCTGTCGTGCTTCCGGGCGAATGGCGAGGACCTGGCTGCGGTGACCGCGCCGGCCTGGATCGAGGCCTCGGGCGGACTGGAGCTCGCCCTGGCCGAACTGCGGCTGGCGCCAAACCAGAACGACGCGGTCTGCCCATGAGACCAGGGGTCGACATGGCTGAATTTGACGTTTGCGCCGAATTCGCCGGCCGGTCGCCGCGCAATTGTGACGGCGGCGTGAAAAATCGTGATCTTCCGATTGACGGTCTTGGATGAGTAATGATAACGCTACCATAGATAGACGGTAAGTGTTCTGAGTTCCGCGATAGATGCGGAGCAGAAAGAATGCTGCGCTGCAATAATAACCAGGATCACATAGATCCTACAGATACGGGGGAATATCCATGAAACGGCGTAGTTTCCTGCGTACATCTTCATCTGCTCTTGCCATCTCGACGTCATTGTTTGCGGGTGTGGCCGTCGCTCAGCCCAGGGATCCAGCGCCGGGCGAGGTCGAAGAAATCGTCGTCACCGGCTTCCGCGCCTCCATCGAGCAAGCGATGGGCATCAAGCGCAACAGCAGCGGGGTGGTGGACGCGATCGTGGCCGAGGACATCGGCAAGTTCCCCGACACGAACCTGGCGGAGTCGCTGCAGCGGATCACCGGCGTGTCCATCGACCGCACCAACGGCGAAGGGTCGCGGGTGACCGTCCGGGGCTTCGGCAGCGGTTTCAACCTGGTGACCCTGAACGGACGTACGATGCCGACCGCCGACGTCCAGACGGTGGGCGGCGACCAGGACTCCGACAACTCGCGCGGCACCAGCCGCTCGTTCGATTTCTCGAATCTCGCCTCGGAAGGCGTGAGCGCGCTGGAGGTCTACAAGACCGGGCGGGCGGCCATCCCGTCCGGCGGCATCGGCGCCGCCATCAACGTGCGCACGCGTCGGCCGCTCGACGGCGACGAGGGCCTCACAGGCAGCGTAAGCCTCAAGGGGCTCTACGACACGGGCGTCGAGAAGAGCCTCGAGGATGCCGACAAGATCACGCCGGAGGTCTCAGGCCTGCTGAACTGGGCCGACCAGGACGACCGGTTCGGCGTTTCCATCTTCGGCAGCTACCAGAAGCGAAACTTCACGAGCAGGAGTGCGACCTCGAACGACTGGAACATCCGCACCTATGCGGACTTCCTCAATCCGTCCAACGGCTTCGTGAGAAACGACGGCACGACGCGGATCACCAACGCGCCGTCCAGTCCCAGCACCCTGGTCGCGATCCCCAACGACAGCCGCTATCACTTCTCCGAAGGCGAGCGGGAGCGTCTCAATGGCCAGGTCACCCTGCAATTCCGGCCGACCGAGAACTTCACCCTGACGGCCGATGCGCTGTACGCGCGCAACAAGGCGCACGAGGAGCGGAACGACCAGACCAACTGGTTCAACCGGCCGTTCAACCAGGTGACCTTCGACGACAATCCCACCGTCGCGACCGCGATCTTCCTGCAGGAGACGCTGAGCGGGGTGAAGGACGTCGGCTTCGAGCAGCAGTACCGGGCCAACACCGACAGCCTGCAGTCCTTCGGCCTGAACGGCGCCTGGCAGGCGACCGACCGGCTTTCGATCTCGGTGGACGGCCATCTGTCGCGCGCCCAGAGCAAGCCCGGCGGCTCGAACGGGGCGAGCGCAACCCTGGTGGCCATCGGCGCGCCGGTGATCGCCGCCCACTCGGTGGACTACAGCGGCCGGATTCCGGTCCAGAGCACGACGATCAACGACGCCGCCCCCCGCGGCAATGGCAACGGCGCGCTGGACGTGGGCGACCTGGGCAGCCAGGTGGCGCGGACCTTCGCCCACCGGCAGAGCCAGGACATCAAGGAAATCCGGGCCGACGTGACCTGGGACCTGGACGACGCCGGCAGCCGGCTGGACTTCGGCGCAAACTTCCGCGCGTCCCGCATGCGACAGTCGAACGTCAACACGCAGCAGGACCTCGGTAGCTGGGGCATCTCCAACCCGGGCGATGTGTCCAGGGTCGCGGGCAATCTGGTCAGCGAATTCTGCCTGGCCTGCAAGTTCGACGAGTTCGATCCCCAGCAGACCGGCCCCGGGCTGGTAGCCTTCCGCGCCAACGCCATCGACCTCTACGACGCCCTGTCGTCGTTCTACGCCCAGCGCGGCAACGCCGTCGGCATCACCGAACAGGGCGACAACCGCGTCGATGAGGACATCTTCTCGGTCTACGGCCAACTCACCTGGAAGGGTGAGGTTGCGGGACGGCCGGCGTCGATGGTGGCCGGCGTGCGCTACGAGCGGACCAAGGTGGAGTCCATCTCGCAGGTCCGTGTTCCCACGGGCATCGTGTGGACAGCCGACAACGACTTCCGCATCGACACCTCCAGCCAGTACCAGCCGATCGACGGAAAGGGGAAATACAACAACCTGCTGCCGGCGCTCGACTTCCAGATCGACCTGCGGGACGACCTGGTCGCCCGGGCCTCGTTCAGCCGCACGATCGCTCGGCCCGACTATGCGGACCTGTTCGCCGCGCTTGCGGCCGAGGCGCCGAACCGGCCCATCGCCAACGGCGCGATCCCGCTCGGGCGCTCCGGCAACCCCGACCTCTTGCCGCTGATCTCGGACAATTTCGACGTCTCGATCGAGTGGTACTACAAGCCGGGCAGCTTCGTTTCGGCGGGCGTGTTCGAGAAGCGGGTGAACAACTTCGTCGGCGTCGGCACCTTCGACCGGCCGCTTTTCGATCTGCGCGATCCCAGCTCCGGCGCCGCCGGGACCCGGTCGGGCCAGGCGCGGGACCTGCTCAATTCCGTCGGCGCCAACCAGACCGACGTGAACCTGTTCACCGCCACGGCGCTCATCGCCACGACCGGCTCGGTGGACGCGGCGAGGGCGCAGTTCCAGGCCAACCGGATCGCCGGCCCGGGCGGGACGCTGGGCGACCTGAACCAGGCCTTCGTCGACCAGATCCTGGCGGCCGTGGACATCAGCGCCAACGCCAGCGATCCGCTCCTGAGCTTCCAGGTGTCCCAGCCGATCAACAACCGGTCGGCGAAGATCTGGGGCTTCGAGGTGGCGGGCGCGCACTTCTTCGGGGAGACGGGCCTCGGCATCGCCGGCGCCTACACCTTCGTGGACGGCGACATCGGCTTCGATATCGGCGCGGACCCCGGGCAGGACCAATTCGCCCTCGTGGGGCTCAGCGACACGGCCAACGTGACGCTGATCTACGAGAAGTATGGCATCTCGGCGCGCTTGTCCTGGAACTGGCGCGACAAGTACCTCGCCCGGCTGAACCGCCAGGGATCGCGCAATCCCGTCTTCGTGGAGCCCTTCTCCCAGGTGGACTTCGCGATCAGCTACGACGTCAACGAACGCCTCGCCGTGACCTTCGAAGGGATCAATATCTTCGAGGAGAACCTGCGGACCTATGCCCGCGACAAGGACGAACCCTATTTCGCCCAGGAGCTGGACACGCGCTATCTGCTCGGCGCGCGGTACAAGTTCTGACCCGGGCAGCCGGGGTCGGAAAGGCCGCTGTTCGCAGCGGCCTTCTTCGCCCTAACCTGCGGCAGGCGAGGGCCGCCGGGGCCGACATGACGAACAAGGTGCTGCTCAACAATGTCGACCATGCCGACCTACGGGTGATCACCCGGCACGGGTCGGAGTTCGGCGACGGCGTCAACCAGGTGCTGGTCTTCCCGACCGAGTTCGAGGACCTGCAGCGCGAGTACCCGATCTTCTTCCGCAAGGACGCGAACGGGGACTACCAGGCGGTCGCCCTGCTGGGGCTCGACAAGGACGAGAATCTGTTTCTCGGCGCGGACGGCTGGAACGCCCGCTACGTGCCCGCCGCCCAGCAACGGGGGCCGTTCTCCATCGTCCTGCAGGCGCCGCGACCGGGGACCACGGGCGAGCCGGAGGCCATGATCCATATCGATCTCGACCACCCGCGCGTCAGCTGGACGGACGGCGAGCCGTTGTTCCTGCCGGCCGGGGGGAACACGCCCTACCTGCAGCACGTCTCGCGGCTGCTCGGGACGCTCTTCGACGGGCTGGAGGCCAGCGGCCCCTTCTTCGAGTCGCTGGACGGGCTCGGGCTCATCGAGCCGGTCGAGGTGGAAGCGACGCTGATGGACGGCACGGCCTACGTGATCCCTGGGCTTTTCACCGTCTCCGAGGCCCGGCTCGCGGCGGTGGCGGGCGAGAACCTGGAGCGCTTGCACCGGTCAGGGACGCTGCGGGCGGCCTACGCGGTCCTCGCTTCGCTCGGCAACGTCTCGTTCCTCATCGACGCCAAGCTGCGCAAGTCGGCGGGACGCTGATGGAGCCGGTCCGGTCGACGCAGGAGCTGGAGGGAGTACGGCCGGGCGATGTGCGGCTGAGCGAACTTCTCGACGCCCAGCGCCCGACGATCTTCCGGGGCATGGCGCGCCACTGGCCCCTGGTGCGGACGGGCCTGGAGTCGCCGCGCGGGTTGATTGCGGATTTGAAGGCCCGGGACAGCGGCCGCCCGGTGGTGGGTTTTACGGGCCCCCCTGAGATCCACGGCCGGTTCTTCTACGACGAGGGCCTGACCAGCCTGAACTTTCGGGCCGAGCCGGTCCGCCTGGACGCCTTCCTGGACCGGATTGCCGAGGGCCTGGACGATTCGACGGGGCCTTCGCTCTACATCGGCTCCACCGACATCGACACCTACCTGCCGGGCCTGCGGGCGGAGAACGACCTCGGCCTCGATGCGGCGGCGTTCGGCGGCGTCGCGCCGACGGTGAGCATCTGGATCGGCAACCGCACGGTGGCGGCCGCGCACTACGACATGTCGAACAACATCGCCTGCTGCGTCGCCGGCCGCCGGCGCTTCACGCTTTTCCCGCCGGACCAGGCGGCCAACCTCTATCCCGGCCCGCTGGAGCCGACGCCGGGCGGCCAGGTGGTGAGCCTGGTGGATATTCGCGCGCCCGACTTCGATCGGTTCCCCCGGTTCCGGGAGGCCCTCGCCGCGGCGCAGACCGCGGAGTTGGAGCCAGGCGACGTCCTGGTCTATCCCGCGCTCTGGTGGCATCAGGTCGAGGCGCTGGAGGCGTTCAACGTCCTGGTGAACTACTGGTGGAACCCCTCGCCGCGGTTCATCGACACGCCGCAGACCACACTGCTGCACGCCCTGCTCAGCCTGCGCGAGCGGCCCGAGCACGAGAAACAGGCCTGGAAGGCCCTCTTCGACTTCTACGTCTTCGGTCCTGCGGATCGCGCCCGAGAACACTTGCCTGAGCCGGCGCAGGGACCGCTGGGCCCGCTGGACGAGACGAAGGCCCGGCGTCTGCGCGCCCAACTGCTGAACCGGCTCAACAGATGAAGCCCGGACCCAAGGGGGAAACGATGCAAGGACAGGTCGTGAGGAAGGTCGTCGTGGCCGGCGGCGGGTCGGCGGGCTGGATGGCCGCAGCCGCGCTGTCCACCCAGCTCGGCGCCCTGCTGGACATCACCCTGGTGGAGTCCGACGCCATCGGCACGGTGGGCGTCGGTGAGTCCACCATCCCGACGGCCCGCACCTTCGTCCACCTGCTGGGGCTCGACGAGCGCGAGTTCATGCGGGAGACGGGGGCGACCTTCAAGCTGGGCATCCTGTTCGAGAACTGGGGCCAGGTCGGCGACCGCTACATCCACTCCTTCGGCCAGGTGGGAAAATCCACTCTGATGGCGCACTTCCATCACCTGTGGCTGCACGCCAACACCCAGGGATTCGGCGGCGATCTGGGGGACTACTGCCTCGAGCTGCGGGCGTCCGAGGAGGGCAAGTTCTACACGGCCGACGATGCGCCGGTGAACTACGCCTACCACATCGACGCCACCCGCTTCGGCCGCTACCTCCGCAGGCGCTGCGAGAACAAGGGCGTCCGCCGCGTCGAGGGCAAGATCCGAGAGGTCCAGCAGCACCCCGAGACCGGCGACATCACCGCCCTGGTGCTGGAGTCCGGCGAGCGGGTCGAGGGCGACCTGTTCATCGACTGCACCGGGTTCCGCGGCCTGCTGATCGAGCAGACGCTGAAGGCCGGCTTCGAGGACTGGGGCCAATGGCTGCCGAACGACCGGGCCGTGGCCGTACAGACCCGCACGCGCGACCCCGCCATGCCGCTCACCCGCGCCATCGCCCACACCGCCGGCTGGCAATGGGGAATCCCGCTGCAGCATCGCGAAGGGAACGGCTGGGTCTACTGCAGCGACTTCATGTCCGACGACGAGGCGGCCGGGAGCCTGCTGGGCCAGCTCAAGGGGGAGCAGCTCACCGACCCTTGGCAGCTGCGTTTCCGCCCGGGCCGCCGTCGCAAGGCCTGGGACAAGAACTGCGTGGCCATCGGCCTGGCCGCCGGCTTCATCGAGCCGCTGGAAGCCACGTCGCTGCACATGATCATGATCGCGGTGACGCGGCTGCTGCAGCTCTTCCCGTTCACCGGCGTCAACGACGCCCTGGTCAACCGGTTCAATTTCCTGGCGAACCAGGAGATCGAGCGGATCCGGGACTTCATCATCCTGCACTACAATGCGACGGAGCGGACCGACACGCCCTACTGGGACCGCTGTCGCACCATGGAGATCCCCGCCTCCCTGGCCGAGCGGATCCAGCTCTTCCGCGAAACGGCGCAGGTCTACCACGTGCCCGGCGAGCTGTTCCTGGTGGACTCCTGGCTGCAGGTGATGCTGGGCCAGAGGATCCGCCCGGCGAGCCACCACCTGATGGGCGCGCTCATGCCGCCGGAGCAGTTGCGCCGGGCCCTCGACGACCTGAAGGGCAACATCGCCCGCGCGGTGGCCCGCATGCCCAGCCATCAGGACTTCGTGGACCGCTACGCCGGCCTGGAATTGGCGGACTGAGGCGGACAGGGAACTCGGGCCGTGACCGAACTGGACGCCTTCGTGCTCGCCGCCGCGCTCCTGCTGCTGACACCGGGGCCGACCAACACCCTGCTGGCCGCCGCAGGGGCGATCCTGGGCGCGCGGCGGGCGGCTCCACTCATTGCCGCCGAGCTGCTGGGCTATGGCGCGGCGATCGTCGTCCTGGAGGCGTTCGTGGCGCCCGTGGTCGAGTCGCTCGCCTGGCTGCGGCCGCTCCTGCGGATCGCGGGCGCCCTGTACCTGGCCCATACAGCCTGGCGCATCTGGACCGCGCCGCCCGCGGACAGCCAGGGCGCGATCACCTGGCGCCGGGTCTTCCTCGCGACGCTCAGCAATCCGAAAGCGCTCGTCTTCGTCTTTGTGATCCTGCCGCCGCGGTCGATCGGGCTCGTCGACCTGCTCCAGCCCTACCTGATGATCCTGTCCGGCCTGATGGTCCTGGCGGGAAGCGTCTGGGTCGCGCTGGGCGTCGCCATCCGGGCGGGGGCTCGCGGTCGCGGCGGGCTGACGATCCGTCGGACGAGTTCGGTGATGGTGGCGCTGTTCAGCGCCCTTCTCCTCGCCTCGGCGGCGGCCCCAATCGCCTCCGCCGCTATCCCGGTCCGGGTGGCGCAGGGGCTCTGACCCGCGGACTGACCGCGACCAATTGGCCGCCGGCCTCGTTCCCCCCAATCAAACCACGTGTCGCGCAACCTGGGGCTACTACCTAGTGGCCGCTCCCGAATGTCGGACGGCCGGCCCGCCCGCTAGCGTCGCCGGCCTGTCGTCCCCGATCCGCGCCCATCCAGGCGGCGCGTCCGCCTGAGCCGAGCCATGTCCAGCCTCACCGCCGCGCAGCTGCGTCACGCGACCCGGAACCTGCCCCGCTACACGAGCTATCCCACGGCCCTGGCCTTCGAGGCTGCGGAGGGCGAGGAAGCGCCGCGTGACTGGTTCGCCGGGACCCGCGCGGGCGACGTCATCTCGGCCTATGTGCATGTGCCGTTCTGCCGGCGCCTCTGCTGGTACTGCGGCTGCCATACGACGGTGGCCCAGGAGTACGACCGGATCCAGGCGTTCTATGAGACGATCGAGCGCGAGATCGACCTCGTGGCGGACGCGCTGGGCCCTCATGCTGGCGCCGGTCACCTGCACTTCGGCGGCGGCAGTCCGAACGCCTTGTCGCCCGAGCATTTCGTCCGCCTGACGCGGCGGCTGGCGGGTCATTTCGGTCTTCGGCCTGGCGCCGAGGTGGCCGTTGAGCTCGATCCGGGCCTGCTGTCCGAGGCGTTCGTGGACGCCCTGGGCGAGGCCGGCGTCACCCGCGCGAGCCTGGGCGTGCAGACCTTCGATCCGGGGGTCCAGGAGAAGGTCCACCGGGTCCAGCCCTTCGAGCAGGTGGAGGCGGCCGTCGCCCGCCTGAGGGCCACGGGCGTCGGGGGCATCAACTTCGACCTGATGTACGGCTTGCCGGAGCAGACTCCGGAGAACGTGGCGGAGTCCACCCGCCAGGCGCTCGCCCTGCGACCCGACCGCATTGCGGTCTTCGGCTACGCCCATGTGCCCTGGATGAAGAAGCACCAGGTGATGATCAAGGACGCCGACCTCGCCGACGTCGAGGGGCGCTGGGCCCAGGCGGACGCCGCCGACGCCGTGCTTGCGGACGCGGGCTACGTTCGCATCGGACTCGACCACTACGCCCGGCCGGAGGACGCTTTGGCGCGGGCGGCGGCGGCGGCGGGGACCCTGCGGCGCAACTTCCAGGGCTACACCGACGACCCCGCGCCCGTGCTCGTGCCCATCGGCCCCTCGTCGATCGGGCAGTTCCGCGAGGGCTACGTCCAGAACGCCGTCGCCACGGATGTGTGGAGCGAGGCGGTCCAGGCCGGACGGCTGCCGCTGGCCCGCACGCTGGCCCTACGGCCGCAGGACCGCCTGAGGGCCGCCGTGATCGAGCGCCTGATGTGCGATCTCGAGGTCGACGTCGCCGCGCAGTGCCGGGCCCATGGCGCATCGCCCGACGCCCTGGACGACAGCCTCGAGCTTGCTCGTGAGCTGCAGTCCGATGGGTTATGCGAGGTCTCGGGGCGCCGGATCGTCGTGCCGGAAGCGGCGCGCCGGCTCCTGCGCGCGGTCGCCGCCTGCTTCGACGAGCGTCTGCCCGCCGCCCAGACCCGGCACGCCAAGGCGGTGTAGGGCGGTCCGATTTTCAGCCCGCGCGATCTGCGGCGCGGGCGTTGCAGATCTCGAGGAATCCCGCGGCCATGAAGCGCGCCATGCGCTGCTTTATGGCGGGGAAGTCTTCCGACTTGCACACGCCGCCCGACAGTTTGTCGATGCGCCCGGTGCGGGCGAGGGTCACCATCAGGGCGCCGGTCACGAAGTGATAGCCCCAGAAGATGTCCTCTTCGGCGCAGTCGGGGAGGGCCTTCTTGAGGAGCTCGATCAGCCGCAGCACGACCGGATCGAAGTGCTGGTCCATCAACTCGGCGCCCCACTCCGGGGTGTTGGCCACAAGCGCCCCCAGCGCGCCGTAGTTCTTCCACCCTTCGCCGCCCTGGATGTAGAGGTCGAGGTCGGTGTCGAGGAAGGCATGGAGGGCGCCCTCGACGGTGGGCTTGCCGCCCGTCGCCGCGTCGTAGGCGTCCAGGGCGTTCATACGCCGCTCGCTGGTGACGGCCGCGCGCCGGGCGAACACGGCGTCGAACAGCGTCTTCTTGTCCTCGAAATAGTAGTTCATCAGCGTGTGGTGCACGCCCACCCGCTGGGCCACGTCCTTCAGGGTGACGCCGTACAGGCCGTGCCGGGAAAACAGGTATTCCGCCGCGTCGAGGATCTGTTCGATGGACTCCGCGCGCTGCTCGGCCTTCTTCGATACGCGGCGGGGGCGGGACGTCTCGGGCACGTCGGGTTCTTTCCGCCGCACCGCCGCACCCGTCAAGTCGGCGCGCCCGGCGCGCCGCCGCCTCTCGGCGCGATCCTCGCCATCGATCACGCGCGCGCCTCTTCGCGCTTCAGCACGCGGGCCAGGGCGAGGAAGAGCGCCACCGCCACCAGATAGACCGGGGTGAGGGCATAGAAGGCGAGCTGCAGCGAGTTGTCCGGATGGTCGGGCCTCAAGAGGTCGCTGACTGCGCCGACGAAGGTGGGGCCGACGCCCATCCCGACCAGATTCATCACCAGCAGCAGCAGCGCGCCCGACAGCACCCGCTGCTCGGGCGCCACCTCCTCCTGCACCAGGGCCACGGCCGACGAGAGGTAGAAGTAGTTCAGGAAGGTAGGACCCAGGAGGAACGCCAGGGCCACGGGCCAGTTCGGCGCCCAGACGAACGCCAGATAGGGCAGGACGGCGAGCGACAGCGAGATCGCGGGCGCCAGGGCGTAGGCGGTCTTGGTGCGGCGCGTGAACCGGTCGATCACCCGGCCCGAGACGAAGATGCCCCCGCCCATGCCCACCGCCACCACCAGGGCGTACCAGAGCGAGACGTCCGGAAGGGTCATGCCCTTCTCCCGCATCAGGAAGAGAGTCGTGAAGTTGCCGGCCCCGTAGGTGACGATCTGCGTCGCCGCGCTGGCCAGGGCGACGAGCCGGAGGGCGGGGGTCGAGAAGAAGTTGCGCACCGTCGGCCAGAAGCGGGCCTGACCGCCCGTGGACTTCGGCGGGAGGCCCGCGGCGCGGTCGAGGCCGCCGCGCTCCGGCTCACGCACCCCGAACAGCACCACCAGCGCGGCCACGAGTCCCACCGCGCCCAGGATCAGGAACGCCATCCGCCAGCTGTAGGCCGCCGCGAGCGCCGCTCCGAACGCGACCCCCATGGCCTGCCCGATCGGCGGGCCGAGGTTGAAGAGGCCGAGAGCCGTGCCGCGGCGCCCAGGCGGGAAGTAGTCGGTGATGATGGCGTACGACGGCGGCACCCCGCCCGCCTCGCCGACGCCGACGGTCATCCGGGCCAGCACAAGCTGCGGATAGTTGGCCGAAAGCCCGCACGCCATGGTGGCCGCGCTCCACAGGCCGCAGGCGACCGCCAGCACGCGCACCCGATTGGTCCGGTCGGCGAGCCAGCCGACGGGGATCGAGATCAGGCAGTAGAACAGCGCGAAATAGAGGCCGCTGATCAGGCCGAGCTGGCCGTCGGTGACGCCGAGCTCGTCCTGAATGGGCTTGGCCAGGATCGACAGCAACTGCCGGTCCAGGAAATTGAGCACATAGACGAAGCAGAGGATCGCCAGGACCGGCCAGGCCCCGGCCGCCGGCCTGAGAGCCGCGGCGGAGCTCCCGTCCAGCTCCGCCGCGGCCGGCGCAAGGGGAGTCTGCGCCATGACCTAGAAGTCGTAGCCGACCCGCACGCCCACCGTGCGCGGCCGCTGTTCCGCGAACCGGCTGGCGAGGAACGCCTCGGGGTGCACGTAGGTGATCTTGCGGCTGTTGAAGAGGTTCTCGACGTAGGCCGCGACGGTCAGCTTCTCGAGGGCCACGGCGAAGGTCGCGTTCACGTTGGTGTAGGCCTGCGTATAGGCGTAGGTCGTCTGGAGCACGCCCGGCCGGCCGGGGATATATGGGAAGAGGCCCGGATACTTGCCCACCCGCTGGACTACGGCCGAGAGGTTGGCGCGGGCGTCGGGCGTCAGGTCGAAGCCGTAGTTGAAGTAGGCGGCGCCCTGGAAGCGGGGCGATGCGAGGCGCACGCCCTCGCCGGCGCCGGAAATGGCGGCCTCGGTCGGCGTGAGCTTGGTGACCTCGGCCTCGTTGAAGGCGCCGTTGACGCCCACGGTCAGGCCTTCGGCCGGCAGGGCGATGACCTCGAACTCGAGGCCCCGGCTGACCGCCTTGCCGATGTTCGTCGCGAACTGCACAGAGTCGGACACGCGGTTCGCCTGGACCTGGATGTTCTCCCAGTCGATCCAGTAGGCGGCGAGGTTGGTCGTCAGCCGTCCGTTCAGCCAGCGGCCTTTCAGGCCGATCTCGTAGTTCGTCAGGTCGTCGGAGTCGGCGCCCGCCGGGATGACGATGTCGTTGGGGTTCACCACGCTCACACGGCCCGCGAAGGCGTTCACCACAGGGGTCCGGAAGCCCGTCGAGAGGGTGGCGTAGGTGGTGATGGCCGAGCTCGGCTTGTACGAGAGGCTGATCTTGTACGAGGGTCCGGTCTCCTTCGCCTTCACGCCCACCGCTGGCGCCACCTGGGTGATGGTCAGCGGTCCGCGGAAGCCCGGGGTGAGCGCGGCGGTCAGGTAGTTGCTGTTGTAGCCGCCCTCGGTGATCGTTTGCGCCTCGAAGCCGCCGTAGCGCAGGCCGCCCGTCACCCAAAACTGCTCGTTGAAGCGGTAAGTCACCTCGCCGAAGCCAGCCAGCTCCTGCGAGTTCGTGTGGTTTCCGAAGCGCTGGTAGTATTCGTCCGGAAGGCCGGTGAAGCCGCGGAACGCCAGATAGTCGGGGCGTGAGCGGTAGTTGTAGTCAACGTCGATCCGGCGATCGAGGTAGAAGCCGCCGATCACCCAGTCCCACTTGCCGCCAGGATCGGAGGCCAGGCGCGCCTCCTCCACGAAGGTGTCCATGTAGGCGTCGGCGTCCAGGCCGAAGGCGATGCCGAGGGGGCTTCCGGTCGCGTTGCCGAACGTGCCCCCGAGATCCACGTAGAACTTCTGATTGAACTCGGACCAGGTGGTCGAGCTGGTGAACTGGGCGCCCTCGAACTGGTGCTCGACGGTGGCGTTGTAGCTGGTCAGCCAGCCCTGGAAGAGGTCCGGCCGGTCCGACACGCGCTTGTCGTGGCCCAGGGCCGGGCTGATCGTCGAGGCGTCGCGCGGCTTGCTCACCTCGCGCGAGACCAGCAGCTTCACCGAGGTCCGGTCCGTCGGCGTCCAGAGCAGCGCCACCCGGCCGCCCCAGGCGTCGAGGTCGTTGGAATTCTTCCTCGCGGTCAGGCCGACGTTGTCGATGTAGCCTTCCTCGTCGCGGTAGAAGCCCACCGCGCGCAGCGCCAGCTTCTGGTGCACCAGGGGCACATTGACCATGGCGTTGTAGCGCTGGCGTAGGGAATCCGAGCCCGTCAGCCCGTAATCGACCAGGACCGAGGCGTCGAACTCCCTGAGGTCGGGCTTGCGGGTCAGGATGCGCAGCGCCCCTGACAGCGACCCGGAGCCGAACAGCGTGCCCTGCGGCCCCCGCAGGAACTCGACCCGCTCCACATCGTAGAGGTTCGGGTCCAGCACTGTCGTATTGCCGATCGTGGAGATCGGAAGCTCGTCGATGTAGACCGCCACGGTGCTCTGCAGGTTGGCGCCGTAGCCGTTGGTCGCGATGCCGCGCGCGGTGAAGTTGTTGAAGTTGGCGCTGGGGCGGTTCAGCACCACGCCGGGCGTCTCCACCGCCAGGCCTTCGTAGCCGACGATGCCCTTGGCCGTGAGCGCCTCCTGCGAATAGGCCGTGACGCTCAGCGGCACGTCCTGCAGCCGCTCGCTGCGCCGAGTTGCGGTGACGATCACTTCCCCGACGTCTGTCGCCCTGGGGTTTGCGGGCGGGGTCTGAGCCAACGCAGGCACGGCCGCGCCGAGGGTCGCCGCGCAGGCCGACCCGAGTAGAAGCGCCTTCATCGTTTCCATCCCTCTCTCGTAGCCCCGGTCATTGGCGCCGGTGCTGTGGGAGGGAGCATGCGATCCGCCTCACATGCTGTCAATGTTCACTCTCTTGCGCGTGAGTATCTTGGGGCGAGACGCGCTCGTTCATCAATTCAGCTGATGAAACTCAACAGGTGAAATTATACTTGGCCGTGGATCGCGTATTCTTCTGTTGAGTGAAATAACCGCGAAACAATAAGGTATTCGGTTGACGCTGGCCGGTCGGGTTCGCCAGATGACACGCCGCCTGATGAGGGTTCGGTGCGGCTGTTCGTCCAAGGCGAAGGACGGCGCCTTGGACATCTGAAGAGGTCGGAATGCGGGACGGGTTCAGCGGCTTGACGATCGGCCTTGCGGCGCTGACGGCGCTCGGGATGGCGGGCCCCTTGCAGGCCGCGCCGGCGCCCGGACCCGTCACGGCGATCGTCGATGCCACCGTCTTCGACGGCACGGGGGCCGCGCCGCGGGTTGCGACGGTCATCATCCGCGACGGCCGCATCGCTGAGGTCGGGCCGGGGCTGAAGCCGCCGCGCGGCGCGGTGGTGGTGCCGGCCAAGGGCAAGGCCCTGCTGCCCGGCTTCTTCGACCTGCACACGCATTGGACGCCGGGCGGGGCGCCGGCTGTGGCGCCCAGGATCGCCGCCGCCTATGTGGCCGCCGGCGTCACCACGGTGAACGACTTCCACCAGCCGCCCGAAGCCTACGCGCCGCGCCGCCGCTGGCTGGACGGCCTGACCACGCCCCATGTCAACTTCACCGCGCGGATGAGCACGCCGGGCGGGCACGGCGCCGACTGGGCGGACGTGGCCACCACGAAGTGGGTGAGCACGGCGGAGGCGGCCCGCGCCGAGGTCCGCGCCCTGCTCCCGTACAAGCCCGACGCCATCAAGGCGTTCGCCGACGGCTGGCGCTATGGCAGCTCGCCCGACAACACCAGCATGGACTACTGGACCCTGTCGGCCCTGGCGGACGAGGCGCACAAGGCGGGTCTGAAGGTGCTGACGCACACCGTGACCGTCGATCGCGGCAAGGTCGCCGCCCGCGCCAAGGTCGACGTGATCGCCCACAGCCTGCAGGACCGCGAAGTCGACGACGAGGTCGTCGCGCTGATGAAGGCCAACGGCACGGTCTATGCCCCGACACTGGCAGTCTACGAGCCCGTGAAGCCGGGTCAGCCGCCGCCGGCCAATCGCGACGATCCGCGGGTGCAGCAGTCGTTCCGCAAGTTCGGCTACGCGCTGCACAACGTGAAGGCGCTGCACGACGCGGGCGTGCCGATCGCCGTCGGCACCGACGCCGGGATGCCCGGCACACCCCACGGCGCGGCCACGCTGCGCGAGATGGAGCTGCTGGTGCAGGCCGGGCTGACGCCGGCCGAGGCGCTGATGGCCGGCACGGCGAACGGCGCCCGGGCCATGAACGCGATCGCCGACCGGGGCACCATCGAGAAGGGCAAACGCGCCGACCTCGTGCTGGTCGCCGGCGAGCCCTGGGCGAACATCAGCGACATCCGCAAGACCGAGCGGGTGTTCATCGACGGCCGGCCGGTCTTCGGGCCGGGAGCCAAGCCGACGCCGGCCGACGGCCAGACTTCGATGCCGGCGATCAAAGTCGCGGCCCTGATCGACGATTTCGAAGGCGCGCCAGGCCGCACCCGCCTCGACACGCTGCGCCTGGACGACATGGACGGCGGCCACGATCGCACCGTCCAGGTCAGCCAGGTGGCCGTCCGGCAGGGCCGTGACCACGCCCTGCTGCTTGCCGCCCGCATGGCGACCAAGGAAGCGCCGAGCGCGGGCGTCATCCTGCCGCTCAGCCGCGGATCGGTGGAGCCGGTGGACGCGCGCGGGTTCAAGGGGATCCGCTTCGACGTCCGCGGCGACGGAGGCCCCTATGCGGTGACGGTGAATACACAGAGCGGCCGCTGGCGCGCGCCGGTGACGGCGGACGCCGAGTGGACCACCGTAGAGATTCCATTCTCGAGCCTGACCCGCGCGCCGGGCCGCGGCGGAGACGCCCCCTGGACCGGGGCGGACCTTCTGGATGTCGGCTTCAGCGGCGGCCGCGCGGCCGGCGAGCGCCTTTGGCTGCAGATCGACAATGTGAGCTTCTTCTAAAGCGTCGCGGCCGGCGCGCCTGCGCCGGCCGTACCGACCTGCGGGCGCAGCCCGCGTGATACCGAGGGGACCTCCAGTATGAGCTTGAACCGCGCGCTCAAAGGCGCCGCCGCAGCCCTCGCGCTGCTGTCGATGTCACTGGCGCCGCTCGCCCAGGCGGCCGGTCCCGTCACCTCGCCGAAGGAGGCGTTTGGCCACGACATCGGCGACGACTACTTCCTGGCGAACTACACCCAGCTCGAGGCCTATTTCAAAACCGTCGCCGGCCAGTCCGACCGCATGAAACTGGTCGACATCGGCCCCACGGAGGAAGGGCGGCGCGAGTACATGGCGATCGTCTCGTCGCCGGCCAACCTGGCCCGGCTGGACCGCTACCGCGAGATCGCCCGCAAGCTGGCCAAGGCCGAGGGCGTCAGCGAGACCGAGGCGAGGGCGCTGGCCGCCGAGGGCAAGGCCGTGATCTGGATCGATGGGGGGCTGCACGCCACCGAGGTGGTGCCACCGCAGGCGCTGATCGCCGCGTTGCACGAGATGCTGACCCGCGACGACGCCGAGACGAAGCGGATCCTGGACGACGTCATCATCCTGTTCGGGCAGGTCAACCCCGACGGCATGGAGCTGGTGTCGAACTGGTACATGCGCAACGCGGACGAGAAGAAGCGCGAGTTTTCCAGCCTGCCGCGGCTCTATCAAAAGTACATCGGTCACGACAACAATCGCGACTACTACATGTCCGCGATGAAGGAGACGACCAACGTCAACCGGATCTTCTTCCGGGAATGGTTCCCCCAGATCATCTACAACCACCACCAGACCGCGCCGGGTGGGACGGTGGTGTTCGTGCCGCCGTTCCGCGACCCCTTCAACTACAACTACGATCCCCTGGTGATGTCGACCCTGAGCGAGGTCGGCGCGACCATGCACAGCCGGCTGATCAGCGAGGGCAAGCCGGGGTCGACCATGCGCAGCGGCGCCACCTATTCCACCTGGAACAACGGGATGGAGCGGTCGGTCACCTACTTCCACAATGCCGTGGGCCTGCTGACCGAGATCACCGGCCACCCCACGCCCATGGCCATCCCGCTGGTGGCGCGGAACCAGATCGCGCGCAACGACCTGCCGGCGCCGATCGCGCCGCAGCCCTGGCGTTTCCGCCAGTCGATCGACTATTCGCTCAGCCTGAACCGTGCGGTGCTGGACTACGCCTCCCGTAACCGCGAGCGGCTGCTCCTCAACATCTGGCGCATGGGCGACAACTCGATCCGGCGCGGCCGCCAGGACAGCTGGACGATCACGCCGAGGCGGATCGAGGCCCTCGAGGCCGCCGCCAAGGGCAAGCCGCTGGTCGGCTCGGGCCGCACCGCCGGCCTGGACCCCGAACTCTACAAGACTGTGCTGCAGGATCCTGCCCGGCGCGACCCCCGCGGCTACATCATCCCGGCCGACCAGGCCGACCTGCCTACCGCGGTGAAGTTCCTGAACGCCCTGATCAAGACCGGCGTGGACGTCCATCGGGCGACCAAGTCGTTCACCGTCGCCGGCCGCGCCTATCCCGCTGGCTCCTATGTGGTGAAGGCCGACCAGGCCTACCGGCCCCACGTGCTCGACATGTTCGAGCCCCAGGACCACCCCCACGACTTCGCCTATCCGGGCGGCCCGCCGATCCCGCCGTACGATTCCACCGGCTATACGCTGGCGCTGCAGATGGGGGTGAAGTTCGACCGCGTGCTCGACGGCTTCGACGGCCCGTTCGAGCCGGTCGCGGAGGTCATGGCGCCGCCGCCGGGCCGGATCGTCGGCTCAGGCCGGGCGGGGTATCTGGTCAGCCACGAGACCAACGACAGCTTCATCCTGTCCAACCGCCTGCTGAAGGCGGGGCAGGGCGTCTACTGGCTGAAGGCGCCGGCCAAGGCTGGAGGCAAGACCCTGGCGCCCGGCGCGCTGTGGATTCCCGCCACCCCGGCCCACCGGGCCATCGTGCAGACGGCGGCCCACGACCTGGGTCTCACCGTCCACGCGATGTCCGCCGCGCCGGCGGGCGAGAAGCTCAAGCTGAAGCCGGTGCGGGTCGGCCTGGTGGACCGCTACGGCGGCAACATGCCGGCGGGCTGGACCCGCTGGCTGATGGAGCAGTACGAGTTCGACTACACGGTCGTCTATCCTCAGCGCCTCGATGCGGGCGACCTCGGCAAGGACTTCGACGTCCTGGTCTTCGCCAACAACGTCCTGGGCAGCGACGAAGGCGGCGGGCCCGGCCGGCAGCCGAAGCCCGACGAGATTCCGGCCGAATTCCGTTCCTGGCTGGGAGAGATCAGCAAGGACAAGACGGCGCCCCAGGTCGCGGCCTTCCTGCGAGCGGGCGGCGCGGTGGTGGCGATCGGGAATTCCACCCGCCTGGCCGAGATGGTGGGCGTCGCCGCGCCCAGCGCGCTGAACGGCGCCGACGGCAAGCCCTTGCCCCGCAACGACTTCTACATCCCCGGCTCGCTGCTGGAGGTCTCGGTCGACAACAGTCAGCCCCTGGCCTACGGCGCGCCCGCATCCATGGCCGTCTTCTTCGACCGCAGTCCGGCCTTCGCGGCCGGCGTCGGGACCCGCGCCGCCTGGTACCCGAAGGGCGACGTCCTGCGTAGCGGCTGGGCGGTCGGCCAGGAAAAGCTGGCGGGGGCCGGCGCGGTGGTGGATGTGGACGTGGGCAAGGGCAAGCTCTTCCTGATGGGTCCCGAAGTCGCCCAGCGCGCCCAGTCGCACGCCGCCTTCAAGTTCCTCTTCAATGGCCTGCAGTACGGCCCCGCCGCGGCGCAGGCCCGCTAGGGCCTTTCGAACCCGGGCGTCCGGCCGCATCCGCCTCTCCCTCTCGTGCGGATGTGGGCCCCCAAGCCGGATCGCCCGCCGCGTGGCGCGCCATCGCCGCGCGAGGCAGCTCTGCCTATTCCCCGGGCAGGGCTGCCGGCCGTTCGGGCAGGTTTTTGGGAGGCGCAGGTGAGGGTTCGCGCCGGGCGTCCGTCAGAAGAGTAGGCTGCATCCGCGCGATGCGACTTCCGAGGTTCCGGCGCGCCTGCCGGCCTCCTGGCGAAAGGGACGGCGTGAGCGAGACGGGCGGCGACAGCCTCGGAAGCGCGTGGCTCGATGAGGCGTCCGTCTGGGCCCTGCGCCTGCGCGAGGACCTCGGGGTCGATACGGTGGCGGCTTTCGGGGCGTGGCGCGCCAGCTCGCCCGCCGCGGACGCGGCATGGCGCGAGATCAGCCGCCTGTGGACCCTTGCGGGCGTGGCGCTCGCCGTGCAGCCGCGGCCGGCGTCCGACTGAAGCGGCGCGCTTAAGCGGCCTCCGCGCGGTCGCAACCCTCGCGCAGCGCCCGCAGCGCTCGCATGAGGTGCTTCTCGACCGCGCTCACGCTGATCTGGTGGCGGGCGGCCACGGCCTTCAGACTCTCCCCCTCGACCCGGACCGCGATGAGGATCTGGCGCGTCCGTTCAGGCAGCGTCCGGAGGATCCGCTGGGCGGCCTGGACGTCGTCGCGTGCGAACAGGAAGCGGTCGGGGGACAGTTCGTCCGGGGGAAGCTCCGTGTCGAGCAACTCGCAGTGCAAGGGGCCGCAGCGGCTCGTCGCGTGCCGATGCCGGTCGATGAGCGTCGCCGTCGCGACCTGGAAGATATACCGGCGCGGGTGCTGCACCACCTCGCCTTCGCGGTGCACGAGTCGCATGAAGATGTCCTGGACCACGTCGTCCACCTCGCTGGCGGGCAGCCGCCGCCGGAGATAGCCGCGCAGCTCGCCGACGTGCGGCCAGACCGAGGCGAGCAGGCTCTCGCCCCGTCGCGGCGCGGGCGAGGCCGGAGCGGCTGCGAGCGCGGTCACCTGCGCCGTCCTTGCGCCGCCGCCACTGCGCGCGACCTTGGTCGCAATCGTTTTCCTGCCGACATCGCGCCGCCCGTGCCCCCGTATTTCCGGTCATCAGGCTGTCACGGGATGTGGCGGGAAATCTTCACCGCTTTTACGCCCATTCAGGGACAAATTGGGATGAACGTCCACATGAACGGCCGCTTCGTAGGAGCGATCAGGCCAGTTTGTCGTTCCGATCAGTGGAGTTTGGCGAGGGGAGGGGGACCGCCGTCGTATGCTTCACCTCCTCCATGGCGAAGGCGGAGCTCACGTCCGTCAGGCGCACCGACCTGACCAGGCGCTTATAGACCGCGTCATAGTCGGCGATGCTGGAGACCTGCACCTTGAGCAGATAGTCCACCTCGCCGCTCATCCGATAGAACTCCACCACCTCCGGCAGGTCGCAGACAGCCTTGGAGAAGGCCTGAAACCACTCGTCCGTGTGCTCGCTGGCCCGCACGTTGACGAAGACCGTCACCCCCATGCCGATCGCCTCGGCGTCCACGAGGGCCACGCGGCGTTTGATCACGCCCTCGTCCTCCAGGCGTTTGATGCGGCGCCAGCAGGCATTGGACGACAGATTCACCCGCTCGGCGACGGCGGCGACAGACAAGGCGCCATCCTCCTGCAGCACGCCGAGAATCCGCAGATCGGCGGCGTCGAGGCTGACGGGCGTGCGGGGGCGCATGGCAAGGCTCCGAAATCAGGCGACGGCGTCCGAGCGTGTCGGCTCTCCCGGCATCGCGCTGAAACGCCTCGACACCCCGTCCATGCGCCGCGGGCCCCGGGTGCGCAAATGCGGGGCAGTGTCTGCGCGATTTTTTGGCGCCGCTTTGGCGGATACCGGTTTTTCTTCGCCTCCGGGTGAGGAATGCTGCCGCCATTCTCGTCACCGATCTGGGGAGCCGCGCCCGCGGGCCAACCCGCGGACGGACTGCCCGGAGTATGCTGATGACCAAATTTTCCCGATCTGCCGCCATGTGGACCCTATTGGCCGGTGTTCTCGGCGCAGGCGCCGTGGAGGCGCGGGTGGCGGAGCCGCAAAGGGCGCAGATCCTGGGCTTGGTCGACAAGGCCGGTCCCCGGATGGGCGATGTGGCGCAGCAGATCTGGGGCTTCGCAGAAGTCGGCTACCAGGAGACCAAGAGCTCGGCCCTGCTCCAGAAGGAATTGAAGGCCGCGGGTTTCACGGTCGAGCCGGGCGTGGCGGGCATGCCGACCGCCTTTGTCGCCCGCTTCCGCAACGGCGACGGGCCCGTGATCGCGATCCTGGCCGAGTTCGACGCGCTGCCCGGTCTGGCGCAGCGCGCGGAGCCGGCGCGCTCGCCGATCCCCGGGCAGGAGGCGGGCCATGGCTGCGGGCACCACATCTTCGGCGCGGCGTCCGTCGCCGCGGCCCAGGCGGTGAAGGCCTGGATGCAGGCCAACGACATCAAGGGCGAGGTTCGGGTCTACGGATCGCCGGCGGAGGAGGGCGGCTCGGGGAAGGTCTACCTCGTGCGCGCTGGGCTCTTCAGCGATGTGTCGGCCACGCTCCACTGGCATCCGTCGGACACGAACAGCGCCGCGCAGACGGTCTCGCTCGCCAACGTCAGCGGCAAGTTCCGGTTCGCCGGCCTCTCCGCCCATGCGTCCGCCTCGCCCGAGAAGGGGCGGTCCGCCTTGGACGGCGTGGAGATCCTGAACGTGGCGGTGAACTACATGCGCGAGCACGTGCCGTCGTCCGCGCGCATCCACTACGTGGTCACCGACGGCGGCAGCGCGCCGAACGTCGTGCCCGACAAGGCCGAGGTCTACTACTACGTCCGCCACGCCGATCCGCAGGTGGTGCGCGACGTCATGGGCCGCATCCAGAAGGCCGCCGAGGGGGCGGCCATGGCCAGCGAGACGAAGGTCAGCTTCGAGCAGACCGGCGGCGTCTACAACATGCTGCCCAACGACGCGCTGGGGCGGCTCATGGACATAAACCTGCGGGAGGTCGGCGGGCCCAAATGGGACGCCAAGGACACCGCCTTCGGCCAGGCCATGACGGCCCACCTGCCGCCCACCAAGCTCACCCTCGCCAGTGTCGGGGAGATCAGGCCGTACGAGGTGGGCGGCGGAGGCGGCGGCTCCACCGACGTCGCCGATGTGAGCTGGGTGACGCCCACGGCCGGCGTCACCGCCGCCACCTGGACGCCCGGCACGCCGGCGCACAGCTGGCAGGCCGTGGCCGCCGGCGGGACGCCGATCGCCACCAAGGGCGGGATCGTGGCCGCCAAGACCCTGGCGCTGACCGCCGCGGACCTGTTCACCGATCCTGCGACGATCGCCAAGGCGAAGGCCGAGCTGGATCAGCGCCGCGGCGAGGGCTTCGTCTACAAGGCCATGGTTGGCGATCGGCCGCCGCCGCTCGACTATCGCCGCAAGGCCACGGAGGCGAAGCCTTGATCCGTCGCCACCGTCGCCCCGGGCTCGCGGCCGCCGGCCTGCTGACCCTTGGTCTCGCCGCCGCGCCGCTCGCGGCGACGGCGGCCCCCTTCCGCTTCGAGCGGCTGGATATCCCGGCGCTCGACAAGCCCGGCGCCCTGGCGAACGCCTGGGCCGACTACGACGGCGATGGGGACCTCGACCTCGCCACGGGCTTCAAGGACGGCAGCGTCGTGCTGCTGCGCAACGATCGGGGCGCGCTGGTCCCCTCGGGCGTCCGGTTCGACGTGGGCGGCCGGGACGCGCGGGCTCTGGCCTGGGGCGACTACGACGCCGACGGCGATGTCGACCTCTACGTCGGGACCTCGCCCACGCCGCGGCATCGCAACCGGCTGTTTCGGAACGACCGGGGCGGCGTCTTCACCGAGGTCGGCGCCGAACTGGGGATCGCCCCGCCGGATGCTTCGACCCGGCAGGTCTCGTGGATCGACATCGACCGCGACGGCGATCTGGACCTCTTCGTCGCCCAGCGCGCGGCGGCGAACCAACTGTTCCGCAACGACGATGGCAAGTTCCGGGATGTCGCGTCGGAACTGGGCCTCGCCGACCCACGCAAGACGGTGGGCGCATGCTTCTTCGACGCCGACCAGGACGGCGACCTCGACGTGTTCGTCGCCAACCAGGCCGGCGACCGCGACGGCTATTTCCGGAACGACGACGGCCGGTTCGTCGATGTGGCCGAGGCGCTGGGCCTGACGCCGCTGCAGCGACCCGCCGACGAGGGCTCGGTCGGCTGCGCTGTCGGCGACTACGACAACGACGGCGACTTCGACCTGTTCGTGGCGGCCTACGGCAAGAACCGCCTGCACCGGAACGACGGCGGGACGTTCACGGAGGTCGCCGCGGCCGCGGGGCTGCTGGCCGACGACCATCACGTGGCCGGCGGCTGGGCCGACGTCGACCAGGACGGCTGGCTCGATCTCTACGTCACCACCTTCCGCACGCCCAATCCGACGCTGAAGGATCATCTCTACCGCAACCGTGCGGGCCAGTTCGTCGACGAACTGCCGGCCGGCCTCGACGTCGTTCCGGCCGACCATGGCGTGCAGTGGGCCGACCTGGACAGCGACGGCGACCTGGATCTGGCGCTGACCCACAACGACGACAAGGTCGGCGCCGGCCGGGTCTATCGCAACGACAGTCCGGACGCCGCGCATCGAGGGGCGCTGAAGGTGGCCGCGGTGGATTCGCGCGGCGTCGCGCTGGTCCCAGGCGCGGAGATCCGCCTTTTCGACGCCGCCGGCCGGCTCCTGGGCGCGCGGATGATGGACACCGGCGGCGGCTACGACTCCCAGAACGCCATGCCGGTCCACTTCGGGACCCTCGGCCTGCGGAAGGTCACGGTCAGCGTCACCTTCCTGACCCCCCAGGGCCGGCGCACGGTGACCCGGCGCGACGTCGATCCCGCGGCGCTCGCCGGCAAGACGCTGGTCGTGCGCCAGCCCGGCCGCTGACGTGAGCCCCATGGGAGAAACCGCTTGATGTTCGATCCCTCGCGGCCCGCGGTGGCAGGCGCCCTGCTGCTGATGCTCGCCGGCGCGCCGGTCGCAGCCCAGCCGCTGCGCAATGACCGCGAGGCGGTGTTGCCCCGGACGACGCCGACGTCCGATGACCCGCAGCGGATCCCGCGGCGTCCCGTGGCGGGGCCGGGCAAGCAGACGGTGCTGATGGGCGGCCGCGTCTTCGACGCTGTCCGCGCGGCGGCCTTCGAGGGAACGGTGGTGCTCGAGGATCGAACCATCAAGGCCGTCCTGCCCGCGGGGCGCACCGACTGGGCGGCGGACGCCGTGGTGATCGATGTGACCGGGAAGACCGTCATGCCGGGCCTCATCGATATGCACGTCCATATGACCTACCCCGACCCCGACACACCGATCGACGAGCAGGACACCGAAGGGTCCGGCGTGCTGCGCGGCGCGCGGAATCTCCGCTGGTTCCTGGAGTCGGGCTTCACCGCGGTCCGCGACCTCGGCGGCGTGTTGAACGCCCCGCACCAGCTCGCCCAATGGAGCGCGGCCGGGCAGATCCCGGCCCCCCGCGTCTTCGCCGCGGGTCACATCATCACCGGCACCGGAGGGCACGCCACCGAGCGGCCGATCACGCCCAACCATGGTCCCGCGTACCAGTGGGAGCGCGACGGGGCGGACGCCTGGCGCGCGGCGGTCCGCACCGCCTTCAAGGAGGGGGCCAGCGTCATCAAGATCGCCAGCCACTTCACGCCCGAGGAAGCCGCCGCCGCCGTGGACGAGGCCCATACGCTGGGCCTGCCGGTGACGTGCGATTGCGAGACCATCTATATCGACCGGGCGGTGGCCGCCGGCGTCGACATGATCGAGCATCCGCTGCCGCGGACCGACGCGGCCGTCGCGGCCATGGGGAAGCGCAGGATAGCTTCCGTCCCGACCCTGCAGGTCTACCAGAATGTGCTCGACACCGCGGGCGGCTTCTACGGCTCGACGTCGCGGCGGTTCGTCATGACCAGCCAGTCGAACTTCGACATGTTCAAGAAACTGAAGGCCGCCGGCGTGGTCATGGGCGTGGGGACCGACACCATCGGGCGGGTCAACCAGATGATCCCCAACCCCTACATCGCCGAGCTCAAGTGGTTCGTGAAGGGCGGCTACACCCCCGCCCAGGCCCTGATCGCCGCGACCAGGACCAACGCCGAGCTCCTGGCCATGGGCGACAAGCTGGGCACGCTGGAGGCCGGCAAGCTCGCCGATGTGATCGTGGTCGACGGCCGGCCCGACGAGGTGCTCGACGACCTCGCCCGGGTCGTCCACGTGTTCAAGGACGGGCGGCAGTGGGTGGCCGATGGTCAGGTGCGGCTGCCGCGCCATCCGTCCGCCCCGCTGGCCAAACCCTCGCCGCCGGCCGACACGAAATGAGGCGGGCGGAGGCGGCGTCGCCCGGGCGCGCCGACGCCGCCCAGAGCCCGCGCCCCCGGGACGTCGCCCGCGCCCTCGGCTCGGTGATGGTCGGCAACTGGTTCGAGCTCTTCGATTTCATGGTCTACGGCTATTTCGCGGCCCAGATCGGCCGGGCGATGTTCCCGGCGGCCGATCCGCTCACCAGCCTCCTGGCGAGCTTCGCCACCTACGGCGTCGGCTTCTTCATGCGGCCCGTGGGAGCGGTCGTGATCGGCAGCTACGGCGACCGGCGCGGCCGCAAGGCGGCCCTGGTCCTGACGATGGTGCTGATGGCCGTGGCGACGGGGCTGACCGGGCTGGTCCCGGCCTACGAGTCGATCGGGCTGGCTGCGCCGATCCTGCTCGTAGCCTGCCGGCTCGTGCAGGGGTTTGCGACCGGCGGGGAGTGGGGCGGGGCGACGACCTTCCTGGTGGAATACGCCCCTCCGCATCGCCGCGGGTTCTTCGGTAGCCTGCAGCAGCTGAGCACCAGCCTCGCCATCCTCTCGGCGGTCGGCGTCGCCTTGCTGCTGAACAGTGTGCTGTCCGCGGACGACCTGGCCGATTGGGGATGGCGATTGCCCTTCCTGCTCGGCCTCCTCGTCGCGCCAGTGGGGTTCTGGCTCCGCGCGCACGTGGACGAGACGCCGGCGTTCCGGGCCGAGGCGGGGCCGCCCGCCGCGCCGCTGCGCGAGGCGCTGGCCCATCACGGCGGGGCGGTGCTGCAGGTCTTCGGCGTGACGGTCGTCTGGACGGTGGGCAGCTATATCTTCGGCGCCTTCACGGCGAGCTTCGCGGCCCAGACGCTGAAGATCCCCGCCTCGCTGGTGCTCACGGGAACGCTGATCGGAACCCTCGCGAACATCTGCACGATCCCGTTGGTCGGCTGGCTTTCCGACCGCTTCGGCCGCTGGCCGTTCCTGGTCGCCAGCGCGGCGGCCTGCCTCGTCCTGGGCGTGCCGCTCTTCATGCAGCTCGACGCCGCGCCAGGCCTGTGGAGCGTGGTCGCGCTCACGACCGTCGGCGGGGTGCTCACGGGCCTCTACAGCGGCGCCGCGCCCACCTTCATCTGCGAGCTGCTGCCGACCCGGGTCCGCTACACGGCCATGTCCGTCGGGTTCAACGGCGCGGTGATGGTGTTTGGCGGCTTCGGGCCCTTCATCGCCACCCTGCTCGTGCGCGAGACCGGCCTCAATATCGCGCCCGGCTTCTACGTCATGGCCGCTGCGGCCATTTCGCTGGGCGCCCTGCTGGTCGTTCCGCGCCGGCCGAGTTTCGAGGCGGCCGAGCTCCGTCCGATCCCGCGGCGAAATTTCCTCCAGAGGGCGTGAGGGTTTTCGTCCGTGCTTCGTCTCTGGAAGTGCGGGCGGGGGCGCACGGGGATCGGTTCGATCCTCCAACCCTGCCGTTCGCCGCGCTTCCGTCCGCACACCACCAAGGCTGAAAGAACCATGACCAAGTCCGCCCTGCTTCTCTGCACCGCGCTTGCGGGCGTCGCCATGGCCGGCGCCGCCGCCGCCCAGACCGGTAGCGGCGAGGCGCTGGAGGAGGTGGTGGTCACCGGCAGCCGCGGGCAGGCGCGGACGGTGGTCTCCAGCCCCGCGCCCATCGACGTGATCAGCGGCGAGCAGTTGGAACGCCTGGGCGGGGCGGCGCCGCTGCGCGACGCGCTCACCCAGCTGATCCCTTCGTTCCAGGCGCAGACCGTGGGGTCGTCCTCGTGGGACAGCCTGGCGCGACCGGCCGGCCTGCGCGGCCTGGGCGGGGTCCATGTGCTGGTCCTGGTGGACGGCAAGCGCCGCCACAACAGTTCCCTGCTCAACCTCAACACCGGCAACCTGTCCAACGGCGGCAACCCGGTGGACCTGGACCTGATCCCCTCCAGCGCCATCGCCCGCGTGGAGGTGCTGCGCGACGGCGCAGCGGCGCAGTACGGGTCGGACGCGATCGCCGGCGTGATCAACGTGATCCTGCGCAAGGACAGCGAGGGCGGCAGGCTGAACGTCAACGCGGGCCGCCGCTTCGAATACAACGGCGTCTCCGATGGCGAGACCGTCCAGGCGGACATGTTCCACGGCTTCCGCTTCGGCGAGGACGGCTTCGTCACCCTGGCGGTCGACGCCAAGACGCAGCACGACGCCCTGCGCGGCGTGGACCTGACGGGGCAGCTCTACTTCACCCTGCCGGGCGGCGTCGCCGACCCGCGGGAGACGACCGCGCACCGCTACCAGCTCTACAGGGGCGGCCTGCCCAAGACCAAGTCCGCCGCCCTCTCCGTGAACGCCGGCCAGACGCTTGGCGGCGCGGAGGTCTATGCCGCCGCGACCCTCAGCTTCCGCGACGCCGTCGTGGGGCAGGGCTTCCGCCGACCCAACAGCAACCAGAACCTGATCCAGGTCTATCCGGACGGCTTCGCGCCCAACTACACGCTGGACGAATTGGATCATCAGGTAACGGGCGGCGTCCGCTGGACCGCCAGCGACTGGGATTTCGACCTCAGCACCACCTACGGCCGCAACCGGGTCGATCACGGGTCCAGCAACAGCCTGAACGCCTCGCTGGGACCGGCTAGCCCCACCGAGTTCCACACCTTCCGCTCCACGTTCGAGCAGTGGACGACCAACCTGGACGTGACCCGTGAGTTCGCCGTGTTCGGCGGCCGCCCGCTCACGGTCGCCGCGGGGGCCGAGTACCGCTGGGAGCACTATGAGACGAAGGCCGGCGATCCGGCGGCCTATGTGGCCGGCGGCTACGTCTATCCCACCGGCTACGGCAACCTGGCCGGGCGAGCCGCGACCGTGGGGGCCCAGGGCGCCGTGATCCTGACGCCGGCGGACGAGGCGGACGTCTCGCGCGCCAACTACGCCGCCTATATCGACCTCAGCCTCGACGTGACCGACAAGTTCCTGATCGCGGCGGCCGGCCGCTACGAGGATTACGACGACGCGGCGGGCGACGTGCTGAGCGGCAAGGTCTCGGCCCGCTACGAGTTCAACGACGCCGTCGCCCTGCGCGCCACCGTCAGCAATGGCTTCCGCGCCCCGTCGCTGTCGCAGTCGGGCTACGCCCAGACGGCCAACCAGGCCAACATCATCAACGGCGTCTTCACCTTCGTGGAATCGAAGACGGTGCGGCCGGACTCGGCTGTCGGCGAAGCGCTGGGCGCCCAGCCGCTAAAGCCCGAGAAGTCCACCAACTACAGCGTCGGCCTGGCCCTCACGCCGTTCTCCGGCTTCTCCGCCACGGTGGACGCCTATCGTATCGAACTGCGCGACCGGATTGCGCTTACCGGCCTCCTGTCGGGGAGCGGGGTCGCGGCCGTCCTGGCTCGCAACGGGCTGCCGACGAACCTCTCGGTCCGCTACTTCGCCAACGCGATCGACACCAACACCAAGGGCGTGGACATCGTCGCCTCCTATAGCCACGACATTGGCGACCTGGGTCGCCTGCGCTACACCCTGGGCTTCAACTACAACAAGACGACCATCGCCGGCATCGCGCCCAACCCCCCGGAACTGGCAGGCCTGGGGCTGACCCTGTTCGACCGCCAGCAGCGGGGTTCGGCGACGGTCTCGACGCCGCGGACCAAGCTGCTCCTGGGCGCGGAATGGACCTACGACAAGTGGCGGGTGAACCTGCGCGAGAGCCGCTACGGCAAGTGGCAGAGCCTCAACAACAACGCCGCCTTCGACCAGCGCTACGGCGCCAAATGGCTCACCGATCTCGAGGTGGGCTACCAGGTCAGCGAGCGGCTGGCCCTGGCGGTCGGGGCGAACAACCTGTTCGACGTCTATCCCGATCGCAACACGGTGGCGGACACCAATGGCTTCGCGCCCTTTGGCGGCAACTCGCCGTTCGGCGTCTACGGCGGCTACTACTACGCGCGCGTGACGGTGAACTTCTGAGCGGAGGGCTGGCGGCGACCCGGCCGCCGAGGATCGGTCAGGGCGCGGCTCGATGCTCGCCCACCAGCCCCATCCGCGCCGCGATGGTCGCGGCGCCGGCCTTGACCGCCGCGACCACGCGTTCGCGCTTGTCGTCGAAGCGGCTCGTCACGCACCCGATGTTCAGCGCCCCGAGCGCGCGGCCGCTAGCGCCGAGGATCGGGGCGGCGACACCGGTGCCGCCCAGGGCGAACTCCTCCATCACGATCGCGTAGCCGTCGGCGCGTGCGTGCGCGATGATCCGCAGGATGTCCTCCCGGTCGGTGACCGTATGGCGTGTCAGGGCCGCAAAAGGGCCCTCGCCGAGCAGGGCCGCCCGGGCGTCTTCGCCTTCCCGGGAGAGAAGGACGCGGCCGATCGCGGTGCAGAAGAGCGGGATCGGTCGGCCGAGCGCGGCCGTGTAGCGGACCTCGACGTCCGCCTCGACCTGGCTCAGCAGCTGCGCGGCTCCCTGCTTGTCGTAGGCGCCGAGGGTGACGGATTCCCCCAGCTCCGCGCTGACTTCCTCCATGACCGGGCGGGCGACCGCGATCAGGCGTGCATGCGGATCGGGGGTCCAGCCGAAGCTTCCGGCCCGATATTCGTCGCTGAGCCTGTAGCGCTCCGAAACGGAGTCCCGATAGGCGTAGCCCCGGTTCACCAGCGTTCGAAGCAGCATCAGGGTGCTGCTCTTCGGTGCGTTCAGGCGGGCCGTCGCTTCGCGCAGGAGGACGCCGTCCTCGCTGCCGGCGATCAGTTCCACAAGGTCCAGCACGCGCGCAGCCGAGAGGACATTTTCGCTCATCTATATGAACGCCGTTCCCATGTTTGAACGCATTGTCGTCTCCAGCTCAGGTTTACGTCAATCGCGCCCGTTGAGAAGCTGGGCATCGCGCGGGGCCGCGTCAGGCGTCGCTCGGCCGTGGCGCAGTCCCGTGCAGGCGGACCGAACGGGGGCCGAAAGGATCCCAACGTCGTGCAGTTGAGGCTTGGGTAACCATTGTCTTGAGTCGGTCGGGTGGGGAGCGTCGATGCGCTGGGCCTCGATAGCGCGCTACGTCGTTCACGTCGCTGGCAAGAACCTCATGCGCCGGAGTCTTGTCTGGATCGGTCGGCGACCTGAGACGGTGCAGATGCCGTCCTTCGGTGACTTCGCGCTGGGCGCCGCGATCTCGAACGATCAGCAGGGCTTGTTGAACGCCCCAAGAACATTTGTTGGACGCGCGGGCCGCGAATTGGCCAAATCCTGCCACAGGCGCAGCAAAGCGCCGGGGGTAGTTTGAGGGGATTTCCAAGATGATCGGGAAGGGGTTGCGCGGCCGGTCCGCACTGCTCGCCACCAGCGCGTTGTGCGCGTTCGGGCTGGCGACGCCCGGCTGGGCGCAGGACGGCGCCGAAGCGCAGACCGTCGACGAGATCGTCGTGGTCGGCTCCCAGATCCAGGGCTCCAAGGTGACGGCGGCGCTGCCGGTGACGGTGGTGGACGCGACCCAGATCCAGGCGACGGCGGCCGGCTCGGGCGACGAACTGTTCCGGACCATCCCGCAGGCCGGCAACGTGACGTTCAACTCGAGCTTCCTGCCGGGCTCGTCCAACTCGGCGCGCGGCGACGTGAACTCCGTCAGCCTGCGAAACCTCGGCGCCGGCAACACCCTGGTGCTGATCAACGGCCGCCGGACGGTCTACCACCCGACGACCCAGGCCGAGTCCCTGGTGCCCACCTTCACCTACAACACCAACGCCATCCCGGTGGCGGGCCTGCGCAGCATCGAAGTGCTGCGCGACGGCGCGGCCGCCATCTACGGCACCGACGCGGTGGCCGGGGTGATCAACACCGTCCTGCGGGACGACGTCGACGGCGGCCAGCTGGAGTTCCAGTACGGCACGGCGCCGGGGACGAACCTGCGTGAAGGCCGGCTCACGGGCCTGTTCGGCGACAACTTCCAGGACGGCCGCGGCAACATCACCCTCTTCGGCTCGCTGGAGAAGCGCTCGGCCCTGCTCGCCTCGGACCAGGACTACACATCCATGTCCGACCGCCGGCCGCTGTTCGCCGGCACGGAATTCGCCAACACGGTCAGCCTCGACACCCGTTCCACCGTGACCGGCTTCGGCGCCTTCCAGGCGGCGGGCGTGACGAGCGCGATCCGCCAGGGTACGACGGCGATCACGGGCTCCACCGGCATCTTCCACTTCTCGCCGCAGTCCGTAAGCTGCACGGTGACCGTGAGCCCGGGCCTCTGCATCGTGCCGGGCGCCATCAATACGACGACGGATCGCGCCTTCCGCGTCGACAACCTGGCTTCGAGCAAGTCGTCGGTCATCCCGCAAGCGGACCGGACCAACCTGTTCCTGACCGGGCACTACGACATCACCGAGGACGTGACCTTCTTCGGCGAGGCGGGCTACTATCATGCCCGCACTGAGGGCAACGTCGCTGGCAGCCAGGGCGTCACCACCTCGCCGACCATCTCCATCGGACCAAACGCCTACTATAACCCCTTCGGCGCCGCGACCCTCGCGAATGGCCAGCCGAACCCCAACCGCCTTCCGAACCTGGTGGGTGTGCCCGCCAGCGGTCTGCGGCTGACCTTCAACGCCTACGGCCTTCTGGACCTTGGCCCGTCGCAGGTCATCGTGACCAACGACCAGTATCGGGTGCTGGGTGGGTTCAAGGGCAAGAAGTTCGGCTTCAATTGGGAGACCGCCGCCCTCTACTCGGAAGCGACGGTGGACGACCTCTCGTACGCCCTGGACGGCACGGCCTTCTCGGCGGCGGTCAACCGCACGACACCCGACGCCTACAATCCCTTCAACGGCATCGGCACGTCGAACCTGACCACCGGGGGCGACCAGACGCCGTCGAACGCGGCGGCGCTTGCTGGGCTGCTCATCCCGATCACCCGCTCGAACAAGACCACGCTCGCCCTCTGGGACTTCAAGGTGAACCGCCCGGATCTGCTCTCGATGTGGGCGGGCGACATCGGGGTCGCGGCGGGCGTCGAGGTGCGGCGCGAGACCTATCGCGACAATCGCGACGACAACGTCGACGGGACCATCCCGTACATCGACGCGATCACCGGCCCGATCGTCGGGGGCGCCGTCGCGCTCAGCAATATCCCCGGCACCTCGGTGTCGCCGGACGTGAGCGGTCATCGGACGGTGATGTCGGCCTATGCCGAGCTTGCCATCCCCCTGGTCTCGCCGGAGATGAACATCCCGTTCGTCGATCGGTTTGAAATGCAGCTCGCCGGGCGCGCCGAGGACTACAGCGACGTCGGCAGCGTGGCGAAGCCGAAGGTGGCGGCCGCCTGGGACATCATCCCCGGCTTCCGGCTGCGCGGATCCTGGTCCAAGGGCTTCAAGGCGCCGAACCTGGAGCAGATCAACGTCAGCCAGGTCAGCCGCACGAACAACCGCCAGGACTACTACTTCTGCGAGGCCGACCTGCGCGCCGGCCGGATCACCAGCTTTACTCAGTGCACCCAGTCGCGGACCACCCGCGCCGTGCGCGCCGGCAACCCGGACCTGAAGCCGGAGACGTCGGAAAACCTGTCCTACGGCATCGTCTTCCAGCCGGAATTCCTGCCGCCGGAGATGGGCCGCCTGATCTTCACCGTCGACGTCTGGAAGATCAAACAGAAGGGCATCGTCGGCCTGTTCGGCGAGGGCAACGCGGTGATCCTCGACTATCTGATGCGTCTGCAGGGCTCGTCGAACCCGGCGGTCCACCGCCTGCCGCCGACGCCCGACAACATCGCCGTGTTCGCTGGCACGGGCCTGACGCCCGTCGGCTTCGTGGAGTATGCGGACGACAAGTACGTCAACCAGCTGCCGCAGGTGGCCCAGGGCGTCGACGTCGGCGTCAACTATCGGCTGACCACCGACACCTTCGGCGACTTCACCTTCGACGTGAACGTGGCCCGCCTGGACAAGCTCTACCAGTCCCCGACCGAAGGCCTGGCCGCGCTGCTCGAGGCGCGGGCGGCGGGCCAGATCAACGCCGGCACGATCATCACCGGCGGCCAGGACATCGTCGGCCAGAACGGCACGCCCGAGTGGCGCGGTAGCGGGTCGCTGAACTGGCGCTACGGCAATTTCACGGCCAACTGGTTCACGACCTACACGGGCAAGTTCTACTCCACCGGGCTGACCTATGCCGCGGGCGGGTTCTACAAGGTGCCGGACACCTGGGTGCACAATGTCTCGCTCTCCTACACCTTCGAAGAGGGCAACCGGTACATCAAGGACACCCGCATCCTGATCGGCGCACGCAACGTCTTCGACAAGGACCCGCCGCTGACGCCCGACGGCTATCAGGCCTCGGTCTACAACCCCTACGGCCGGTACCTCTACTTCAACATCCGCAAGAGCTTCTAAGCCGGACGGCCAGAGCCCCTCCCGCCACGCGGGAGGGGCTTTTCTGTGGGGAAACAGTCATGAGTAAAGTCGTCCGCGGCGCCTTCAACGTCGCCCTCGCCAGTGTCCTGGCGGTCTCGGTCGCCGTCGCGCCGCCCGCATGGGCGCAGGACGAGGGACCGCCCTCGGCGGCCCGCGCCCTGGCCCAGACCGGCGGCGACCTGATCGGCTACCGGTCCATCCACCACCCGGTGATCGGACGTGACGGGATGGTGGTCTCGCAGAACAAGATCGCCTCGCGGATCGGCGCCGACATCCTGGCCAAGGGGGGCAACGCCGTGGACGCCGCCGTGGCGGTGGGGATCGCCGAGACCCTGACGCTGCCGCGGGCCGGCAACATCGGCGGCGGCGGCTACATGCTGATCCATGACGCCGCCAGCGCGAAGACGATCGCGATCGAGTACTACGGCCAGGCGCCTCTCGGGGTGACGCCGGACTTCCTGCTCGGGGCCGACGGCCGGGTCTCGGGCGAAAAGGTCCAGTCCATGAAGGGCGTGACCGTCCCGGGCACCGTGGCCGGGCTCTGGGAAGCGCACAGGCGGTACGGGAAGCTGCCGTGGGCCAAGCTGATCCAGCCCACCATCGACCTGGCCGCCAAGGGCGTCGTCATGAGCGACGACGAAGCGACCGCCCTGGCCCAGCGCCAGGCGGCGATGGCCAAGGATCCGGGCGGGGCGTTCAAGGTCTATTTCAAGAAGGACGGCTCGGCCTACAAGCCGGGCGAGGTCTTCCGCAATCCCGACCTGGTCTGGACCCTGAAACACATCCAGTCGCGCGGCGCCGACGGCTTCTACAAGGGGCCAGTGGCCGAGCGGCTGGTGGCGGGGATCAAGGCCGGCGGCGGCATCATCACCCTGCAGGACCTGGCCGCCTATCGCGCCAACGTCCTGGAGCCGATCTGGTCGGACTATCGCGGCCACCGGATCGCCTACATGCCGCCCACCTCGGCCGCCTCAAGCGTCGCCGAGGCCATGAACATCATCGAGCAGTTCCCGGTCAGCGAGATGGGGGCCGGCAACGTGGCGACCATGCACCTGGTGGCCGAGACGCTGAAGATCGTGACGATGGATCGCCGCTATTCCGGCGGCGGCCCGCAGTGGAAGACGCCGGCGACGGGAATCGCCAGCAAGGAATTCGCTAAGGAGCGGGCCAAGCTCATCTCCATGTACCGCTCGCTGGACAGCAAGACGCTGCCCGCCCTCGATCCGCACCCCTACGAGAGCCCGGACACGACCCACTTTTCCATCGCCGACAAGGATGGGAACGTGGTGTCAAACACCTATACGCTCACCGCTTCGTTCGGCGCTCACGTGGTCGCGCCGGGAACGGGCTTCCTGCTGAACAACTCGCTCGGCAACTTCGACTGGAATCCCCGCCCGACGAGCCTCGGGAACAAGATCGAACCCGGCAAGCGCGCCCAATCGACCATCTCGCCGGTGATCGTATTCAAGGACGGCAAGCCCTGGGTCGCCACCGGCACACCGGGCGGCGGCACGATCATCGGCACCATGGTGCAGATGCTGATGAACGTGATCGACTTCAGGCTGAACGTAGCCGAGGCGGCCCAGCGCCCGAGGATTTACCAGGCGGGGATCGACGGGCCGCTGCAGCTCGAGGAATCGATCCCCGAAGACCAGGTCGCCGGCCTCATCGCCAAGGGGCACAAGGTCGAACGCTCGCAGATTCTCGGGAGCACCCAGTCGATCATGATCGGCCCTGACGGCGTCATGTACGGCGCCGCCGATACGCGCCGGCCGGACGCGGCCGCCGTGGCCGTGCGGCAGTTCTGACGCCGCGGCGGCTCAGGCGCCCGCCACCAGGCGCAGCCCCGCGGAATCCAGCCGCCGCGGGGCGGGGAGGGCTTTCACGAACATCTCGGCGGCGCGGCTGAGCCGGCGTTCGCTGTGCTGGAGCAGGCGAAACGGGCGGCGGGGCAGGTCGAGCGGCACCCGGACGAGCGCGCCGCTCTGAAGCCACTCGCGGACGACCAGGTCGGACAGGGCGCCGGGGCCCGCGCCGGCCATGACCGCGGAGCGCACCGACTCGTTGGTGGGCAACTCCATGCGGATCTCGAGGTCTCCGCCGTCCAGCCCCATCGCCTCCAGCGCGCGGAGGAATTCCGAACGCGTCCCCGAGCCATCCTCGCGGAGCACCCATCCGCCGCGCAGCAGGCCTTCGGCGGTCGGGCGCCTGGCGGCCCAGGCGTGTCCGGGCGGGACGAAGACGCAGAGCCGATCACCCTCGACCTCGGCCGAGACCAGCGCCGGATCAGAAAATCCGCCCTCCACGAAGCCGAGGTCGGCCTCGCCCTCCCGGACCATGCGTCCGACCGCGGCGGTGTTGGCGATGTGCAGGTCGACGGCGAGGTGAGGGAAGCGGTCGTGGAAGTCCGCCAGCAGCGGGGGCAGCCAGTAGTTGCCAATCGTCTGGCTGGCGCAGATCGAGACCGTTCCGCGACGCAGGTTGCTTAGGTCCGAGAGGGTCCGCTGCGCAGCGCGCACTTGGCTGAGGACCTTTTCCGCCTCCACCAGAAACGCCTGGCCGGCCGCCGACAACTCGATCCGCCGGCCGACCCTGTCGAAGAGTGGCGTGCCGTAGGCGTTTTCAAGCGCGCTGATCGAGGCGCTGACGCCCGACTGGGTGATGTGCAGGGCCTCGGCCGCCCGGGTCATGTTCAAGCGCTCGGCGACGCAGACGAAGATCCGAAGTTGCTCAAGCGTCATGGCCACCCCCCTGGCGTCCTTGTCACAACCTATTCACAAGCCGGAATGTTCATCAAGCAGAACGACGTTCACGATATCGAACGACGCAATCGCGGAAGATGTGGTCGCTGGCCTGGGCGCCGCTGGCGCAAGGGCGCTCAATTTCCAGGCGCCGCCAGTTCGCCGTTCATCCCGTAGTCGGAGCGGGCGCATCGCGTCCGCTGTAACCGACAAGTGCAGCTTGTTGAAGATAAAACTCCAGTTAATGCAAAGTGTTCAAAAGAATATCGCGTTGCGAACACTGTAGAATTGCGCAATCTCTTGCCTGCGGTTTGACTATTGTGGCGGCCAGATGGGCGAAGGACAGGCGAGGGTCGCGGTGGTGACAGGCGGGGCGCGCGGCATAGGCCGCGCCTGCGCCCTGGCGCTCGCCGACGCAGGGTTGGACCTGGTGCTCGTGGACGTGCTCGAATCCGAAATGAAGGCCACCGCCCGGGAGATCGAGGCGTCCGGGCGACGGGTCGCCCTTCACCATGCCGACGTCGGCGACTTCGGACGCGCCCAGGCCATAGCGGCGGCGGTCAATAGGCAGTTCGGCCGGGTGGACGTGCTGGTCAACAATGCCGGCCGGTCAGAGCCGAAGGGCATCCTTGAGATCGCCGAGGCGGAGTTCGACGCGGCGATCGCCACGAACCTCAAGAGCTGCTTCAACTACGTCCATGCCATTGCCCCCATCATGCTGGCGCAGGGCGCGGGCCGGATCATCAGCATGTCGTCGCTGAACGCCCATTCCGGCGGGGTCACGGCGGCGGTCAGCCGGTTCGCCTATGCCGCCGCGAAGGCCGGCATCCTGGGCATGACCCGGGCGCTGGCGAAGGAACTCGGGCCGGACATCCTGGTGAACGCCATCTGCCCGGGGCTGATCCAGACGGAGGTGAACGGCAATTCGGTCATCCGCGAGCGCGGCGACCGGATCGCCCGCGACGGCATCGCCCTGCGGCGCGTCGGGACGCCGGCCGACATCGCCCAGCTAGTGCGGTTCCTGGCGGTCTCGGAGCCCTGCTTCATCACCGGCCAGGACTTCGTGGTCGATGGCTTCCAGTTCCAGGCCTGACGGGCGCGGGGCGAGCCGCAGAGTTGCGTACATCACGGTCGAGGGGTTGCCATGAGCGGGGGTTGGTTCGGGCGCATAGCGGCGCTCTTCATGCTGGCGGCGGTATCGGGCGGCGCGGCGCCCGGCTTTGCCGCGCCGGCCGCCGGCGACGAATGGGCCAAGGCCGCGGGCGGGGCCGAGGTCCGCGAGGGCCTGCTTCGCGCCTTCGTCGACCGCAAGGCCAACCGCATCCACCTGCGCCTCCCGCCGCCCGATGCGGAGGGGGTCTCGGGCCGGTTCATCTATCAGGCCAGCCTCACGACGGGCCTGGGCTCGACGCCCATCGGCCTTGACCGGGCCGAGAGCGGCCGCGCGCTGGTGGTCGCCTTCCGCCGGGCCGGCCGCAGGGTGATCCTGCAGGCGGAGAACCCCACCTTCCGGGCCGGCAACGGCGACGCCGACGAGGCCCGTGCGGTTCGCCACTCGTTCGCCGTCTCCAACCTGTGGGCCGGCGACATTGCGGCGGAAGGGCCCGACGGCGCCATGCTGATCGACATCACCAGCTTCCTGACCCAGGACACCCTGGACATCGCCGCGCGGTTGAAGGCGCGGCGGCAGGGAACGTTCCGCGCCTCGGCGCCGCTCAGCTACGCGGACGCCGGCAGGGTGGGCGTGTTTCCGGAGAACCTCGAGTTCGAGGCGGTGCAGACCTTCGTCAGCGATGAGCCCGGCGCGGAGGTCCGCGCCGTCACGCCCGATCCCCGCGCCGTGACCCTGACGGTCCACCATTCCTTCGTGAAGCTGCCCGGTCCAGGGTTCCAGCCACGCCGGCACGACCCGCGCACGGGCACCTCGGTGCAGGTGCTTGTCAACGACTACGCCACCGCCCTGGACGCCCCGTCCGTCTATCGCCTGGTGCGGCGGTTTCGGCTCGAGAAGGTGGACCCCTCGGCGGCGCGCTCGCGGGTGAAGAAGCCCATCGTGTTCTACGTCGACCGCGCCGCGCCCGAGCCGATCCGTAGCGCCTTGGTCGAGGGGGCGGGATGGTGGAACCAGGCTTTCGAGGCCGCCGGCTTTATCGACGCCTTCCGCGTCGAAGTGCTGCCCGAGGGCGCGGACCCCATGGACGCCCGGTACAACGTCATAAACTGGGTCCACCGGCAGACGCGGGGCTGGTCGACCGGCCAGACGATCGTCGATCCGCGCACCGGCGAGATCGTGCGCGGCGTGGTGCAGCTGGGCTCGCTGCGGATCCGCCAGGACCGGCTGATCTTCGAAGGGCTGGTCGGCGCGGACAAGTCCGGCAAGGGCGGCCCGGACGATCCGGTGGAGATCGCCCTCAGCCGGATCCGTCAGCTCGGCATGCACGAGACCGGCCACGCGCTGGGTTTTTCGCACAACTTCGCCGGCAGCACCTTTGGCGGCCGCGCCTCGACGCTCGACTATCCCGCGCCGCTGATCCACGTGCGGAACGGAAAGCTCGACTTCAGCGACGCCTACGTGCGCGGCGCGGGCGCCTGGGACAGGTTCTCGGTGCGGTGGCTCTACAGCCAGGTCCCGCCGGGCGCCGACGAGGCGCGCTATCTGGACGGGATCGCCCGCGAGGCGACGGCCCAGGGTATGCGCTTCATCGCCGACGACGAGCATCCGGCCAGCACCCAGTGGGACAACGGGTCCGATCCGGTCGCGGGGCTGGCCGACGTGCTGGCGGTCCGCAAGATCGCCCTCGACCGCTTCGGGCTGAACAACATTCCCAAGGGCGCCGCGGTCGCCGACCTGCGCCGGGTGTTCGCGCCGATCTACCTGTTCCATCGCTATCAGGTGGACGCCGTAGTGAAGCAGGTGGGCGGGGTGGACTATGCCTACGCCGTCAATGGCGACGGCCGAGAGCAAGCCGAGCCGATCCCGGCCGCGGACCAGCGGCGGGCGCTGAAGGCGCTGGGCGAGACGTTGTCGCCAGCGCGCCTGGACGTTTCGGACGCGCTTGTCGGGCTGCTGTCGCAGGCCCAGTCGGGCACGCCGGACCGGCAGTTCGAGATCGAGGTGTTCGAGACGCTGGGCGGGCCGGTGTTCGATCCCGTCGCCGTCGCCGTCGTCGCCTCGGATCTGACGCTTCGCCAGCTGGTGGAAGCGCCGCGTCTGAACCGCGTGCTCGAGCAGCACCGGCGCGATCCCGGCCAGGTGAGCGTCGGCGAACTGCTCTCGTGGCTGTTCGGCGCCGTGCAAGGTCAGGCCGGTGAACCCCCGCGCGCCGCCGAGATCCGCCGACGCCAACAGGCGAGGCTGGTGGGGAACCTGGTGGACACGCTGGGGGACAAGGCCCTCTCGCCGACCGTCGCGGGCCTGATCGACCAGCACCTCAAGGCCTTCGGCGCCTCGCTCGACACGGCGACCGGCGCCCCCGAGGCCGTGGCCTTCAACCGGCGCCTGGCACGCCTGATCGGCGACGAGGATCGCGACGCCCTGGCGCGCCTCGCGTCGGATATGGCGCCGGCGCCCCGCACGCCTCCAGGCAGCCCGATCGGGGAGGCGTGCTGGTTCTGCGCGGCCGACCTTCCTCCTCCAGGGGCGTGACCGCGGCTCAGTGCATCTTGAAGCGGATGGGCACCGACTTGGGGCCGCAGACGAAGCTGGCGGCCGTCCGTGTCGGCTCGCCGTCGAGCTCGACGCTTTCGAGGCGCGGCAGCAGCTCCTCCCAGAGGATCCGCATCTCCATCCGCGCCAGGTGCTGGCCCAGACAGACGTGGGCGCCGTAGCCGAAGGCGACGTGCTTGTTGGGGCTGCGCTCGATGTCGTACCGGAACGGGTCGGTGAAGTGCGCCTCGTCCCGGTTGCCGGACGGGTAGCACAGCATCAGCCAGTCGCCCTTGGCGATCTTCTGGCCGGCGAGCTCGGTGTCGTCCGCGGCGGTCCGCATGAAGTGCTTTACCGGCGTCTCCCAGCGGATCGATTCCTCCACATGGCCCGGGATCAGCGACAGATCCGCCTTCAGCTTGCGGAACTGCTCGGGGTGCTCGCAGAGGGCCCACAGGGCGCCCGCCGTGGTGTTGGAGGTGGTGTCGTGGCCGGCGGTGGCGGCGATGATGTAGTAGCTCATCGCCTCCAGGTGCCCGAGCGGCTGGCCCTCGATGGCGCCGTTGGCGATCACGCTGGCCAGGTCGTTGCGCGGGTTGCGCCGGCGATCCTCGGTGACGGCGTTGAAGTAGGTCATGAAGTCCATGACCGTGGCCTGCAGTGAGGCCAGCGCCTGGTCGGTGTCGGTGAGGGACTGACCTGACCGGTTCACGTCCGGGTCGGCGCTGCCGAACAGCTCCTGGGTGAGCTTCAGCATCCGGGGCTCGTCGACCTCCGGGACGCCCAGGACCTCCATGATCACGTGCAGCGGATAGAGAAAGGCCACGTCGCGGGCGAAGTCGCAGCGCCCTCCGTGTGCGGCCATCCGGTCGACGAAGCCCTTGGCGATCTCGCGGATGCGGGCCTCAAGGCCCCGCAGGTTCTGCGGCAGGAACCAGGCCTGCGTCAGGCGCCGGTAGGCGAAGTGATCGGGGTTGTCCATCTGGACCAGCGAGCGCACCAGGTGCGGCGAGCCGCCCATCATGGCGCGCACCTTCTTGTCCGCCTCGATGGTGGTGACGACGGTCGAGCGGTCGCCGTTGTGGAACAGCTCGTTCTGCTTCTCGACGGCCTGGATGTCGTCGAAGCGCGTGACGGCCCAGAAAGGATCGAATCCGTCCGGTTGGGCGACCGCCAGCGGCGCCTCGGCGCGCAGGCGGCGGAACGCCTCGTCACTGCGACGGCGATCCTGATAGGCCCGCGGGTCGACGATCGTTTCGGCCAGGTCCTGGGGGATCATCATCGCTTCGTTTCCTCGCCATGCGCCTTTGTGAAGCGCTTGCGGAAACCGATATCACCTAGTTAATATACGGCCAACAATTAACTGATTGCAGGTGGCATGGACCAGCTCTCGCCCGCGCGGCCGGCCCGCCGGACCCAGGCCGAACGGCGCGACGAATCCGGCCGTAGCCTCGTGGAGGCGGCCATCGCCGTCGTGGCGCGGGAGGGCGTCAGCGCCGCCACCTTCGACGCCATCGGGCGTGAGGCCGGCTACAGCCGGGGCCTCGCGACCCAGCGGTTCGGCTCCAAGCAGGGCCTGATCGAAGCGGTCATCCGCCACCTTCACGAACAGCAGGAAGCGGCGCTGCTTGCGCACGACATCGACGGCCTCCCGGGCCTGGAGTCGGTGCTGGCGTTCGTCGACGTCTACCTTCGCGGCCTGTCGGGCGAACGGGGCGGGCGGGCCTACTTCATGCTGCTGTCCGCGGCCGTCGCCGACGTCTCCGAACTTCGCGTCGCGTTCGCCGACGAGCACAGCCGCATCGAGCAGCGTCTGGAGGCGCTGGTCTGCAAGGGACAGGCCGAGGGGGCGATCCGGCGCGAGATCGACGCAGACGCCGCGGCCCTGATGATCGGCAGCCTGCTGTTCGGCCTGTCGATGCAGCTACTGGTGGATCCGCATCTCAACCTCGATCCCATCCGGGAGACCAGCCTCGCGACGCTGCGCCTCAGCTTCGGGACGGAAGGACGGCCATGACCGACGCCCCCTACAAGACGTGGCAATGCCGGACCTGTGGCTACCTCTACGACGAGGAGGCGGGCGACCCGGCCGAGGGCCTCGCCCCGGGAACGCGATGGGCCGATATCCCCGACGACTGGGAATGTCCCATGTGCGGGACGGCCAAGGCCGATTTCGACATGGTCGAGCTGTGACCTGCCGCGGCGTCACCTTCTGTCAGGGCGCGCCGCCAAACGAGTGGACACGGCGGCGAAAACGCCACAATGAGGCCCAGTGGCGAACCCGCCTTGGCGGGTCGTCCGACTTAGCGCGCCGGAGCCTTCGGGCTTAATCGGGAATGCAGTAGGGGCTTCGCCCCGATCTGCAGCTGTCCCTGCAACTGTGAGCGGTGAGCGCAGACGATTTGGCGGTTTTGCCGCCAGCCACTGGGCCTTCGGGCCTGGGAAGGTGTCCGTCTGACGCTGTGACCCGCGAGCCAGGAAACCGGCCGGTGCGCGTCGCTCGAGCTCTTGGGGCAGTGGACCTCCAAGGCGCGGAACTCCGTCTGAGCGACGACGAAGAAGCGGCGGAGGCCGTTTCGACCGACCGGCGGCGCCTGCCAGGCGTCCATGCCCGCCGGCCTGTCGACCCGCGGCGCGGTGGCGCGGCGGGAGGTTCTCCGCATGTCGTTGGACGCCGGACAGAGGGGGCCGCTTGATGGCCAGGAGATATTTCACGGGCGCCGGGATCGCGGCGCTGTTGCTGGGCCAGCCGGTGGCGGCCTGGTCCGACGAGGCGGGAGCCGACGTCGAAGGCGTCATCGTCACCGCCACCCGCGGGGCCAACGGCGTCGAGGCCGACAAGCTCGGCTCGTCCGTCACATTGATCACGCCGACACAGATGGAGGACCGACAGGTCCGCATCGTCTCCGACGTGCTGCGGGACGTGCCCGGCTTCGCCGTCAGCCGCACCGGCGCGATCGGGGGCCAGACCCAGGTGCGGGTGCGCGGGGCCGAGGGCAACCACGTCCTCACGCTCATCGACGGCGTGGAGGCGTCGGATCCGTTCCTGGGCGAGTTCGACTTCGCCACCCTGCTGGGCGACGAAGTGGCCCGCATCGAGATCCTGCGCGGCGCCCAGAGCGCGCTCTATGGCTCCGACGCCGTGGCGGGCGTGATCAACTACATCACCCCGACGGCGGCCGAGGCGCCCGGCGGGCGGATGCGGGTCGAGTTCGGCTCGCAGGACACCCTGGGCGGCTCGGCCCGCTACGCCGTCGTGGCGGGGCCGCTGGACCTGGTCCTGAACGCCGGCGTCCAGCGCACCGACGGCTACGTCGGCCAGACCCTGCCGGGCGGGACCCGCAAGCTAGGGTCGGAACTGCAGTCGTTCTCGGCGAAGGCTGGCTACCAGGTCACCGAGGCGCTCAGGCTGCGCGGGGTGCTACGCTACACCGACACCCATGCCGAGACGAACAGTTCGGCCTTCGGGCGCGGCCAAGTCGACAGTCCCGGGAGCTATTTCGACGCCGTCAGCCTCTACTACCTGGCGGGCGCGGACTTGGCGCTCTTGGACGGCGCGTGGACCCATAGCGTGTCGCTGCAGGGCGTCGACGCCGAGCGGAAGGGCTACGCCCGCAACGCCCAGGCCAGCGGCGACGACGGCGTACGCACCAAGGCGTCCTACGTCACCGCCTACCGCCTGCAGACCGGCGCGCTGACCCACCGGATCACCGGCGCCTTCGACTGGGAGAAGGAGACCTACCAGAACACCTCGCCGCCCAGCGCCGGCGCCGACACCACGCGGCGCTCGATCGAGAACAGGGGCTTCGTCGGCCAGTACGACCTGGAGATCGGCGAGACGGCCGGCGTGGGCGGGGCGGTGCGCCACGACGGCAACGACCTCTTCGAGGACGCGACCACCTGGAAGGCGCAGGGCTTCTACCGCTTCAACGAGATGCTGCGGGTGCGGGCGGCGGGCGGCACGGGGATCAAGAACCCCAGCCAGACCGAGCTCTTCGGGTTCAACGCCACCGGCCCGTTCCCGTTCGTCGGCAACCCCAACCTCAAGCCGGAGACATCGCGAGGCTGGGAGATCGGCGCCGACCTGTCGTTGGGCGGTGGGCGAGCGACCGTGGGGGCGACCTATTTCGACGCCCGGCTGAAGAACGAGATCTTCTCGTACTTCGGTGGCCCGGGGCTGCCCGCGGCGTGCCCGGCCCCGCCGGCGGGGACCAGCACCACCTGCAACCGCACCTCCAAGTCCAAGCAGACGGGCGTGGAGCTGTTCGGGACGTTCGAGATCTCGCGGGAGCTGTCCCTGACGGCCAGCTACACCCACCTCGACGCCGACGAGAATGGCCTGGAGGAAATCCGGCGGGCCCCGGACATCGCCAGCGCCAATCTGACTTGGAGACCGCTGGCGGGGCGGGCCAGGGTCAATCTCAACGTGCGCTACAACGGCAAGCAGCTGGACTCGAACTTCTCGGGAATCGCCGCGCCGTTCCCCGCCTCGCTACCGGACGTGCGGCCGGCCACCAGCGCCAATGCCGGCAGGGTGGTGCTACCCGCCTTCACCCTGGTCAATCTGGCGGCCGCCTACGACCTGTCGGAGAGCGTCGAGGTGTTCGGGCGGGTCGAGAACCTGGCCGACGAGGACTACTACGAAGTCTTCGGCTTCCCGTCGCAAGGCCGCACCGCCACACTCGGCGCGCGGATCAAGTTCTGAGGACCAGCCGGCATCGATGAGACGCGCCCTGCGCATCGCTGCGATCGCCCTCGCCGCGGCCCTCTCCTCGGAGACGGTCGCGGCGAAACCGCAGCGCATCCTGTCGATGAACCAGTGCACCGACCTGCTGGTGCTGCAGCTTGTTCCGAAGGCGCGGATCGCCGGTGTGACCTACCTCGCCCGTGACGGAGCCCGGTCGCTGTTTCCCGGCGCGGCCGACGGTATTGCGGTGAACTACGGGACACCGGAGGACATCATCCGGTTCCGCCCCGACCTGATCCTGTCCGGCGACTTCTCGCTGGCGGTGACCCGTCGCCTCGCCCGCGAGGTGGGGGCGCCGATCGTGGAGGTGAAGGGGGCCCGCAGCTTCGACGACGTCCGCCAGGCCCTGCGGCAGGTCGGTGCGGCGGTGGGAGAGCCGGCGCGGGCCGAGGCCCTGGTCCGCCGGATGGACGCGCAACTCGCCAGCCTCGCCGCCCATCCGCCGCCGAGGCCCGTGCGGGTGGTGGCGTGGGACGGCGGCGCCACCGTCCCGGGGACGGACACCTTCGCCAACCGCATCTTCGCGGCGGCCGGCGCGGTCAACATCGCCGCGCGGCCGGGGGCCATCTACACGAGCTTCGACGTCGAGCGGCTGCTGGCGGCGAACCCCGAGGCCCTTCTGTTCGGCGGCGACGGGCGGCCGCTGCTGCAGAACGACGAGGCGCAGCACCGCGTGGTTCGCCGCATCTTCGCGGGCCGGCGGATCCCCTACCCGGAGGCGGCCTTCAACTGCGGCCTGCCGCAGTCGGCTGCCGCCGCCGTGGAACTGCGCCGCCGCCTCGACGCCTTGCCGCCGCGCCATGGGAGCTCCCGGTGAAGGCGCGCAGCCTACCCATGAACGCCATCGCCTTGGGGCTTCTCGCGGCCGCGTCGATCGCCTCGCTATTCCTCGGCCGCGTCAACGTCAGCCCCCAGGCGCTACTGGAGGGGCTATTCTCCAGCGATGCGAACCTTGCGCACCTGGTGATCACCGAGCTTCGCTTGCCGCGAACGATCCTGGCCGTGCTGGTTGGAGGCGCGCTCGGCCTGTCCGGGGCGGTGCTGCAAGGGCTGCTGCGCAATCCGCTGGCCGAGCCGGGTCTGCTGGGCGTTTCCAGCGGGGCGGCCGTGGGGGCGGTGATCTCGATCTACTTCGGTCTCGCCGCCGCCTTCAGCCTGGCGACGCCGCTCCTGGGCTTGGCGGGGGCGCTGGGGGCCGGGGCGCTGACCTTCGCGCTGGGGCGTGGCGGCACGCTCAGCCTGATCCTGGCCGGCGCGGCCGTCTCCGGCCTGATGGCCGCCTTTCTGGCCATGGCGCTCAACTTCGCCCCCAACCCCTACGCCGCCTTCGAGATGAGCATCTGGATGCTGGGCTCGCTGTCGCAGAAGAGCTGGGACCACATCCTGCTGGCCGGCCCGTTCATCGTGGCAGGGATCCTGGTGCTCTCGACCCTGGGCCGCTCCATCGACGCCCTGGCGCTAGGCGAGGAGCAGGCGGCGAGCCTCGGCGTCGATCTCGACCGGACGCGGGTGCTGGCCCTGCTGGGGGTCGGCCTTGCGGCGGGCGCCGCCACCTCGGTCACGGGCTCCATTGGGTTCATCGGCCTGATCGCGCCGCACCTGGTGCGCCCGTTCGTGGGCTATGAGCCCCGCCGCACCATGCTGCCCTCGGCGCTGTTCGGCGCGGCGCTGCTGCTGCTGGCCGACATCGGCACGCGGGTGCTGCACACCAGTTCTGAGCTGCGCCTGGGCGTCATCACCAGCCTGCTGGGGACGCCGTTCTTCTTCTGGCTCGTGGTCCGGTTGCGCAGGATGGCGCCATGACCGAACTCGCGGCCCGGAACGTCAGCGTCCTGCGCGGGGGACGCGCGATCGTGGACGGCGTCACGGTCGCCCTGCGCTCGGGCATGTTCGTGGCGCTGATCGGCGCGAACGGGGCCGGCAAGTCGACGCTGCTGAACGGCCTGGCCGGACTTCTCAAACCCGAAATGGGCGAGGTCGCGCTCGACGGCCGGCCGGTCCTGCATTTCGCCGGCCGGGACCTGGCGCAGCGGCGGGCCTACCTCCCCCAGCGCCTGCGCGCAGAATGGCCGATCTCCGTCGAGAGCCTGGTGGCCCTGGGCCTGACGCCCCAGCTTCCCGCGCTCGGCGGCTTGCCGGGCGGGCTTGAGCCCCGGCTCACCCAGGCCATCGAGGCCTGCGACCTGCAGGCGCACCGTTTCCAAGCCGCCACCACGCTCTCGGGCGGGGAACTGGCGCGCGCCATGCTGGCCCGGGCGCTCATCAGTGATCCGGATGTGCTGCTGGCCGACGAGCCGGTCTCGGGCCTGGATCCGCGCCACCGCCTCGACACCGTCGCCCGTCTGCGGCGCCTCGCGTCGGACGAGGGGCGGCTGGTGGTGGCGACCATCCACGACCTGACCCTGGCGGCGCGGCACGCCACCCACATCATGGCGCTGCGCCAGGGGCGCATGACGGCCTTCGGCCCGACCGCCGAGGTCCTGAGCTCCGCCTTGCTGCGCGAGGTGTTCGACGTCGAAGCCACGATCCTGGGCTCCGGGCGCGAGGTGATTGTCGACTACGTCGGGCCGGCTTGAGATGGCGGCGCTGATGCTACAGGGCTGCGGCTCGGACGTGGGGAAGTCCGTGCTGGTCGCCGGCCTCTGCCGCCTGTTCGCGAACCGGGGCCTGCGCGTGCGTCCATTCAAGCCGCAGAACATGTCCAACAATGCCGCCGTCACGGCGGAGGGCGGGGAGATCGGCCGTGCCCAGGCGCTTCAGGCGCTGGCGTGCCGCGCCGCCCCCAGCGTCCATATGAACCCGGTGCTGCTGAAGCCCCAGTCCGACGTCGGGGCCCAGCTCGTCGTCCGGGGAAAGGTCGAAGGGACCTGGCAGGCGCGGGCCTACCAGGGCCGCAAGGCCAGCCTGCTGCCGACCGTCGTGGAGAGCTTCCGGCGGCTCCAGGCCGAAGCCGACCTCATCCTGGTCGAGGGCGCCGGCAGCCCGGCCGAGACCAACCTGCGCGCAGGCGATATCGCCAACATGGGCTTCGCGCAGGCAGCCGATGTGCCGGTGGTGCTGGTGGGCGACATCGACCGCGGCCACGTGATCGCCAGCCTGGTCGGCGCCCATGCCGTGCTGGACGACGCCGACCGGGACCGCATCCACGGCTTCCTGATCAACAAGTTCCGGGGCGACCCTGCCCTGTTCGACGATGGACGGGCCGAGATCGTCGCCAGGACCGGCTGGCGGGACCTGGGCATGGCGCCCTGGCTGGCCGCCGCGGCGCGCCTGCCGGCGGAAGATGCGGTGGTGCTGCAGCGTCCCAGGGACGGGGGCGACCGACGGGTCCGGATCGCCGTGCCCATGCTCTCCCGCATCGCCAACTTCGACGACTTCGACCCGCTTCGCGCGGAGCCCGACGTGGACCTGTTTTTCGTCCCGCCGGGACAGCCTCTGCCGGGCGACGCCGAGCTCGTGATCCTGCCCGGGACCAAGGCCACGCTCGCCGACCTGGCCTTCCTGCGCGGCCAGG
>NZ_LSJI01000249.1 GCF_001557235.1 Phenylobacterium sp. CCH9-H3 | reverse complement strand
GCACAGCGCCGAGACGTGAACGCCCTCGCCGGCCACACGCTCTACGCCGCCTCGAAGGCCTTCCTGGTGCGGTTCTCCCAGAGCCTGCACCTAGAGGTGGCCGGCGAGGGCGTTCACGTCTCGGCGCTGTGCCCCGGCTTCACCTGGTCCGAGTTCCACGACGTGAACGGCACCCGCGAGCTCGCCAGTTCGTCCACGCCGGCCTGGCTGTGGATGGGCGCGGACGAGGTCGCCGCGGCGGGCTACGAGGCCGTGGAGGCGAACCGCGCCGTCTGCGTTCCGGGGGCGCCCAACAAGGCCATCGCCGCCATCGCCAAGGCCGTGCCGGAGGACTGGGTCCTGGCCCTGATGGCGTCGCAGGGCAGCCGCTTCCGCAAGCTCTAGTGCCCGTAGGGGTTGGCGACCCCGGGGCGGATGAAGCCGGTGGTGCTCTCGGCGAAGCCGGCCAGGATGAACTGGATCGCCAGGGCGCAGAGGATCAGCCCCAGCACGCGGACCACGATGGTCAGGCCGATCCGGCCCAGGATCTTGGTGATGATAGGCGTCGCCAGGAACGACAGGAAGGTCGCCAGCGCCACGCCGCCGATGACGCCCACGCCGACGGCGGCGCCCTGCAGGCCGAAGCTGCGGGCCTGGCTGGCGTAGATCACCACGGTGGAGATCGCGCCCGGCCCGATCAGCAGCGGCATGGCGAACGGCACGATCATCCGCTCGAACCGCTTGCGGACGTAGGCGCGGCCCGACGCCACCGGCGCGTCGGCCGCCTCGGTGAAGGTGGCGGTGAAGTCGTCGCGGGCCATCTCCAGCCCGAGCAGGAACAGAATGATGCCGCCGGCGATCCGGAACGCCGGCAGCGAGATGCCAAAGAACTCCAGCAGGCTGAGGCCCGAGAAGTAGAACAGCGTCAGGAAGCCCAGGACGAAGAGCGAGATGTAGAGCGAGATCCACGCCCGATCGCGCGATTTCGCGCCAGCCGTCGCCGCCGCGAACAGCGGGACGTTCCCGACCGGGTCGATCAGGGCGAACAGGGCGACGAAGAAGTTGACCGCGAACTCGGCCTGGCTCATGTCAGGGTCTTAGCCCAATTCGAAGACGGCGGGCCACCCTGCCGCCCAACCGGAGCCAGGACCATGGCCGCCGCAACCGTGCTCGCGCAACCGTCCGTGAAGGCCGACCCGCGGCTGATCATCCCGCTGGACCTGCCCTCGGTGGCCGAGGCGCGGGCGATGGTCGAGGCCCTGGGCGAGGCCGTGACCTTCTACAAGGTCGGCCTGGAGCTGTTCGCCGGCGGCGAGGGCATGACCCTGGCCCGCGAACTGAAGGCGGCCGGCAAGCAGGTGTTCCTGGACTGGAAGCTGCACGACATCGGCACCACGGTGCAGCGCGCCACCGCGGTGCTGGCCGGCTCGGGCTGCGACTTCCTGACGGTGCACGGCGAGCCCCAGGTGATGGCCTCGGCGGTCCGGGGCCGGGGGGCGTCGAACCTCAAGATCCTGGCGGTGACGGTGCTGACCAGCCTGACCGACGAGGACCTCGTCGAGACGGGCTACCACGAGAGCGCCCGCGCCCTGGTCGAGCGCCGCATCCACCAGGCCATCGCGGCCGGCTGCGACGGGGTGATCGCCAGCCCGCACGAGGCCGAACTGGCGCGCAAGCTGGGCGGCCGGGACTTTCTCGTGGTGACCCCGGGCGTGCGCCCCGACTGGGCCGCCAGGAACGACCAGGCCCGGGCCGCCACCCCTGCCGACGCCCTGAGAGCCGGCGCCAGCCACATCGTCTGCGGCCGCCCCATCACCGCGGCGAACGATCCCCAGGCCGCGGCCCGGCGCGTGGCGGCGGAGATGATGGGGGTTTGAGGAGCAGTTCCTCCACGGATGTCATCCCGGTTTCGCGGCACGCGAAGACCGGGACCCCGATGCGTTGAATCGACGGTCGTCCGCCGCGTCGCCGCTGAAGGACATCTCCAGGGTCGGTGATCGGGGTTCTGGTCTTTGGCTGCGCCAAAACCGGGATGGCAAACGATGGGTTGTCCGTCGCCCCTAAAAATCCACCGCGATGCCCTTGCGCTCCCAGTCGCCGAAACGGGTGGGTTCGGCGCCTTTAGGGCCTCCTTCCTCGTAGGCCCGGGCGGCTTCGGCCTCGGCGGCATGGCGGGCGGCGGCCTCTTCCAGGGCGCGGCGGGCGGCGGGCGTGAGCGCCTTGTCGGGGGCGGCGTTGGGCGGGAGATCGGCCATGGCCCTGATCTAATCCCTTGCGCGCGCCGGCCCAAGAGGGCACGCCGCCGCCGTGACATCGACCGACACGCCAAACACGCCCTCCGGCGAAGACGTCCGCGGCCTGCCCGCGCGCGCCGCCGCCCTTGACCTCCTGACCACCGCCCTGTCGCGGCGGGCGGGCCTGGACGAGGGGCTCTCGCACCCCGCCCTGGCGGCGCTGGAGCCGCGGGACCGCGCCTTCGCCCGCGCCCTGGTGATGGCTGCCCTGCGCTGGTTGGGGCCCATCGACACCGCCCTGCAGGCGCGGCTGAAGAAGGCGCCGCCCGAGCGGATCGTGAACGTGCTGCGCCTGGGCGCGGCCCAGCTCTTGGTGCTGAAGACGCCGGCGCACGCCGCCGTGGGCGCGACCGTCGACTTGGCGGCCGCGCAGAAGGGCGGGGCGGCGCTGAAGGGCCTGGTCAATGCGGTGCTGCGCGGCCTGACCCGCGAGCCGCCGAACCTCGACGATCCCGACCTGATGGCGCCCACCTGGCTCGCCGCGCGCTGGCGCGCCGCCTACGGCCCCGACAACGCCGCCGCCATCGCCGCCCTGATCGGCGCGGAGCCGGCGACCGACGTGACGCCCAAGGCGGACGCGGCTGACCTTGCGTCCGCGCTGGAGGCCGAGCCTCTGCCGGGCGGCAGCCTGCGCGTGGGCCTGAAGGGCGAGGTCTCGACCTGGCCCGGCTTCGCCGAGGGCCGCTGGTGGGTGCAGGACGCCTCGGCCGCCATCCCGGCGCGCCTGCTCGGCGTGAAGCCGGGGGAGACCGCCCTGGACATGTGTGCGGCGCCCGGCGGCAAGACCCTGCAGCTCGCCGAGGCCGGCGCGAAGGTGACCGCCCTGGACCGCTCGGCGGGCCGGATCAGGCGGGTCTCCGAAAACCTCGCCCGAACGGGGCTCGCCGCCGAGGTGGTGGTCGCCGACGGAGCCGACTGGAACGACGGGCGGACGTTCGACGCCGTGCTGCTGGACGCGCCCTGCTCGGCCACCGGCACCTTCCGCCGCCACCCGGACATGCTGTGGGTCGCGAGCCCGGCGGACATCCCCAAGCTCTCCAGCGTCCAGACCCGGCTGCTGGCCAGCGCCGCCAGGCGGGTCAAACCCGGCGGGCGGCTGGTCTATTGCGTCTGCTCCCTGGAGCTGGAGGAGGGCGAAGGCCAGGTGGCCACCTTCCTGTCGCGCCACCCCGACTTCGCCCTCGAGCCGATGACGGCCGGGGAGGGCGGGGCGCCTGAGGCCAGCCTGCGCGCCGACGGGACCCTGCGGATCTTGCCGCACCATCGTGCGGGCGGGATGGACGGCTTCTACGCCGCCCGGATGAGGCGGCAGGCGTGAGGGGCGTCGTCGTGGGCCTTCGCCGCCACGCGCGATTGGCAGTCGGGCCCGCATCAGGCTAAGCGGAACCATGGCCAGCAGGACCATCATCGCCCCCTCGATCCTCGCCTCCGACTTCGCGCGGCTGGGCGAGGAGGTGGCCGCCATCGAAGCCGCCGGCGCCGACTGGGTGCATGTGGACGTGATGGACGGCCACTTCGTGCCGAACATCACCATCGGGCCGGACGTGGTGAAGGCGCTCAGGCCGCACGCCAAGATTCCGTTCGACTGCCACCTGATGATCGCGCCGGCCGACCCGTATATCGAGGCCTTCGTGAACGCCGGCGCCGACTATGTCAGCGTCCACCCGGAGGCCGGGCCGCACCTGAACCGCACGCTCAAACACATCCGCAAGCTGGGGGCGAAGGCGGGGGTGGTGTTCAACCCCTCCACCGATCCCTCGGTCATCCAGTGGATGATGGACGAGATCGACCTGATCCTGGTCATGTCGATCAATCCGGGCTTCGGCGGCCAGACCTTCATGCATTCGCAGCTTCGCAAGATCGAGGCGCTGCGGAAGATGATCGACGCCGAGGGCCGGGACATCCCGCTCGAGGTGGACGGCGGGGTCACGCCCGAGACCGCGCCCCTGTGCATCGCCGCGGGGGCCACGGCCCTGGTGGCCGGAACCGCCGTTTTCCGCGGCGGGGCGGAGCGTTACGCCGCCAACATCGCCGCCCTCAGGGGCTGAGCCGCCCTTGGCCGGGCTCCGCGCGCCACCGCTTCCCGGCCGCCACCTGGCGCGGGCTCTGGTCGTGGGCGGCGGGCGGATCCTGGCCGAAGAGTGGCGCAGTGCGGCCCTCAACCGGTGGTTGACCGCGCGCCCCCGGCCCAGCGGCTTCGGGCTGCAGCCCCGCGACTTCCGTCCGGCGGACCCCGAGGCCGGCCGCGCCATCCTGGCCGGCGCCTTTGTCCATGACGGCGTGACGATGGTGGTCGGCGTGCGGGGCGACCCCTGGGACCGTCCCAGCCCGACCCGGGCCTTCGCCGAGGCGCTGCACCGGTTCGACTGGCTTCCCCACCTCATCGCCGCGGGGCCCGAGGGCGCGGCCGAAGCCCTGCGCCTGGTGCTGGACTGGCGCCGGGTCTTCGGAACCTGGAACGCCTTCTCCTGGGCGCCCGAGGTCATGGCGCGCCGGGTGTTCAACCTGGCCTGCGCCGGACCGCTCCTGGCCGCCCGAGCCTCCGAAGCCGAGACGGCGAAGATCGCGGGCGACCTGGCCCGGCAGGCCCGCGACCTCCTGGGGCCCGGCAGCGTGGCGACGGCGGCCGAGCGCGCGGCCTGCGCGGCGGTGGCCGGCGTTTCCCTGCGCGGCCCGGCGGGCAAACGGCTCCTGGACCGCGCGCTGGGCAAGCTCGGCCGCGCGCTGGATCTGACCGTGGGCGCCGAGGGTGGCCATGCTTCGCGCCGGCCGGACCTGGCGCTGGAGCTGCTGTTCGACCTGCAGACCCTGGACGAGGCTATGGTGCAGCGGGGCCTGGCGGCCCCAGACGCCGTGCAGCGCGCCATCGACCGCCTGGCGGCCACGGTGCGCTTCTTCACCCTCGCCGACGGGGCCCTGGCGACCTTTCACGGCGGGGCAGCGCGTTCGGCGTCCTATGTGGCGGCGGCCCGCGCCCAGGACGAAACCGGCGACCGTCCGGCGGCCAACGACCTCGGCGGCTACCAGCGCTTCGAAACCCGCACGCTGCAGGTGATGGCGGACGCCGGTGCGGCGCCCCGCGGCGTCTGGAGCGAGCGGGCCTGCGACCAGCCGCTGGCGATCCAGGTGCTGGTGGGCGGCCGACGGCTGATCGACGCGTGCGCAGGGCGAGGGATCGGCAGCGCCTCGACGGTGGAGGTGGGCGACGCGGCCGAGGCGCGTGTGCTGCGGGGCTTTCCCGCCCGGGTGCTGGGCGCGCGCCTGGCCGGTCCGGCCGCGGCGGTGGACGGCCAGCGGCACGAGGCGCCCGGCGCGGTCTGGCTGGACCTCGCGCACCACGGCTGGATGCCGAAGCACGGCCTGATGCATCAGCGGCGGCTCTACCTCGACACCCTGGCCGGCGAGCTGCGGGGCGAGGATCGGCTGACGCCCACCGCCCGGGCGCAGGGGCCCGACGGCCGCCACTTCGTCCCGTACGCCCTGCGATTCCCGCTGCATCCCGGCGTGCAGACCCTGGTCTCGCAGGATCGGCGGAGCGTGCTGCTGCGGCCGATCAGCGGTCAGGAGGGCTGGATCCTGCGCAACGACGCCCTCGACATCGCCCTGGAGCCCCTGGCCGGCGGACGGGGTCTGCAGCTGGTGCTGCGGGGCCAGCGGCGGGCGGACTCCGGCGCCCGGGTGCGGTGGAAGCTCGCGCCGGCCCGCCAGCAGATTGACGGGCCGAAGGCGCAGGCGTAAGGCGCGCCCATTCCGCGTGACTGGCGACTAGAGGTGGGCGACCACCGGGGAGCGCGGACTGCAGACCGCCGCGCGCCTGGGCATTTTCCTGATCGACCCTCAGAGGAGAATGCCGTGCCCGCAGCCCCCCATTTCCCGCCCTCGCCCGACAAGGTCGTGGTCCGCCGCGCCCTGATCTCCGTGTCCGACAAGACGGGCCTGATCGAGGCGGCAAAGCAGCTCGCAGCCCTTGGCGTCGAGCTGGTCTCCACCGGCGGCACCCGCAAGGCGATCGCAGACGCCGGCTTGCCCGTGAAGGACGTGGCCGACCTGACGGGCTTCCCGGAGATGATGGACGGGCGGGTGAAGACCCTGCATCCGGTGGTCCACGGCGGCCTGCTGGGCGTGCGCGACGCGCCGGCGCACAAGGCGGCCATGGACGAACACGGGATCGGCGCGATCGACCTCGTCTACGTCAACCTCTACCCCTTCGAGCAGACGGTGGCCGCCGGCGGCGACTACGAGACCTGCGTCGAGAACATCGACATCGGCGGGCCGGCGATGATCCGCTCGGCCGCCAAGAACCACGGCTATGTCGCCATCTGCACCGATCCGGCCGACATGGATGAGGTGCTGGCCGAACTGGCGGATGGCGGCGCGACGTCGCTGGCCCTGCGCAAGACCCTGGCGGCGCGGGCCTACGGCCGGACGGCGGCCTACGACGCGGCGATCTCGACGTGGTTCGCCGGCGCCCTTGGCGAGGCCGCGCCGAAGCGGATGGCCTTCGCCGGCGAGCTGGTCCAGACCATGCGCTACGGCGAGAACCCGCACCAGTCGGCGGCCTTCTACCGCTTCCCCGACCCGCGCACCGGCGTGGCGACGGCGAAGCAGCTCCAGGGCAAGGAGCTCAGCTACAACAACATCAACGACACCGATGCGGCTTTCGAGCTGATCGCCGAGTTTGACCCCGCGAACGGCCCTGCCTGCGCGATCATCAAGCACGCCAATCCCTGCGGGGTGGCCACCGGCGCCTCGCTGGCGGAGGCCTACGACCGCGCTCTGGCCTGCGACCCCACCAGCGCGTTCGGCGGCATCGTGGCTCTGAACACCAAGCTGGACGCCGCGACGGCCGCGAAAATCCTGGAGATCTTCACCGAGGTGGTGATCGCCCCGGACGCCGATCCGGACGCGGTGGCCCTGTTCGCCAAGAAGAAGAACGTTCGCCTGCTGACCACCGGCGGGCTGCCCGACCCGGCGGCGGCCGGGAACACCTTCCGCTCCGTGGCGGGGGGCTTCCTGGTGCAAAGCCGCGATACGGCCCGCCTCACGCCGGCGGATCTCAAGGTGGTGACCAAGCGCGCCCCAACGGACGAGGAGGTGCGGGACATGCTGTTCGCCTTCACCATCGCCAAGCACGTGAAGTCGAACGCCATCGTCTACGCCCGCGCCGGCCAGACCTTGGGCGTCGGCGCCGGCCAGATGAACCGCAAGGATTCGGCCCGGATCGCCGCCCTCAGGGCCGCGGACTTCGGCCTGGACGTGAAGGGTTCGGCCTGTGCCTCCGAAGCCTTCTTCCCGTTCCCCGACGGCCTCATCCAGGCGGCGGACGCGGGCTGCACCGCGGTGATCCAGCCCGGCGGCTCCATCGGAGACGACAAGGTCATCGCGGCCGCCGACGAACGCGGCCTGGCCATGGTGTTCACCGGCGTGCGGGTGTTCCGGCACTAGGGACGGCAAATGCCTCTCATCCCGGTTTCGCCGTCAGGCGAAGACCGGGATGATGCTGAGCGTGTTGCTAGACCGAGCGGCCCAGGCGGCGGGCGGCGCCTTCGCTGCGCGGGGCCTGGAGCTCGGCCAGCACCTCGTCGAGCTGGCCGAGCTCGGCGGCCAGCGCCTCGCGCCGGCGTTCCAGCTTGCGCATGGCGCAGTCGTGGCCGCGGCCATCCTCGTCGGCGCTCAGCACCTCTTCGATGTCCGGCAGCGAGACGCCGGCCTTGCGCAGGCGGGCGATCCATTCCAGCCGGCCGCGGGCGACGGGGTCGTAGTAGCGGGCGTTCAGGCGGTCGCGGCGCGCCTCGACCAGCCCCTTTTCCTCGTAGAAGCGCAGCGCGCGGGCCGTCAGGCCGAACAGGCGCATGGCGCCCGACATACCGAGCCGCGGCAGGTGGTGGATGTTCTCTCTGGTCATGGCTTCCATCCCGTTGGAGACCGGAGATCTACAC
>NZ_LSJI01000248.1 GCF_001557235.1 Phenylobacterium sp. CCH9-H3 | reverse complement strand
GTCCGACCCCGCCACTGCGATCTTCCGGGTTCGGATAGCGTCGATGTATCGCGCCGACACGCCGTCCACGTAGGTGCGGTTCAGCATCGGGTGCTCAGCGTGCGTCGGGCCGAAGTCCGAGTCCGGGTGATAGACGGTCAGCAGCATGTCCGCGTCGGCCTCGGTGGCGAAGGCGTGAGGCGCGTCCGGATAGAGGATGAAGAGGCATCCCGGCTCGAGCCGCTGCACGCCGGTCTCCGTCCGACACAACCCCCGCCCCGAATGCACGAGGCCCGCCCGGATCGTCGGGTGGGTGTGCATGGTCTGGTCGATTCCCGGCGGGAAATGAAGCAGGTTGAAGCAGGGCTCACCGCGCATCGGAGGCGAGATAAGCAAGGTGTCGGAACAGCCGTCGATGTACATCAGCCGGCCCCGCGTCTCGATCGGCCCGCCCACGCTGTTTAGGCCGAGAAATCCCTCCCGCAGCGCCAGGAAACCCTCGCCGCCTTCGACGACCAAGCGGTCCCGGACGACCACCGAGAAGTACTCGCCGGCGCGCGCTACGCGCTGCTGTCCTTCCCCCTCAAGTGTAGCTGCGCCCGAATGCACGAACCCGAAGGCGGTCCCGGGCCCCTCCACCACCAGGGTGGCCTGCGGCCGGAAGCCGTAGACCCGCGACGGGAAGGAGGGGTCCGCGCCTTCCGCCAGGAGCCCGTGCTCCAGCGCCATGACCAGGGCAGCCGGCATTCAACCTCCGCGCGTCCGTGGGCCGTGAAATGACGCGAGCGCGCCAGAGTGGCGCCAACGTCCGGACGCCCCCCTAGTTCTTATACAAGCGGAGCCGATCACCGGGAAGTGCCGAAGCCCCGCAATGCAACCCGAGGTACGCTTATGGCGATGGCCTCTAGGCTCCTAACGGGTCCGCGGGGCGCGTCGCTTCAAGGGCTCGTCAAGGGCTCCGGCGTCTAGCCGCCGCCGGTAGGACCTGAAGACGTTTCTCCGGGCGAGCTGTTATCCCGTACCAATCAAGGCAACGGCCGGCGCCGGCGGGCCAAGGTGGCCGTCGCCCTGGCGCGGCAGGTCTCCGCTGATCATGTGGCGATCTGGGATCAGGACCGGGCCCTTGTCGCCCGGCGCCGGGAACAGCCGAGCCTTCGATCGGTTGCGGCGGCGGAAGCCCGAGACGTCGCTCCTATCGGATGGCGCCGGCGGGCCGACGGCGCGCTCACGCGCCCGCCTGACATCAGGACGCGGCGCAGGCGCAAGGCTCAGGTCCGCGTCGGCCAGTCGGGAGGGCGCCGGATGCCCCCGCCGCGCATGCCCTGGACCTGCCGCGCCGTCGGGGTGTAGCCGAGCCGGGCGTAGAGGTTCTCCAACCCGCCGAACCGTCGCGTCAGGGCGTGGCTGTGCGGCACGCCGGGGACGAGGCCGATCAGCTCCTTGCTTAAGCGTCCATGGCGCTCCAGGGCCTCGGCCAGGCGCGCAAGCACCTCTTCGTCGGAGACCCTGCTTCGCCGGCCTTTCCGCAGGTGGGGCCGGACTCGGAACGCGGCCGCACTGGTCGCCGCCTGTTGCGGGTTCATCTGATAGCCGATGCGGGCGTAGGCGGCTGAGAGATTGCCGAACCGGGCCTGGTAGACCGACGCGCAGTGGGTCTCCGGATCGCGGTCGATGATTCCGCGGCTGAGGACCCCGTGGCGCTTGAGCGCCGCCGAAAGTTCGTCAAGAAGCGCATCGTCGTCCACCATCGGCTTGTTGCGCCGGAACCGCGCCTGGGCGGCCGCGAAGAGTCGGCGGGAGACCATCGGCCGGATGGCGTCGGGCGTGCGGATCCAGGTCGATGGGGGTTGGTGCGTCCGTCGGCCCAGCTCGTGGCGGGTGCGGCCGATGACATTGACCCCGATATACGCCTCGTTGCGCAGCACCCGGCGCACCCGGATCGTGGTCCAGGACGCGCCGTAGGTGGCGGTCCGGCCTTCGCTGTTCAGGCGGATGGCGATCTGGCGGGCCGTCAGGCCATCCCGCACGAACATCCGGAAGATCCGTCGGACCAGTCGAACCTCGGCCGCCGGCCCCGGCGTGAGGATCACGCGATCGCCGCGCAAGGCGGACCGTTCTCCCGGGGCCAGCGCAAGCCGCCGACGGCCGTCGGGCGAGACCACATGTCGGGCCAGGCCGTAAGCAGCCGGTCCGCCCATCCAGAACCCCTTGGCGCCCAGTCCGCGCTGAACCCGGGAAACCCGCGCGGAGAGGTCGCGGCTGAACTCGGCCGCCATCGCCCGCTTCATATGCTTGAGCATGGCGGCCATGAGGCTGCCATCGGAGGGAAAGGCCTCGGCCGTGTAGCGCACATCGACGCCGGCGGCGCGGCAGAGGTACTCGTAGTGGGCGCTTTCGTCGGGGTCCTGGAAGCGGCCCCAACGGCTCACGTCATAGACCAGGATGACCTCGAAATCCGCCGAACCGCCGATGGCGGTGGCGAGGAGGCTGCGCAGGCCGACCCGCTTCGCGATCGTGACGCCGCTGCGGGCAGGGTCGGCATAGGTGCGCACAATCGAGAAGCCGTGCTCAAGGGCGTAGGTCGCGTTGGCGGCGCATTGGTTTTCGATGGAGTAGCGCTGCTGGTCGGTGGACATGCGGACGTACTGGGCCGCGGGACGTAGGGACGTTGACATGGTCGTCTCCTCTCTCGGCCGTCCCAGGGGTGCGTCACAAGCGGACGCCGACCCAGGACGAAACATCGCGCGGCCGTTCGATGTCCTGTATATTTAATACAATGAGACAGCCGCGAGATCCCGCCATCATCCCTCGGAACGCCGTCCACCTGAAGATCGGCCGCTGGTTCGAGGCCAGCGCCAGCGGATGGGGGGTGGTCATCGTGCCGCTTGCGCTCGGACTGCTGTTGGCGGCGGCTGTCCTGATCGGGCCGGCCGCCCCCTAGCCGGCGAGGTCAGCGCGACGGTCGCCCGCGTCCGCCCACCGGCGCCCCGGCCGCCTGCAGGCGCACGGACACCAAATGGCCCTCCAGGCGGCAGGTGGCGACGATCCGGTCGTAGCTTCGCCGTCCCGCGACGCAGTCGAGGCGTCGGCCCAGGGCGACCTGCTCCAGGATCGCCTTGGCGGACCGGCCGCCGGCTTCGGCCAGTTCCGGTGCATAGACGTCGGCGAGCCGCACCTCGACCCAGTGCGCCGGCGGGGGCCCCATCGCCACACAGAGGCTGTCGCCATCCCCGACGTAGACCACGGGGCCCGCGAAGGCGCGTCCCGGCCTGAGATGGGCGGGTGTGGGGCCGCGATCGGGAACGGCCTTGCAGGGATCCGCGCGCGCCACGGCGGCGACCGACACCGCGACCGCCAGCGTCGCGAGCCCGCAGCGAATGCGGAAGGCGCCACCACGGGGCGATGACGTGGCGCGGTCGCGCACCGGGACCGCCTTCAGGTCCCGCCCGGGGTGACTTGGTGGCGGAACCGGACCTGCGCGGCCACCTCCGGCCAGGAGCCGCGGAACAGCGTTGCGGACGGATACCAGGGGGTGTCGGCACGCCCGACCATCCAGCGCCAATCGCAGGGCTCCGGGAGCAGCACCCAGGTCGGTCGGCCCATCGCCCCTGCGAGGTGGGCGACGGCGGTGTCCACCGTGATCACCAGGTCGAGACCGGCGACGAGCTCCGCCGTATCCTGCAGGTCCTGCGCGCCCGTGTTCGACGGTCGCAGGTCGAGAGCGCCGAGGTCCCGGAGGAGGCCTTCGGCGATCTCGGCGGGCAGGCTCCTGTCCGGCTTGCTGGCGTCGGGCATCAGGCCCACCCGGGCCCCGGACGAACGCGGATTCGCCGTCAGGTAGGGCCGGTTCGGGAGGGACTCAGGGGTCAGGTCGAAGCCCAGGGGCAGGGCGCTCGAGGGGCAGTAGTAGTCGCAGCGCAGGTCGTGGTTCTGGTCGGACGACAGGACCGTCACGCCGAGCGACCGGAACAGCCGGGTCAGGGCGGGCGGGCAGAGCC
>NZ_LSJI01000247.1 GCF_001557235.1 Phenylobacterium sp. CCH9-H3 | reverse complement strand
GGGGGTCCCTCTTCGACGCCGATCGGGGGTCCCTTTTGAACGCCGTTTGACACTCTGGAGGCCGCCCGCAACCGCCCCCGCACCATCGCCACCACGGAGCCCGAAGCATTGATCGCCTTCTTGCGCCAGCGCTTGGCTGGTCTGAAGCCGCGAGCGAGCCGGCCCAAGGCGGCCTAGCCGCGCCCCACTTGCCCGAACGCTCCATAATTTGTTCAAGCCTGGAGCGCATTGAGTATATCGAGGATCCTGCCGGCCTCGCGTTGGCGGGTTCATCGCCGCGGCCAGAGGTGAGCGCGTCTTGAAGTTCAGCCTGAAGAGGGCGTCCGCCCCCGAGCGAGCCAAAGCCGAGCCTCGCCAGCGTCGCGCGAGATCGCAGTCGTCCCCGCCCACGCGCGGTGGATACCAGACCCGCAGCTATCCGGTCTGGCTGCGGCTGGTCCTGATCACCACCATTGTCTTCGTGGCCCTTTTTTACGGGTTTCGCTTCGCGACGATCGGCACCCCTTCGTTGATGGTGCTGGGGGCGCCGCTGGCGCTTCTGGTCGTACTGCTCATCTGGGCCCTGCCCCCCGGCGAGTACGCCCCCTCTGGATCCCTCGTGCCACTCTATTTTGCCTTCGTCGCGGCGCAGGCGCTCTGGCCCAACTACCTCGCTGTCGTGCTGCCCGGGCTACCTTGGCTCACCGTCAACCGTACGCTCGGGTCGCTCCTTGTGCTTGTGCTTCTCATATGCGTTTCCGTCTCCAAGACGTTCCGCGGACGCATGGGCGAGACCCTCGGGGCCGACCCTTTCATCTGGCGTTGCCTCATCGCCTTTTCATTGCTGCAGGCCGCCTCCATCCTGTGGTCGCCGAGCGGCACGGATTCATTGAACGACTTCATCTCCGGTCAGATCATGTCCGGCGCGGCGTTCTTCACGAGCATCTATCTCTTCCGCCAGGCCGGCTTCGCCGAGTTCTGGGCAAAGACCTTCCTGATCGTGGTCGCCGGCGCTTGCCTACTCGGCCTCTGGGAGAACGAGCTCGGCAGCGTTCCATGGGCCGGCCACACACCGTCGTTCTTACGCATCGACGACCCTGTCGTGATGAAGATCCTCGCCGGCGGCGCTCGGGCTGCGACGGGAATCCACCGGGTTCAATCGACGGCCACGACGCCGCTTAGCCTGGCCGAATTGATCGGCCTGTCGTCGGCCTTCGCCATCCACTTCGTGACCTGGCGATATCCGCTCTATCAGCGGCTCCTGGCCGCCGCCTACGTCGTGATGGGCCTTCACGTCATCATCCTGACGGACTCGCGGCTGGGCTTCGTCGCCTGGATGGTGTCCGCGATCTTCTACCTCCTCATGTGGGCCGTGGTCCGCTGGCGCGAACACAAGGGAAGCATCTTCGCTCCCGCCATCGTGTTCTCTTATCCCGCGATCCTCATCGTCGCCTTCATCTCCACCTTCCTCGTCGGGCGGTTGCGGGCGCGCGTGTGGGGTAGCGGCGCCCAGCAGGCGAGCACTGACGCACGCAAGATTCAATGGGAGATGGCGATGCCGCGCATCGCCGAGAACCCGTTCGGGTACGGTATCGGCACCGCAGGCAAGGTGCTTGGCTTCAAGAACCAGGCGGGCGTGGGCTCGATCGATTCCTTTTACCTCACCCTGCTTCTCGACTTCGGGATCCTGGGTTTCGCACTCTATTTCGGGATGATTCTCCGCACGATCTGGATCGGCGGGAAGGTCGTGTTCGACTACCCCTCACATCCGGAGTCCAGGATGATCATTCCGTTCGTCGTGAGCCTGATCGCCTACATCGTCGTGAAGAGCGTTCTTAGCCAGGAGACCAACGGCGCCTACATCTACATGATGCTCGCGGCATGCCTGGCCGCGGTCGCCAATGTTCGGAGCGACGAGCGAAACAAGGAAAGGCTGCCCGCGGCGCGTATGGCCTAACCCTCGTTGAGCAGTGAGCCGATGATGGTCGCGCCCTGGTCCCGAAGCTCTTCGATGAAGTGGTTGAGATCCGAAACGAACGTCTGGTCTCGCCGCACGACCAGCAACGCATAGCCAGCAAGCCGTGCAATCCGGAGCGCGTCTGGGGTCTGGTTCGCAGGTGGCGTGTCGAACACGACGAATTCAAAGGTGCGAAGACAACGCTCCACGAATCCTGCGAACGCTGACTGTGACAGCGCATCGTCGACGCCCGGTATCGGGGCCCCACCGAACACGACGGAGAGGCCCGGCCTCACGTTCGGCACGATCACCGCCTCCGGATCGACCCCCGGCCGGGAGACGAGATCGATGAGCCCGAGCGTCGGCTCGACCGCGTCCGGGAAGTGCGCCCGCTGGCCCGGCGCTCGCAGATTGGCGTCGATGAGCAACGTCGTCACGCCGGAGCGCGCGAGCGCAGTGGCGAGGCGGGCGGCCACGAAGCTGACGCCGTCCCCCTCGGCCACACCGCAGATGGCGAGCCCACGCACGCCGCGGCTGATCAATTGGTCGAAGACCTCCTGCACCAACCCCGTGATCGCCGCGGAAAGCGCCCGCGACGAGGGATGGGCGCCCTGAAGCGTCTCGCGTTCGGACACGGTCTGAGCCAACCCCGTCACGCCGTCGCCGCCCGTCGCCGCCATCCGCTTAGGAGACGTCGTTCTCGCGCACCACCGACAAGCCGCGCCGTGGACTGCACCTTCGGCAGCACGGCAAGCACCCTAAGGCCTACGGCCTCCTCGAGTTGATCGGGGCTTCGCACACGAAGCCGAAGCATCTCGGTCAAGAGGCAGGTAAGCACCCCGATGGCGAGGCCCAGCGCGATGCACACCCCGATGATCATGGGAGGGTTGGGAAAGATTGGCTTCGAGGGAATGGTCACCTCGCCGACCGGCGATAGGCCACTCTCCTCCATCGTCGCGAGTTGCCTCATCTGGAGGGCGCGCTTGGTGGCGTCGGCGAAGGCCCTCCGCTTCTGGGAAATTTCATCCTCATGCACCCGGAGCGTCAGCACCTCGTCGTTGCGGCTGATCACCTTCTCCTTCTGCTCCTCGATCATCGCCGCCTTGAGTTGTTCTTCCAGCGCCGTCAGGCGCGCGCCCCGATCCGCGCGCGCGGCGGCCTGAGCCACCTGCGAGGCCAGAATCGCGCGCTCACGCTGCTTCTGAATCACAGTGGGATGTTGGGGGCCAAGAGTAGCCTGCAGCGTCTGCAGCATGGCGTCTGCGCGCGCCAGTGCGAGTTCGTAAGGACTTCGGGGCGCGACCCGCACCCGCGTCTTTGCAGTGCGCGGCGGGGCGGCCAGGCTCCCTAGCCGTTGCTCTTCGATATCGATACCGCCCGCCGCGAGAACCACACCTGTCTGCTTTTCGAGCGCCGATTTCTCGACCTGAAGGGCAAGGAGTTCCTCACGCGCCCGCTCGGCCAGCTTCAACTGCAGGTCCGCTGCCCCCTCGGCGGACCGCCGCCGCCCCTCGAGCGTGGTTTCGATGTAAGCGTCGCGGATCACGTTGGCGATATCGGCCGCGGCCTCCGGCGACGTGGAAACGAAGCGGATCTCGATGAGATTGCTGTCGGCGACACGCCCGACCGTTGTGGACGCTACGACTCGATTCGCGGCCCATCGTTCGAAGTCCCCGCCTCGCCCGCCCGTCGCCGCATCATAGGCGGCGATGAGGTCAGGGTTGTCCAGCCAGCCAATCCGCTGGGCGACGGGGCCGGCCACCTGGATGTCCCGGATCGTGCGCTCCTGCGAGGTGATGTAGGCGTCCACCATCTTCGAGGGGATTACAGTGCCGGTGACGGGGTCGGGCTTGATGTAGTTGAGCGCCACGCGGGCAGACGCCTGGTACTGCTTGGGAGCCACGGCGATCACGTAGAGCCCGGCGAGCAGGCACGCGACGAGCGGCAGCAGCACCAGGAGACGGCGCGCCCACAGGATCCGCACGACGAGCGACCAGGTCATGATTCCTCCGCCGCGGGCGGGTCGGCTCGACCCTTCCTATCGGGGAGATACATCTAGTCGAACCATCTCTGAAATTTAAGTGCATGCGGCGCCGCCACACGCCTGCCATATCCACCTGCATATGCGTGGCGCTGCGTTTCGTATCTCAGCTGTCCGGATCGTCCCCTCGCGAGGATCGGCGGATCGATCCGCCACACGGGGGATTTCGAGCGTGATGCTATGTGCATGCCTAACAAAGTCGCATAAGGGCCTTCGCGCGGTGGTTAAGCAAACAGAAGGCAAGATCCGCCAATATCGGCCCGGCCCCCCCGCGCCGAGATGTGGCGTTCTGGGTCCTATATCCCGTTACGGAGGTGAATCTTGGCCGGCTGGACTATGAGGTTGGGAGCGCTTTTCAAGAAGCCCTCGACCAAGGTGAAGCCGGCTCGGGCGGCGATGATCGAGACGTCGGCCGTCAAGCCGGCGATCCGTGAGACCCGGGCTCGCCTGGAAGCGACCGGCCCCCGGTTCAACAGCACGGCGAGCGATCACTTCAACTCGCGCGGCAGCCGGGCGGACGCGGTCCGCGCAAAGCTTCGCTTCGCGTTCACCCCTTCGCAACCGGTGGCGGAGCGCCGGCAGTTCGCGGGTCGCGAAGGCGTGCTCAAGACGGTCATCCAGGCGATCGAGGATCAGCGCCTGCACGTGATCCTCTATGGCGAGCGCGGCATCGGTAAGACGTCGCTGCTCCACGTCCTGACGCAGACGGCGATCGATGCGCGTTATATCGTCATCTACACCTCGTGCGGGGCGAACTCGACCTTCGACGAGACGTTCCGCGCCGTCGCTTCCGAAATCCCCCTGCTCTTCCATTCCGGCTTCTCTCCGACGGGCACGGAAGCCGAGAAGGGCTCGACGCTCGCCGACCTCCTGCCCGACGAGCCGCTCTCGCCCCGCAAATTCGGGGACCTCTGCGCGAAGCTCACCGGCACCCGCGTGCTGATCATCCTGGATGAGTTCGACCGAGCTCTTTCCGGATCGTTCCGGCGAGACATCGCCGAGGTGATCAAAAACCTCTCGGACCGGCTAGGCCGTGTCCAGCTGGTGCTGGCCGGCGTCGCGGCCGACCTCACCGAACTCGTCGAGCATATCCCATCCATCCGGCGGAACATTTTCGCCCTCCGCGTGCCGAAGATGAGCGAGGCGGAAGTCACCCAGATCGTCGCGAACGGCGAGCGGGAGACGAACCTCAGCTTCGCGCCGGACGCCACCGCCTTCGTCGTCGAAGTGGCGCGGGGCTCGCCCTATATCGCCAATCTGATCTGCCATCACGCCGGCCACGCGGCGCTCGACCAGAACCGCACGACGGTTCTGCCGGCCGACGTCGGCAGCGCCATCGACCGGGCGATCGCGGAATTCCAGGGGCGGATCGCGACACCGGCGCAGACGCACGTGCGCCGCCTCTTCGATGCAGGCCGTCAAGACGCCCTGGCGATGAGCGCGCGCGCCGCCCTCGCCGCGGATGGCGTGTTCGACGCCTCGGACATCGAGGAAGCGAGCTCGGTGTCGGCCCGCAAAGCGCAGGAGGCGATCGACGCGCTCTGCGCCGAGCGCCTGCTCAAGCCGGTGAACTCCGACGATATCGGAACCCGTTACAGCTTCGTCGAAGAGGGCCTGCCCACGCTCATCTGGATGATGTGGGCGCAACGCAACCTGACCCGCGACGCGCCCTCGCCGCGCGCGGCCGCGGCGATCTAGCAGCGTCAACCACGGCCGGTCTCGAAGCAATTCTTTCGCTTCGAGACCGGGCGCGCCCTCCGGAGTCCAGCCGGGTGGTCCGGGCCGGATCTCCTACTTCGCCGCCGGAGCGGCCGCGGCTGGAGCTTCGGGTGCAGCGGCGGGCGCGGCCGCCGGCGCAGGAGCAGCCTTGGCGGCCGGCGTCGCAGCCTTGGCCGGCGGCGCGGGTTTGAAGGCCGCGTTGTAGACGACCTTCGGCTCCGCCGCCTTGCGCATGTCGGCGATCTGTTTGCCGACCGTCTGCTGCGCGTTCTGGGTGCGAAGCGCATTCATGGCGAAGTTCTTCGCCTGGTCACCTGCGAACGGCGCAGAGCGTGACCCTGTGATCTGGTTGAAGAGCAGAGAGTTCCCCTGCGGCACCACGAACACTTCGCCCGGAGGCAGCGCGCTCACCGCACTCATGAGCTGCGGGTTGGCCGTCAGGCTATCCATGACGGTCGCGCCCTCCTGATAGGGCACGTTCTGGCTGTCCAGCAGCGCCTTGACCTCGCCCAGCGACTTGAGCGGCCGGAACTGTTCCGGCGGAATCTTGTTCGGCGCGGCGATCAGCTGGTCGACGAAGTATACCTTGCGGTCCGCGAACTGCTGAGGATGACTGGCGATATAGTCCGCCGCGGCCTGTTGCGAAGGTTGGGTCACCTTGCTCGCCAGCCGGCGCTGGTACATCTGGGCCAGGAGGTTCTCTTCGCCCCGCTCGAGCTGGATCGTGAAATCCGCAGACTTGTCGAGCTTCTCCTTGCGGGCCTCTTTGGCCAGGAGCTTGCGCAGGATGATCCGCTCCAGGGCCTGCTGCTGAGCAGCCTTCATGACCTTGGGGTCGCGCGAACCGAACCCACCCATTTCGGCGCGCAGCTGAAGGCTGGTGATTTCCTCGCCGTCCACGGTCGCGACGACCTGGCCGCTCGGCTTGCCACCGCCCACGAGCTTCTTGACCTGATCGCATCCCGACAGCAGCAGAGCCGCGCTGGCGACGACCATGAAATATCTGGCTTTCAACGTACCCCTCCCGAGCGAACGCCACGCTGGGCGTCCCTCAATTTCGCTGCTCAACTCTTAACTTTGTCAGACCGGTTTCGAAAGGCGCCAGCGCAACTTGCAGCCGGCAGGCCCCTTGGCGACCACCGGAGGCAGAACGAAGAACATGGGTCCGGCGTCGAGACATCGCCCGGACCGTGGACCGATCGGACGCACACATCCAGTGAATGAATCTTATTCAACCGCACGGCCAAGGCCAACGCGGCGGGTCCCTCAACCTCGGTTCGCAGGAAGGCCCAGTTCTCGGGCGGCCCCCAGGCCGACGGCGCCGTCACCAGCCTTGGATCGTGACACTCCAGGTCATCGAATCGCCAGGCCCTGGGATCCGCGGCCAAACCCTCGCGAGTCGCCTTCAACGCAGCTTCCTTGACGGTCCACGCGCCCACCAAGTCGGACGCGCTCTCCTCTCCCGGCGCGAGGATCCGCCGCGCGAAGGCGCGCGGCCGAGGCGGGCGTCGGCGAACCTCCATGTCGACACCGAGACGGACGACATTCGGGCTGCGACCGACGGCAAGCGCGACGCGCTGTCCGCTGTGGGAGATGTTGGAGGGCCCAAAGTATCCACCCTGTCCGCGGATCGCGGCCTCCAGTTCGCGACCGACCGCGCTGAGCCGTTCCGGATCCTCCCCTCCGCCGCGGCTCGCGGCGGCCCATGCCGAATTCGACGCGTCGGCGACCCAAATCTCGATGTCGGGGCCGGTGGACGGCATCGCTCAGATCACGCGAACGAGGCGCGTCAGCTCCCGCGGGAGATCGTAGCCGTCCCAGACGAAGTCGAAATCCAGGGCCTGGCCGACCGGGACGATGCGGGTGAGGCCAGGGTCGGCCCTTCCTGCGGCAAAGGCGAACATCTGGTCCCGGGTGAAGCCGAAATAGGTCAGCGTCTGATGGTGCTCTCGAAGCACGGGCTCAAGAGCGTCCAAGTCGGGGACGAACCGGTACTCGAGATAGCCGCCGCCGATGCGCCGCTCAGCATGCTCGGACGACGAGACGACTTCCGCCGCGGTCAGCAGATTGTCGCCCCAATAGAGCGAGTCCGCATCGCCCCGTCCCGCCGACGCGAACGCCTCGACCATCTTCCGGATGGCGTGGCCGGTGGCCGGCGCTGCCTGCTTTTCCCGCGCCACCTCGGCGACGGAGTCCAACAGCGCGCGGACGGCCGCCCCGTGGCTGTCGCGGTCCCCCGCGACATAGACCACGTGCGGCGAGGAGCAGGCCATCTGATCGAAGACGTACACGTCGTTGTAGAACGCTTCCGCCAGCGACCGGCGCGCCTTGTCGTCCAACACCAGCAGTTCGGAGCCACTCAGGACCGACAGAGAGAAGCGGTCGCCGAACCATACCGACTTGCCGCCGAGCCGCAGGGGTACGTCAGCGAAAGCTCGGACCTTCGCGTCGCCGCCCCATACGACGCGGGCGTCACTCTCCGCTGAGATCCGGACGCTGATGTCCGAGGCCGACGGGTAGTTGACGAACATCTGCGAGGTCTCGCCTGCGCGCTCGAAGGCGGCCAGGAACAGGTCGAGAAGGCTGCGCATCTCCTCGCCAAGGACAGTCGGCAGACGAACGACGTTCGCGTTGCCGGCCAGGTAGGAGAGCATCCACGAATAGAGGAACACGGTCTCCACGTTCTGCGGCGGCAGGTGGAAGACGAGGCCGATCGGACGGGCCAGGCAGCCGGAAGGCAGCCGTTCGCGGAACTCCGCGGCGAGGCGCTTTAGCGCCGCCGAGCGGGTCCAGTAGGCGAAATGCACCACGGCGGACGAGGCGTGCTTCCCGCCGCGCCGCAGGATCGTCGAGCCGACCTCCGCGGCCAAGGCGAGTCGCGTTTCGGAGAACGGCTCCGACAGCCGGCTCCGCGCTTCCCCGAGGCGGGCCACGAAGGCGTCTGCATCGAGGTTCAGGACGTCGCCGCCGACCTGGTTGATCGTGATGTCGGTCACCGGGTCAGGCCGCCCGGTCCTGCGAGGCGGCGATCACGTCGCTGCATCCCCGCAATTCGGCCTTCGGCACCCGGCCCAGGATGCGCACTGCCTGGCCGAAGCGGCCCCCGACGCCCTTGTCCACATAGTCCACGACCCCCCAGTCCTCAGTCAGCACGCTGTGGCCAGGATAGGACGTCGGCAGGAGGGACAGCACCTGGACGACCCCCTCCTCGCCCATCTCACAGGGCTCCCAAGTGTCCGGACGGCGCACGATGACCTCGGTGAAGTTCGGCGGGTACAGCCGACCGTCGTCGCCTTCCACAAAAACGGAGCCGATCTGCTCGACGAACCCATAGAAATTGTAGATGCGGCTGAGGCCGAAACGGCGTTGCAGCGCCGCGCGGAAAACTTCGTTCGAGACCTTGTCGGCCTCCAGCTTCTTCCAGCCGCCCGAGTGGATGAGGATGCCGTTCGAGAGATCCAACTCCCCGTCCTCGAAACTCTCGTACAGCTTCGACCAGACCAGGAAGGTGAAGCCGAACATCAGGAACGGCTTGTCGCCGTAGGCGGCCAGGAACTCGCGCACCGCGCCCTTGTCCACCACGAGGTCGCGATCCATGGCGAAGGTGGCGCGAGCGCCGAACTTCATCATGCCCAGCACGCCGGCCCCCCGCGCCGTCATCGTCTGGTCGGTCAACACCGCCTTGGTGTCAATCGCCAGGAACGGGAGTCGCTGGCGTCCAAGGACGGGCGTGAACGTGTTGACGAGGGCTGTGGACTGCCGCTGCGCAGTCTCCCCATCCACGTAGATGCGGCTCTGCATCTGGCCGGTGGTGCCGCTGGACTTCAGGACCAGCGAGTGATCCGGCGTGGAGGCTAGGTCCAGCTCCTTGAAGATGCTCACCGGCAGGTACGGAATGTCCTGCAGGCGCGCGTAGTTGCGGGGCCCGCCCCAGGCCTTGTCCACGATTCGCCGGTAGGGTTCGCAACGCTCGTAGTGCAGGGCGCTCAGCGCGTTGAGCCCCTCCAGCATCATCGCCGCCTTCTCAACCGACCGGACAGACCAGGGCGGGGCCGCAAGGAGCTTGTCGAACATCACAGCAACTCCTTCAGCGCATTGTAGTCGAGCTTGCCGCTGGACTTGCGCGGCAGGCTGTCGACAACGCGCGCGTTGAATGCAGCGGACGGCAGCCCCAGGGACTCCGCCAAGGCCGAGATCCGCGCGCGGATGTCGTCGGCGTCGGGCTCGTGAAACACCAGGATCCTCTCCTGCGCGTCGAGCGCAGCGCAGGGTCCCGCCTCGGTCAGCCGGGCCTCGATCTCGTCCAGGCTGATCCGGAGGCCGAAGATCTTGGAGATGCGCTTGCTGCGCCCGGTGAGGAAGAGGAAGCCGTCTTCGTCGAGATAACCAAGGTCGCCGGTCTCGAGGCGACCCTGTTGGTCGTCGCCGGCGGCGAGCTCCGCCCGGTCGGTCGCATAACCCATCATGACGTTGCCGCCCGCATACGTCACGTGACCGGCCTGCCCGGCCGGCAGCAGATTGCCTTCGTCGTCGACGATGGTCAGGACGCCGCCCTCAAGCGCGAGCCCCACGGATCCCGCCTTGGCTTCGAAGTCCGAAGCCGGGAGCGTCGTGATACGGGGGCCGGCTTCGGTCTGGCCGTACATCACGTAGAAGCCCGCGCCGCGCGCCTGGGCCTGTTCGTGGATCTTGCGCTGAAAGCGCAGGTCCAGCGCCCCGCCCGCCTGGGTGAAGGTAGTCACGGAGGCCGGGACGACCTCAAGGCCGAACCGGGCCAGGGCGGTGTAGTGGAACGGCACGCCGGGAAAGTGGGTGCCGCCCGCGGCCTCGACCGTCGGCCAGAACGTCGGCGACATGATCGAATCGTCCATCAGCGCCACCGCCGCCCCGGACACGAGATGCGAGGCCAGCACCGACCAGCCATAGGAATAGTGGAGGGCCAGATGGCCAACGCCAACCTCCGCGGGACCGATCCGGAGCGCGGTCGCAATCTGCCGGGCGTTGGCGAGGATTGCGTCTGCGGACAGCCGCACGAACTTGGCGCTCCCCGTGGTTCCCGATGTCGAGAGCAGAAGCGCCAGATCGGGATGAAGCCTCGTGTCCCGTCGACCCGAACGGCGTCCAACGCTGACTCCCTCGACGGTCGAGATGTCGTCCACCGGCAGTGGCGGCGCACCCTCGAAAACGAGGAACTCGGGGTCGTAGGCCGCCGCCAGGGCCTGCAGCGCTCCGGGATCGGCCTTCGCGTCGAGCAGCGCCACCGCGTGGCCCAGGGCCCGTGCGGCCAGGATCCCCGTCACCGTCGCCATGTCGTTTCGCGTGAGCACGAAGACAAGGCTCTTCTCGGCCGCGCCGAAGGCGCCGGCCGTAGTCGCCACGCTGGCGCGCAGATCGGCGCGGGTCAGCCAAGGACCGGCGGCGCCTTCACGCGCATCCGTCAGGGCCGGCGCCGGCTCGCGATCGGCCAGCACCGGCAGCAAACCGCCGCAGGTCATGTCCAGCGCGGGCGCCACGCAGTCCCCGACCCGAAAGGTCACAGCACGAACCCGCCGTCGACGCCGATGACCTGGCCGGTGACGTAGCGGGAAAGATCGGACGCCAGGAAGAGGACGGCGTCGGCGACGTCTTCCGGCGTTCCCGGCCGGCCCATGCCGATGTGCCTGACGGCTTCCGCCCGCGCCTCGTCCGAGAGAGCGTCGGTCATCTCAGTGGCGATGAAGCCGGGGGCGACGGCGTTCACGCGCACGCCCTTGGGCGCGAGTTCCTTCGCCGCCGCAAGCGTGGCCCCGATGAGACCGGCTTTTGAGGCGGCGTAGGCGAACTGGCCAGGCGCCCCCAACCTGCCGATGATTGAGGACATGTTGATCACCGACCCACCGCTGCGCGCCATCAGCCGGACGGCGGCTTCGGTCAACAGCACCGCGCTCTCTAGGTTCAGGCGCAGCACCTGCTGGATGTCCGCCTCGGGCGTCGCGCCCATAACGCCCGGACGCATGACCCCGGCGTTGTTGACGAGCACGTCCAGGCGCTTGAAACGCGAGAAGGCGGTCCGGACCAGTTCCTTCGCGAAGGCGGGATCTTCAAGGGAACCGGCCGCCGGCGCGACGCGGTCGCCGTAACCGGCGAACGTATCCTCGTTCACCGTGCGCGCCGCGGCGATGACCGTAGCGCCCTGATCGGCGAGGCGGCGCACGATGGCCGCCCCTATCCCGCGAGACGCGCCGGTGACGATGGCCACCTTGCCCGTCAGGTCGAGATCAGCCGGCATCGTACTTCTTCATGGTCTCGACCGCCTTGTCGAACGACGACATGGCGACGATCTCGTCCGTTTCCAGCATGGCGTCGAAATCCTGCTCCAGGATCGCGATCAGCGTCATGTGGGCCATGCTGGTCCACTTCTTGTACTCGCGATAGACGAGTTCCTTGGGGTCGACATCGCCCTCGATGTCCAGCGCCTCACGGAAGGCGCTCAGAACCCTAGCCTCTACAGTCATATACATCCCCAGAACTAAGTTGGCGCCCCCGCCGGGGGCTAGCTCGCGGCCTCGGTTTGCGTGGCCTCGTAGACGTCGATCTTCATCCCGCGCGGGCCGGTCATGATCCCCTGCTCTATGACCCGAGCCGGGTTACCGGCCACCAGCGAGTTCGGCGGAACGTTCTTCATCACCACGCTTGCCACGGCCACGATGCAATGGTCGCCGATCTCGATGCCCGGCATGACGATGCTTCGCGCCCCGATATGGCACATCCGGCCGATGCGGGTATCCACGTGCTTATTGTTTACGAAATCGTGAGTGAGGATCACGGCGTCGAAGTTCACGGACGTGCCCTCGCCGATGTGCACGCCATGGGGGTTGCTCATGTCGAGCTTCGCCTTCAGCGAGATGGTGGCGCCTTTGCCGATATCCATCCCCCAGACGCGGTTGAGGTAGAGCCGTCGCGCCTCGATGAGTGCGGGTCGAACCGCATTCCGAATGCGGGTCAGCAGCGGCTTCGCCATGATCCTGGAGTTCCGTTCTCAGTCGACCGATTTGCGCCCCCGCCTAACATGGCGGTCGCGCGACGGGTAGCGCTGCAAGATCCACGCCGCCATTCAGCGGACAATCCTCACACTCCGTAGGCGCAAAACAAAACCGCCGCCCTCTCGGGCGGCGGTCCTGTAGTCTCGGCCTTTTCGTCTCTTAGGCGACGGCTACGCGGCGACGCGAGCGAAGCATGGCGCCAGCGCCACCGAAGCCCATGATCATCAGGGCCCAGGTGCCGGGCTCAGGAACCGCGGCGGGAGCAAAGGCGCCCGTGCCGCTCCAGGAGGCGTTCACGCCGCCGTTGCCTTTGACGACCAGCACCTGCGGCCCCCCGGCGACGACCGGGAGCGGGCTGGTGGTAAAGGCGTTCCAGACGAAGGTGTTGGGAACCTGCGTCAGCGTCAGGGCGACGCCGTTGAACGTCACGCTGGTGAAGTTCAGACCGCTAAGGGCGACGAAGCTCACCGAGCTCAGGTTGAACCCGACCGTGCCGCTCGGCAGGGCGAAGTTGAAGGTGTCGGTGAAGTTCGTGCCGTCCCATTCGTGATAGGACGTGCCGTCGCTGGCGTCGGCGCCGTTGACGTAGATGCCAGCGCCCGTCGGGTCGCTGATCTTGTTGTCGCTGAAGGTCAGCGTGACCGGCTGGTTCGGAACATTCGTCCAGTTGTCGATCACAGTGGTCGCCGAGGCGGACGTGGCGATCGCGGCGGTGGAAACCGCGATCGCGGCGGCCGCCGCGAGCGTCTTGAAAGCTTGCATGGTTTAGCACCCCTACATTTACTCGTTGTTGACTCTAACGATCACCGGACAGGGGTGTCATTCGGCTTCGCCTGAGGAGCGAGTAGAAATGGCCTACCTGGAGATGTGGTCCCCGCTGAAATGCCCTCGCGCTGCACAATTAACAATACCGCGAGCACAACAAGAACGTCGTTGTCGGAATTTTGACGTAAGTTCAGCGATATAAACTCGCCGGCAATCCAGCGGGCGGCGCCCACCGATCAGACACGCGAGGAAATTTGGGTTGCGACGCAGCGCAGCCCTACTTCGCGCCCGACGCGAGTCCTCGCAGGTAGCGCCCGTACTCGCTCTTGCCCTGGAATTCGGCCGACTTCATGAGCTCGGCCGAATCGATCCAGCCGTTCTCGAAGGCGATCTCTTCCAGGCAGCCGATACGTAGGCCCTGGCGCTGTTCGAACACGCGGATCAACTCGCCCGCCCCGATCAGGCTGTCGTGCGTGCCGGCGTCCTCCCAGGCGAAGCCGCGGCCCAAGAGCTCCACGTGCAGCTTGCCTTCCTGCAGGTAGACGTCGTTCAGGGCGGTGATTTCGAGCTCGCCCCGGGCGGAGCGCTCCAGCGTCTTGGCGATCTCGCTGGCGCGGCCGTCATAGAAATAGAGGCCGGTGACCGCGTAGTTCGACTTGGGCTTGGCCGGCTTCTCCTCGATGGAGAGCGCCCGGTTGTCGGCGGACAGCTCCACCACACCGTAGCGTTCCGGATCGTGCACCGGATAGCCGAACACCGTGGCGCCGTCCCGGCGCGCATCGGCGTTCTTCAGCATCTGCACGAAGTTCTGGCCGAAGAAGATGTTGTCGCCGAGGATCAGGGTCGACGGCTCGCCGCCGACGAACTCCTCGCCCAGCAGGTAGGCCTCCGCCAGGCCGCCCGGCGTCGGCTGGATCACATATTCGAACCGCACGCCGAACCGCGAGCCGTCGCCCAGGAGCCGCTTGAAGCCCGCCTGGTCCTCGGCCGTGGTGATGATCAGGATCTCGCGGATGCCGGCCAGAAACAGCACCGACAGCGGATAATAGATCATCGGTTTGTCGTAGACCGGCAGCAGCTGCTTGCTGACCGCGATGGTCAGGGGATGCAGCCGGGTGCCGGCGCCGCCGGCCAGGACGATCCCGCGCCTCATGCCTTCACCAGTCCCAGACGGTCCGAATGGAAGCCGCGCTCACGGATCCGCTCGACCCACGCGTAGTTGTCCACGTACCAGCGCACGGTGTCCTCGAGCCCGGCGTCCAGCGGCATCCGCGGCGTCCAGCCCAATTCGCGCTCAAGCTTGGTGGCGTCGATCGAGTAGCGGAAGTCGTGGCCCGGGCGGTCGGTGACGAAGGTGATCTTGTCGGCGTGGCTGGTGTTGGCGGGCGCCATCTTGTCGAGGTGGGCGCAGATGATCTTGATGACCTCGAGGTTGCGTTTCGAGGCGTCGCCACCGATGCAGTAGGTGTCGCCCAGCTTGCCCTTGGCCAGGACCAGCAGCAGCGCCTCGGCGTGGTCGTCCACGTGCAGCCAGTCGCGCACTTGGCGGCCGTCGCCGTAGACCGGGATGGTCTTCCCTTCCAGCGCCCGGGTGATCACCGTCGGGATCAGCTTCTCGGGGAATTGGTACGGGCCGTAGTTGTTCGAGCAATTCGTGATGACCACCGGGAACTTGTAGGTGTGCCCCCAGGCCCGGACCAGATGGTCGGACGAAGCCTTCGACGCCGAATAAGGCGAACGCGGATCGTAGGGCGTCTCTTCGGTGAAGTCCCCGTCCTCGCCCAAGGCGCCGAACACCTCGTCGGTGGAGATGTGGTGGAAGCGGAACGCGTCCTTGCGGGCGCCGTCGAGCCTGTTCCAGTAGGCGCGAGCCACCTCCAGGAGGATCGCCGTGCCCAGGATGTTGGAGCGGACGAAATCCAGCGGCCCCTCGATGGCCCGGTCGTTGTGACTCTCGGCGGCCAGATGCATCACCGCATCGGGCTGGTGCGTCTCGAACACCGCCTCGACCTTGGCGCGGTCGCAGATGTCGACGTGCTCGAACACGTAACCGGGCTGGCTGGCCACGCTCTCGACGTTGTCGAGGTTGGCTGAATAGGTCAGCGCGTCCAGGTTCACGACCTGATGGCCATCGGCCATGGCGCGGCGTACGACCGCAGACCCGATGAAGCCCGCTCCGCCCGTAATCAGGATCTTCAATGACGCCCCCGGCGCTGCAAACGACGGCCCTCCTTACTATGAAAGGAGGCCGGTTCAAGGCGGTTGGTTATGGGTCACGACCCGCTAACGACCGGTGACCAGATTCAGATCGAGCTTCGCCGGCGTCTCGTCCGCGGGCCGCCCGTGCCGGCGTTCGATGTCCTTCTGGAGGGCCCGGGCGGCGAAGGCGTGGCCGGTGAACAGGGTGTCGATGGCCCAGCCGATCAGCGGCACGCCGGAAGCGACGCTATCGAGGCCGAGATAGGCCGCCATCCGCCCGATGGTCTTGCGCGATGCGCCGGCCTGGACCGCCTCGGCGAGCAGCAGGGCCGCGGCGCCCACGGAATAGACCGTTCCCGCCACCGGCACCCAGGCCAACACGCCGTCGACGCCCAGGCCCCATGGGCCGAAGCCGACCACACGGTCCGAGAGCTGCTTCACACGTTCGGCCCGCCGCCAGGCCCGATGCGCGCGGTCACGGTCTTCGTCCATGGGCAGTGAAAGCCGCGCGCCGGCGGCCGGTTCCCGCTAGATCATGTCGCCCGCGGCGGCGTCCAGCAGCAGGAACACGCGCCCGCCGTCCGCCGCGAGCATGCCTGACAGCAGCAGGCCCGCCGGATCCCGCTGGACGGCGTCGTCGATCAGCGTCTTGTAGCGGCGCAGGTAGATCTCGGTGCGGCGCTTCACGTCGTCGTCGGTGAAGAGCCGGCGGGCGATGCGGCGCGTGGCGGCCGGCGCCAGCTTGCGCACCACCTCCCGGCCGCCGTCGCGGTCGCCCGTCTGCAGCGCGGCCGCGATCTCCTCGATGCGCCCGCCGGGCAGCAGCTTCGCCGGGTCGACCCCCATGCGGGCCAGTTCGGCGCCCAGCAGGTCCTCCAGTCGCTCGCCCTCGCCGTCGGCGCCGTCCAGGGAGGCCAGCAGGTCCTTCCAGGTCCAGGTCTCGCCACCCTCATCCCCGTCCTCGGCCTCGGTCCCGGGCGGCGCGGCAGGCGGCCCGCCCGCGGCCTCGAACACCGCCGAGAACTCTCGGTCGGTGGCCGTCGGCGTCAGGCGGATCCGGTTGCGCAGGCCAATCCGATCGGCCAGCGCGGCGCCCGCCGGCTCGATGGGCGTTCCCAGGTCGAGCGCCTCTTCGACGTCCTCGTCGGCGGGCGGCGGAGGCGACGCCTTCGCCTTACGAACCGGCGCCGACGGCGGTGGCGGCGCGATGGGGGGCGCCGCGACGGCCGCCACGCCCATCAGCTTCACCGCCTCCGACAGCATCTCGAAATTGCGGCGCACCCGATCCTGGAAGGCGGCGTCGATGGCCTGGGCTTCCTCGGCCGTGCGGCGGGCCTGGGCCATCAGTTCGTCCATCCCGTCCGCGACGGCGGCCCGGACGCGGTCGGCCTGGCCGGCGGCCGCGGCCGGCAGCCTCGCCGCCCGCGCCTCCAGCTCGGCCATCATGGCGGCCAACTCGTCCAGGGTGGCCCGCGCCGCCTTGGCGCCGTCCTCCAGCTTGCGCGCCGTGACCGCGCCCGCCTCCTCGACCATCCTGGAGGACTGCTCGACCAGCGCCCTCGCTTCCTCCAGCCGCGCCTCGAACACCTGGTTGGCCTTCTGGCCCGCGCTGAACGCCGCCTCGGAGAGCTGGTCGACCTGTTCGCGCGCCGTGCCGGCGTGGCGGGCGGCCGCGGCCCGGGTCTCTTCGGCCGCTTTGGCCAGGGCTTCGATGGCCGCGCGGGTCTGGGCCTCCAGCTGCGCCCTTTGGTCGGCGGCGGCGGCCGACACCGCCTCCAGCGATTGCAGGGTCGACTGGCCGAACTCCTCGCGCTCGGCCTTGGCGGTCTCGGCGATGTCGCGGAACTGCAGCGCCGCATCCGACATCAGGCGCCGAAGCTGCTCTCCGCCGGTGATGGCGCGCTCGCTCATCTCCGCGGCCGAGGCCCGAGCCTGGTCGATGAACTGCCCCAGGGTGGCCGCATGGACATCGGCGTTGGCCGCGAACGCCTCATGATCGCCCTTCAGCGTCTGGCTCAGGGCCACGAGGGCGGCGCGCTGCTCGGTGAGGCCGGCCTCGACCGCCCGCACTTGGTCGGCGACGCCGAGACCGGCGGTCTCGAGGCGGGCGATGTGCCGGGTGAGATCCTCGCCGGCGGTCCGCGCGGCGCCGCTCGCCTCCCCGGCCGCCGCCGCCAGATCGGCGGCCCGGGCCTGGAGGACGCCCTCGGCTTCGCGGATCTGCGTCTCGGCCACGCCGGTGGCCTCTGTGATCATCCGCGCCTGTTGCGCGACGGCGTCGGTGACCCTGTTGGCCTGGGCGTCGAGGGTCTGGGCGAGGCCGGCCATCTCGGCCCGCTCGCGGCCCAGGGTGGACGCAAGTTCCTGGGCGGCGCGCGCCGACTGGGCCGTCGTCCCCGTCAGCTTGTCGGTCTCGAACGCCAGGGCTTCGCGCATGGCGAGCAGGGTCTCGCGCGCCTCGTCCGCGGCGGCGGCGGCGCGCTCGATCTCTTCGCGCACCGCCAAGGTGACGTCGCCGGCCCGGGCCGCGGCGGCGACGGCGGGCGCCAGCATGTCCTCGGCCATCGCCCGGGCGCGGCGGGTCTCGTACCCCAGCTTCTGCGCCTGGCGGATCAGATAGGCGGCGCCTAGGACGAAGACGGCTGGACCGACGGCGAGCAGGGCGAAGACGGTCAACGCGAAGGCGTCGTCCTGGAGAGGGGCGACCTTGTTGCGATAGCCGACCGCGAAGGCGATGGGCGCCAGCGCCCAGAGCGCCGCCACGGCGAAAGCGATCAGCCAGGTCGGCCAGCCGGATGGAGGCGGGTCGTCCAGGTCGAACTCGGCATAGGCATCGGGTTCGCCGGGCGCCGCCACGGCGCGCGCGCCGGGCATGACGACGGCGTGGGCGCCTCGGGGGGCTTCCATCGTGCGAAATCCGACCGGCTCCGGCGCCTCCACGCGCTCCGCCGCCCGGTTGGCCGGCTCAGCCGCGTGGGGATCCTCGTCCGGGCCCCCGAAGTCCATCGGTCGCGGCCGCTTGGAGAACCTCATCTACGCCCGTTCCTTCCCGACTGTCCGGCCAGCGCGCCGATGCCGGCGCCCATCTATCCAGGCGCGCAGGATTACCCTCGGCGCGAGCCGACGCAAACAGGCGGACGGATGATTCGGACGCCGGACGGCGGAATGCCGCGGAAGGTCAGGCCTTGACGACGGGCGTGCGGGCGTGGGGCTCGGAGCAGTTCGCCTTCAGCACCCGTTCGGCGGGCGGCGGCTGCCGGGGCGAGCGGGCGATCGTCCGCTGGTCCGCCGCCGAGGCGGCCGGCCGGGGCGCCTCGACCTTGGGCGTGTCGATGGTCACACCGAAATGCGAGAAGGCGGCCGCCGACGAATGCACGACGACCGCGGCCACCATTTCCGTCAATGTCGCCATGGGCCCACCCCTGCGATTCCGCCTACCGTTGCTATACGGCAGGACCACGCAAAACGGGAGCGGGCGGAACGTGAAATGTTTGTCATCTGGCGGCGGGGTCTCGAGGCGCCAGGGTGACAACCACGGGATAGTGATCCGAGCCGAGGCGGGGCCCCCGTTCTACGCTGACCGTGGCCCACCCGGGCCCGGCATAGACGTGATCGATAGGCAGATAGGGGAACGGGGCCGGTAGCCGATTGTGGCTGATCTTCTCGGCGGGCCAGGTGAACAGAGCACGCGTTCGGCGGATCAGGCCGAACTCGCGGTCATCGCGGTGGCGGGCAAAGGACCACGGCGTGGAGTTGAAGTCGCCGGCGATGATCATCCGCTCGCGCGGGTAGCGGCTGACCACCTCTCGAAACTCGGCGGTCTGTCCGTTGTTCAAAGCAAAGCGGGTCGGCCAGTGGCGGTGTACGGCGATCACGGTGAAGGGACCATGCTCATCCACCAGCGTAACCACCGACCGGAAGCCGCGCGGGTTCTCGGGCTCCCGCGGCTCGATGACCTGAAATCCGCGCGAAAACACGGCGGCTCCGCATCCCTGGCAGGTCCGGTGGTATCCTGCCGCCAGCAGCGGCCCCCTCAGCGGTCCACCCTCCTGCAGGATGACGATGTCCGGCGACTGCGCGAGAATCCATCTCGCGGCGGCCTCACCCCGCTGATTCCGCCCCCATACGTTGAACTGAACGATCTTGATGGGCCTCGCCGTCGCACTTGCGGCGGGCTTCCGCCCGTCGTCGCCGAGGAATTCCGGCAGGATGAGCGCGCAACTGCCGGCGAGACCGAGCGCAACGAGGCCGAGCGCGAAAGGCCCGCCCGGCCTGGCGGCCATCAGCGCAAAGGGCAGAGCCAGGATCGAGAGGGCGAGGTACGCCGGCGCGAAGTGCGTCAGAACGTCCAGCCGCTCATCGAAACGGCCGCCCTGCGCCAATAGCGCGGGGACGGCCGCTGCGGTCGAAAGGAGAAGCGCCAGCAGGGCGGCGACGGAAGAGACTCTCACAGGAGCCCCATATCATGGACACTCCATGGCGAGCACCCGCCCGGAAAGACGGGTCCCCGCCGCGGTCGCCTGACCCCTAGAGGATGAAGTCCGTTGACTGCAGGCTGCCTCCGACCCCGACGATCAGGCGTAGGTCGCCCACTCCATCGCCGTTCGTGTCGAACTGGATGTGCGCCTGGCTGCCAATGAGATCGTAGCGCATCTCGCCGGCCACCTTGTGGAAGGCCTGCGTGCCGATGAAGGCGAACTTCTGGTCGCCCGCGAGGTTGACGTTCGCGTCGATCATGTTGAGGGCGATCCGATCTCCCTCGGCACGGCTGAAGTCCGTGATAACGTCGGCCGTCGAGCTGATGTCGCCGTTGCGGAAGAAGAACTGATCAGCGCCCGCGCCACCCGACATGGTGTCGGCTCCGACACCCGCTTCCAGCGTATCGTTGCCCGCGCCGCCGGCGAGGGAGTCATTGCCCTCGTTACCCTTGATCGAGTCCGCGTCGGCGTCGCCGGAGAGCGTGTCGTTCCCCAGGCCGCCGGTCAGGATGTCGGCGCCGTCGCCCCCCAGAAGGACGTCGTCGCCCTCGAGACCTTGCACGTTGTCTGCGCCGCCGAGCCCGAGAATGCGGTCGTCGCCGGTCGACCCGAATATCTTGTTGTCCAGCGCATTGCCTTGGCCCTCGAGGGAAACGCCCGCTAGGCGAAGGACTTCGACGTGATCCGGCAGGACGAAATCGACGGTGGTGTAGACGGTGTCGTTGCCTTCGCCCGCACCTTCGATCACCTGGTCGGAGTCGCTGCGCACCCAGTAGGTGTCGTCGCCCGTCCCGCCCACCATCGTGGAGTGGCTGAGACCCCCGCTCGACATGTAGTCGTTGCCGGCGCCGCCGACCATGCTCATGTTGTGGACGCCGTCGGCGCTCATGCGATCGGCGCCGTCGGTGCCCTTGAGCGTCACGACCTGCAGGCGTGTCGCCTCGATGGCGGCGACGCTGAGGTCAGCGGCCGCCGCGAGTTTGGTGGTCGTGAGTCCGCTGTAGAGCCCGGTGTGGCTGGCGATCCACTGCTGCTGCAGCAGCTTGCCGCCGTCGATGATGGCGGCGGTCAGCAAACTGTTGTTGCTCTGCGTCACGTTCGTGTTGGAAGCCAGGTCGAGCTTCGTCGTGCTGTTGCCCGAGATCACGACGTCGTCCGAACCCACCACCCGGATCCAGGCCAGCTGGTCCGGCAGCCCAGCCACCGTGTTGCCGGCGATCTTCACGTGGGTCGCGCCGTTGACCATGATGCCCTGGTAGAGCGAGCCCACTACCAGGTTGTTGGTCACCTGCACGTTCTCGTACCGCGAACCGGTTTCGTCGCGCATGAACACGCCCTGGAACGTCGTCCCGGCGCCGCGCACCATCACATTGTCGGACACGACGATGTTTGTGGTCAGCGTCGAGACGTTCGAGGTCCAGAACTGGATGGCGTCCGAATGGTCGCCGGCGACTGAGTCGAAGTCGGTGAAGTAGTTCTTGCTGATAGTGACGTTTGAAGACCCACCGCCTCGAACGGCGTCGATACGGATGTCGTGGAACGAGTTGTTTGTGATCGTGATGTTCCGGTCGTCCAGATGGGTGATCCCCATCTTCAGGTCATGGAATTCGGAGTTCTTGACGACCACGCCGTCGCTGGCCCGGATCTGAAGCGCCGAGGCGTCGTTGGCGCCGTTGGAGTCAAGGCTGCCGTGGACGTTGAGATCGTCCAGTACAATGTTCTTCGATCCGAAGATCTGGAACGGATTGTCACTGCCCGTCGGGTTGACGGACAGCTCGAGCCCCTTGAACGTGAAGCCGCTCACGTTGCTGAGGTTGAAGCCCGTGAGGACCGCCTCCTTGCCGGGATCCAGCGAGGTGATGGTCACGTTGCCGTTCACTTGGATGTCCCGGGTCCAGAACGCCGAGTACGTGCCCGGGGCAAGCTGGATGACATCCCCGCTCTGCGCCGTCTTCATGGCGCTGACCAAACCGGCCGAATCCTTGACGATGATACTGACCACCTACGCCTCCAGAGAGTATTCCCATGGGTGCGAGGCGCGATCTCCGCCGCCAGCTCGTACCCCACCATTCACCGTGGAAGGTACGACGCCGCGATTTCGGAATGGTTTATCTGGCTGGTTAACTCATCTGTAGTTTATGATTTTGCTAACCATGCTCAAGGTTCGCAAAAATTGAATTTCAGTCGAACCACAGTTTTCATATCGACGATATTCATTTGAAGCTCAATAGCTAGACTGTACTTGCCCCCTCGTGCTCCAGCAGCCAGCGCTTGCGGTGGAGGCCGCCGCCGTAGCCGGTCAGCGAGCCGTTGGACCCGATCACGCGGTGGCAAGGCACGACCAGGGCCACCGGATTGGAGCCGTTCGCCAGCCCGACGGCCCGGACCGCCGTCGGCCGGCCGATCTTCTCGGCGAGCTGGGCATAGCTCCAGGTCCGCCCGGCCGGGATCGTGCAGAGGGCCTCCCAGACCATCTTCTGGAAGGCAGTCCCCGCGCCCTCCCATCGGATGTCGTCCAAGGCGCCCGTCTGCCCCGCGAAATAGGCCTCGAACCTCGGCCTCAGGGGCCCCTGCCCTTCCGCCAGCGCGGCCTTGGGATAGCGGCGGCCGATCCAGGCCCGCATCTGCGGCTCGTAGTCGGTCCAGTTGAAGGCGCGCAGCACGCCGGCGTCGTCGGTGACCACCAGCGCCGTGCCGATGGGGGTAGGAATGCGGTCGAGGGTGAGCGTTTCAGGCGGCCTGGCGGTCATCGGTCTTGATCCTCTTCGAGCGGGCGCCCTTGGCGGCGGCGAGGCCCGGGTCGGCGGCCCACAGGTGCTGGGCGGCATAGGCCCGCCACGGTCTCCAGGCCTCGCTGCGGGCGAGCAGCTGGTCGGCGGTGGGCCGGAGCCCCGCCTCGTCGGCCATCGCCCGCATCAGGCCGATATCGGCCTGGGGGAAGGCGTCGGGCTCGCGGAGTTCCCGCAAGGCGATGTACTGGGCGGTCCACTCGCCCACGCCGGGCAGAGCCTTGAGCGCGGCGATGGCGCTTTCCAGATCCGCGCGGGGGGTGAAGATCGCCGGGTCGGCCGCAACGGTCCGGGCCAGGGCCTCCAGCGCCGCGCCGCGGGCCTTCGGCATCCCCAGGGCCGCGATGTCCTGACCGACGAGCCGGCCGGGCGACGGAAAGACGCAGGTGAGGCCAAGGTCTGCTGCAGCCGGGTCGTCGATCGGCTCGCCATAGGCCGCCACCAGCTTGGCCGCGAGGCCGCGGGCGGCGCTCACCGTGATCTGCTGGCCGAGGATGGCGCGGACCGCGAGTTCGAACCCGTCCCACGCCCCGGGCGCGCGCAACCCCGGCCGGGCCGCCACGAGGGGGGCCAGCGCCGGATCCTGGCTCAGGTGCGCGCCGATCAGGGTGGGGTCGGCCGAGAGGTCGAACACCCGCCGCACCCGCGCGATGACGGCCGGCAGGGACTTGAGCTTGGGGAACCGGACCTCGGCCTGCAAGGCGCCGTCGCTGCGGGGCGTGACGATCACGACTCCACAGGCCCCGTCGATGGCCAGGGTTCGGGCGTAACGGCGGGGCTCCACCCGTTCGACCCCGGGGATCGCGCGGTCGGCGAGGAAGCGGATGATCGCGTCCCAGTCGTACGGGGGCTTGTAGGGCAGGCGTACGAGGATGCCGTCGGCCGCCGGCGTCTCGGCCTGCTTCGAGCGGCGCAGCGCGCCGGGCGGGCGGCCGAACAGCTGCTGGAACGTCTCGTTGAACCGACGCACGCTGCCGAAGCCCGAGGCCAGCGCCACCTCGCCCATCGGCAGACGCGTCTCCTGGATGAGTTGCTTGGCGAGCAGGACACGCCGCGTCTGCGCCACCGCCACGGGGGAGGCGCCCAGGTGCTGGCGGAACAGGCGCCGCAGCTGGCGCTCGCCGACCCCCAGCCGCCCAGCCAGAGCGTCCACATCGCCGGTGTCCATGGCGCCGCCTTCGATCAAGGCAAGGGCGCGCGACACGGTGTTGGAGGTGCCGCGCCACGCACCAAGATCAGGCGACGCCTCCGGCCGGCAGCGCAGGCAAGGACGGTAGCCGGCCTCCTGCGCCGCCGCCGCGGTGGGATAGAAGGTCATGTTCTGCGGCTTGGGCGTCCGCGCGGGGCAGATCGGCCGGCAATAGATCCCGGTCGTCTTCACGGCGCCGAAGATCCGGCCGTCGAACCGCGGGTCGCGGGTGACGAAGGCGCGGCGGCAGGCTTCGAAATCCATGTCCATGCCGCGGAAGATGGGCGCGCGAACGGCGGATGTCTCGCGGTTTTCGGACATAGATCGCACCGCAATCGACGCTCCCGCCAGGCGGGACCGCCGCGGTTAACCCACCGCAATCGAATTGAGCTATGGAACGAACATCATGCGGCAAAGCGTCAGCGTCATCGTCCCTCACTACAACGACCCGGCCGGCCTGGACGCCTGCCTGACGGCGCTGACCTCGCAGAGCGTGACGCCCGATGAGATCGTCGTCGCCGACAACAACTCGCCTCAAGGTGAAGCGGAGATCGCGCGCATCATCGCCGGCCGAGCCCGTCTGGTCGTCGTGACCGAGAAGGGCGCCGGTCCGGCGCGAAACGGCGCCGTAGCCGCCTGCACGGGACAAGTGCTGGCTTTTACCGACTCGGATTGTATCCCGGAGCCCGCTTGGCTGGCCGAGGGCCTAGCCAAGCTGGAACTGTTCGACCTCGTCGGCGGCGCCATGCGCGTGCTGGTGCGCGACGAGGCGCACATGACAGCCGTCGAGGCCTTCGAGCGGGTGTTCGCCTTCGACAACCGCTACTACGTCGAGCGAAAGAGCTTCTCGGTCACCGCCAATCTGTTCTGCCAAAAGTCGACATTCGACGCTGTCGGAGGGTTTCGGGTCGGCGTGCCCGAGGACCTGGACTGGTGCCATCGCGCGCGGGCCGCCGGCTACACCATCGGCTACGCCCCAGACGCTGTGGTCGGACACCCCGCGCGGCGGACGTGGGGCGAGATCGTCCGCAAGTGGGCGCGGCTGAACGAGGAGGCTTTCGGGCTGCAGAGCGCGCAGAAGCTCGGCCGGCTGAAGTGGCTGATCAAGTCGCTGGCGATGCCGGCCTCCGCTGTGGTGCATTCGCTCCACCCGCTGACGACGCCAAAGCTGCGTCGCGGTCGAGATCGGCTCGGCGCGCTCGCGATGCTCTATGGGCTGCGGCTGTGGCGTTCGGCCGATGCCCTGAGGCTCCTGGTTCGCAGCCATTAACGATCGCTCGACGCGGCGCGCGGCAAACTCGGACGACAGGCTGGGAAGGCGGAATGGGCTTACTCAATACCCTCAAGGAGCGGATCAAGCTCCGGCGGCTGACGCGCAACGAGTACGAAGACCTCGAACTTCGACGCTGGTTCGCGGAGAGCTTCGGCGTCGAGGTCGGCCTTTATTCCTACGGCTGCTTCGACCGCTGGAGATTTCCTGCGCGCACACGCATCGGTCGATACTGTTCCTTCGCACGCTCCTCGCGGGTCCTGGACAGCAACCATCCGATCGAAGCCCTGACCACTCACCCCTATCTCTATGATCCCTATTTCGGCGTGGTCACCGAGAACCCCCTGGATCCGCCCTGGCTCGTCATCGAAGACGACGTCTGGGTGTCGCATAACGTCACCATTGCCCCGGGCTGCAAGCACATCGGCCGCGGGGCGATCATCGGCGCAGGGGCCGTGGTGACCAAGGATGTGCCGGCCTATGCGATCATGGCCGGTATGCCGGCGAAGGTCGTCCGCTATCGGTTCGATCCCGAGACCCAGGCGGCTCTAGAAGCTTCACGCTGGTGGGAGCTCAGCAAGGCGGAGCTTGCAGACCTCGTCCGCCGTTCGCCGGAAGCGATCATGCATCCGACGGCCGCGAAATTGGCGCAGTTGGGGTTGCCCCGGACCTAGCCCAGCGCCGCAGCCAGGCGCTTGTCGCGGGCGATGGACACCGAGGCGGCCAGGTGGGCGACCACCGTCAGCACCACAAAGGGGATGACGCCGGCGTAGCCATAGGCGAGCGCCTGGTCGCCGTGCGCGGGCTCCATCCTGTCCGCGATCCAGCCGACGTAGACAGGGCCGACGCCGAGGCCCACGAGGTTCAGGACGAAAAGCAGGATCGCGCCGGTCATGGTGCGCTGCGCCGGCGCGACCGCGTTCTGGGCCACCGTCAACGCCGGCGCGAGATAAGCCTGGTTCATCAGCATCGGCCCCAGCAGGAACAGCATGGCCAACTCCCACGTGGGCGCCCAGAGCATGCCGAACCAGAACGGGATCGAGAGGGCGAAGGCGATGGCCGGCACCCAGGCGAACCATCGGCGGTCCTTGTGTCCCAGCCGGTCCACCAGCCAGCCGGACGCCACCGTGCCCACCACCCCGGTCGCGCCCAGCGCCAGGGCGTACCAGGTCGCCACATCCGCGGCGGCCATCCCCTTCACCCCTTCGAGGAACTGCGGGTTCCAGACCAGGCCGGCATATCCCACGAAGGCCGACATGGCGCTGGACACGGCCGTCAGGACCAGCGTGCGGTTGGCGAAGAAGCTGCCGATCGCGCTCAGCAGCGGCGGCGCCGGCGGATGTTCGGCCGCCCCATCCAAAATCACGTCCAGGCCGCCCCGCTTCGGCTCGCGCACGAGGAGCAGCATCAGGATAGCGAGGACGATCCCCGGCGCCCCGACCACGAAGAACGCCGTGCGCCAGCCGTAGGCCAGCGCCAGCTTGCCGCCCGCGAAAGCCCCCAGCATCGATCCGATCGGCACGCCCAACGAATAGATCGCCAGCGCCGTTCCCCGCCGCTCGGCTGGGAAATAGTCGGAGATCAGCGAGTAGGAGGGCGGAGAGCCGCCAGCCTCTCCGAAGCCGACCCCCATCCGGTAGAGCAGGATCTGGACGAAGTTCTGCGCCGTGCCGCAGAGCGCGGTGAACAGGCTCCAGATCGCGCAGGCCGCCGCGATGATCCAGGTGCGGCTCATCCGGTCGGCCAGGTGGGCCACGCCGATTCCGCAGGTGGTATAAAGGAGGGCGAAGGACGTTCCGCCCAACAACCCGAATTCGGTCTTGGAGAGGTGCAGCTCCGCCGAGATCTGCTTGCCCAGGATCGAGATGATCTGCCGATCCAGGAAGTTGAGCGTGTAGACGACCGCCAGGAACCAGACGACGAAATAGCTGTATCCCGGCGACGCTTTTGCCGGCGTCGAGCTCGCTGCGCTCATTTGAAAAACCGCCCCTAACCCTGGCCGTCCCGGCCGGTGTTCCGGCTCGAAAAACGGGTACGCGCTTCCTTGCCAAGGGTTGTGGCATGTCCCGACCGCAGCCGCCAAGCGGCATTGCGTTTCAGCATGGTAAGCCGGGGCAGGCGTCCACCTCCGCTGTCGCCACCCCAAGAATTCCTGGGGACCGCTCGCCTTGCCTCGCCCGGGCCTCGCCGCTAACTCAACGACCGGGGCCGCCCCGCCCGCCTCAGCGCGCGGGTTTCATTCGCTTTGATGTAAGGTCCGCCCATGGACGCCAGCGTCCTCACCCGTTCAGAAAACCTGGAAGGCGCCTTGTCCTCCAAGACCCTGACCCACCTGCAGCGCCTGGAAGCCGAGAGCATCCACATCATGCGCGAGGTGGTGGCCGAGTGCGAGCGGCCGGTCATGCTGTATTCGATCGGCAAGGACTCGGCCGTGATGCTGCACCTGGCGGCCAAGGCCTTCTATCCCTCGAAGCCGCCCTTCCCGCTGCTGCACGTGGACACGACCTGGAAGTTCCGGGCGATGTACGAGATGCGCGAGCGAATGGCCAAGGAGCTCGGCTTCGAGCTGCTGGTCCACAAGAACCCCGACGCGGTCGCCCAGAACATCAATCCGTTCACCCATGGCAGCGCCGTCCACACCGACGTCTGGAAGACGGAGGGCCTCAAGCAGGCGTTGGACAAATACGGCTTCGACGCGGCCTTCGGCGGCGCCCGGCGCGACGAGGAGAAGAGCCGCGCCAAGGAGCGCATCTTCTCGTTCCGCTCCGCCCAGCACCGCTGGGATCCCAAGAACCAGCGTCCCGAGCTTTGGCGGATGTACAACGCCCGCAAGAACCCGGGCGAGAGCATCCGGGTGTTCCCGATCTCCAATTGGACCGAGCTGGACATCTGGCAGTACATCCACCTGGAGCAGATCCCGATCGTGCCGCTCTACTTCTCCGACGTGCGGCCGGTGGTAGAGCGTGACGGCACGCTGATCATGGTCGACGACGACCGCATGCCCCTGCGCGAAGGCGAGGTCCCGATGATGAAGTCGGTCCGCTTCCGCACCCTGGGCTGCTATCCGCTAACCGGCGCCGTCGAGAGCACCGCGGCCACCCTGCCCGCGATCATCCAGGAGATGCTGCTGACGACCACCAGCGAGCGCCAGGGCCGGATGATCGATCACGACCAGGCCGCCTCGATGGAGAAGAAGAAGCAGGAGGGCTATTTCTGATGGCCCACCAGAGCGCGCTCATCGCCGAGGACATCGGCGCCTACCTGCACCAGCACGAGCACAAGAGCCTGCTGCGGTTCCTGACCTGCGGCTCGGTGGACGACGGCAAGTCGACCCTGATCGGCCGGCTGCTCTACGACAGCAAGATGATCTTCGAGGACCAGCTTGCGGCCCTCGAGGCGGACTCGAAACGGGTCGGCACCCAAGGCGGCGATATCGACTTCGCCCTGCTGGTGGATGGCCTGGCCGCCGAGCGCGAACAAGGCATCACCATCGACGTCGCCTACCGGTTCTTCTCCACCGACAAGCGCAAGTTCATCGTGGCCGACACCCCCGGCCACGAGCAGTACACCCGCAACATGGTCACCGGCGCCTCGACGGCGGATGCGGCCATCATCCTGATCGACGCGCGCAAGGGCGTGCTCACCCAGACCCGGCGGCACAGCTATCTGGTCAGCCTCCTGGGCATCCGGCACGTGGTGCTGGCGATCAATAAGATGGACCTCGTGGGCTGGAGCCAGGAGGTGTTCGACGCCATCCTGGCCGAGTACCACGACTTCGCCGCCCAGATCGGCATCAAGGCCTTCACCGCCATCCCGATGTCGGCGCTGAAGGGCGACAACATCACCGAGCCCTCGGACAAGACACCCTGGTATTCCGGCCCGCCCCTGATGCGCTGGCTGGAAGAAGCCCCCATCGAGGACGACCTGCAGGCCAAGCCGTTCCGCATGCCGGTGCAGTGGGTGAACCGGCCCAACCTGGATTTCCGCGGCTTCTCGGGCCTCGTGGCCTCGGGCGTGATCCGGCCGGGAGACAAAGTGAAGGCCCTGCCCTCCGGCCGCGAGAGCACGGTCGAGCGCATCGTCACGATGCGGGGCGATCTGCCCGAGGCGGTGGCCGGCCAGTCGGTCACGATCACCCTGAAGGACGAGATCGACGTCTCCCGGGGCGATGTGCTCTCGGCGGCCGGGCAACCGCCGGAAGTCGCGGACCAGTTCGAGGCCACCATCGTCTGGTTCGACGACGAGCCCCTGCTGCCGGGGCGGCCTTATCTGCTGAAGCTGGGCACGCGCACGGTCTCGGCCCAGGTCGCCGAGCCCAAGCACAAGGTCAACGTCAACACGCTGGAGAAGCTGGCGGCCACCCGGCTGGAGCTGAACGAGATCGGGGTCGCCAACCTGTCGCTCTCGGCGCCGATCGCCTTCGACCCCTACGCCGAGAACAAGGACCTGGGCGGTTTCATCCTCATCGACCGGATGTCCAACCGCACCGTCGGCGCCGGCATGCTGCATTTCGCCCTGCGCCGCAGCCAGAACATCCACTGGCAGGCCACCGACATCTCCAAGGCCGCGCGCGCGGCCGCCAAGGGGCAGAAGGCGCGGGTGGTCTGGTTCACCGGCCTCTCCGGCTCCGGCAAGTCGACCATCGCCAACCTCTTGGAAAAGCGTCTCGCCGCCGAGGGCCGCCACACCTACCTGCTGGACGGCGACAATGTCCGCCACGGCCTGAACCGCGACCTAGGCTTCACGGATGAGGATCGCGTGGAGAACATCCGCCGCGTCGCGGAGGTCTCCAAGCTGATGGTCGACGCCGGCCTGATCGTGCTGGTCTCGTTCATCTCGCCCTTCCGGGCGGAACGTCGGCTGGCGCGCGAACTGCTGGGCGAAGGCGAGTTCGTCGAGGTCTTCGTCGACACGCCCCTGGCCGAGGCGGAGAAGCGCGACGTGAAAGGGCTCTACGCCAAGGCCCGCAAGGGCGAGCTCAAGAACTTCACCGGCATCGACAGCCCCTACGAGGAGCCCGAGAACGCCGAGATCCGCATCGACACCACCCAACTCACCGCCGAACAGGCGGCGGAGGCGATCTTCGGTTGGCTGGAGGCCGGGTTCGACCCGGGGATCTGAAGGCAGGACCCATCGCCCTTTACTGGATCAGACCGGGGTCGCGCGGACGACCATCTGGCACCCGAACAGGCGCGGCAGCGCCCGCGCCAATCCGCGCACCAGTTGGGTTCTCAGGGCGCGCGGCAGGACCCTGAACGGCGGCAGATCGTAGACGCCCATCCACGCGCCGGCCGAGGGCTTGATCTCCAGGACGCGCATGCCGGCGTGCTCGAAGAGGCGCCGGATGCTTTTCTGCGTGAACCACCGTAGGTGCGTCGCATCCATGATGCCGCTCTGCGTGTAGTCGAACCGACCGAACAGTAGCTGCACGCGGACGGTCCAATGGGCGACGTTCGGCACCGAGGCGACGACGACGCCGCCGGGCGCCAGACCGGTCTTGGCGAGATCCAGAAGCGCGGCCGGCGCAGCCACGTGCTCGAGGACGTCGCTGAAGATGATCACATCGAAGGGGCCACGCGACTGCAGCAGGCGAGAGTCGAGCAGACCGATCTGAACGTCGAGTCCGCGGGAGACCGCCACGGCGGCGCGCGCAGCATCCGGTTCGACGCCGACGACCTTGCAGTTCTTACCGCCGGTGAATTTGAGAGTCAGCGAACCCGTCGCGCATCCCACGTCCAGAACACGCGCACCGTCGGGCACCCACTCGCGCACGATCGCTGGAACCTCGCCGACGTCGTCCGGCCCGAACGTGCTGTTCCAATCATACCGCAGGCCCGCCGCTTGAGGCGCGAGGCCTGCAGCGTTGAAATCCGGGCTGGCCGGGGCTGCCGCGCGTTCCAAACTAGAAAGCATCACTGATCCCGCCTGCGCCAGCTAGAAAATGTCGGTGGGTGAACGCGAGTCAACAGAATAGGTGAACGAGAGGTCAAATCGACGACCTTCGCGCATGGAAAGCCCGAACTCCGCGACTGTAAGGCCAGCCGGCCCGGCCGACCGGGGCGGGGAGCGCCCCGCGCGCAGGCTCCGCTGACCGTCGATCGCTCGGATCCAACGCATTCCCGCAACTCAACCTAACCGTCGTTGACGGCGATTTTCGCGGCTGCGATATCCGACACAGGCGCGCTTCACCTCCCTAGTTGGGTCATCTGAACCCGCGAAGCGCCTGAAGTTGGGACGTTAGTGCCGGACCAAGCGACATGAGTGCCGAAGTTCGCGACGCCCCCCTCGTCGGCGTCGTGGTCGTCAACTGGAATGGCTGGCGCGACACGCTCGTTTCCTATGAGCGGCTGCAGCTCTCAAACCACGGCAACTGGGTCTTCATCGTCGTCGACAACGCGTCATCCGATGAGTCTGTGGGCAAGCTTCGAGAGCTAGGATCTCGGTCGGTCCTGATCGAAAGCCCTGAGAATCTCGGCTTTGCGGGGGCCTGCAACGTCGGGATCGTGCGGGCCCAACAGCTGGGCGCAGACTACGTCTATCTACTGAACAACGACGCCTTCGTAACACCGCAGACCCTGCAAAGTCTGATCACGGGCGCCCGGGAACTGAACGACAGGGCCGTTCTGGGCAGCGTCATCAGATACGAAAGCGGCGACACGCTTCAATTCTGGGGCGCGCGCGCGTCGCGCATGACCGGCCTGCCCCGGAAATTTCCCGCGTCGGAGTCGTTGTTCGCCAGCGCCGGCGAACGGATCGAGAGCGACTTCATCATGGGCGCCAGCCTCTTCGCCCATCGCGATGTCTTCACCGCCGTGGGGCCGTTCGACGATCGGTTCTTCCTGAACTACGAGGAGACGGACTGGTGCTATCGGGCGCGGCGGCTCGGCTTTCCGTCGATCGTCCTCAAGAACGCGGTGGTCCAACATAAAGGCGGCGCGTCCATTGGGGACCCGAACGGGCCCTTGCAAATCTACTTCATGCGGAGGAACCGCGCGCTGTTTGGCGAGAAGAACTGCGCGCCTCACCAGTTCGCAATGATCTACCTGCACCAGGTGCTGCGCTCGCTGGTGCAGGTTCCCAGGTTCATCTTCGACCGGCGGCCAAGCTCGGCCGGGTGGAGAATGATCCGTCGCGCGGATTTCCGCGCCACTCTGGATTACACCTTCAGGCGTTTCGGAGACTGCCCAGCCATCATTCGCGAACTCGCCGCAGGCTACCGCGCTCTTCGCTAGGCCGCCGCGGTTTCACCGGTGCGGCCGCCGTTGATGGCGGTCTGGAGGGCTTCGTAGAGGCGCTGGGCTTCGATGGGCTTGGCGACGAAGGCGTCCATCCCCGACTGCAGGTATTCCGCGATCTGGTCGGGCATGGCGTTGGCCGTGAGGGCCACGATGGGCGTGCGGGTCCGGCCGTCCGACCGCTCGCGCGTGCGGATCAGTCCGGTCGCGGTGGGTCCGTCCATGACGGGCATCTGAACGTCCATCAGGATCACGTCCCAAGCTTCGCGCTCCCAGGCCTCCAGGGCGGCGCGGCCATCCGGGACGATCTCGGGCTCGATCCCGATCTGCGCCAGCAGGGTCTTCAAAACCAGCTGGTTCATGGTGTTGTCCTCAGCGGCGAGCACGCGCACCGGCCTGTCCTCGGCGGGCGTCGCCCGGCGGGCCCTGGCCTTCGGCGGCTTCCTCGACCTGGCCGCAGCGTCGGCGACCTTCTTCAGGGGCAGTACAGCAGTGAAGGTCGAGCCCATCCCGGGCGCGCTGGTGGCGCTGACCGTGCCGCCCATGGCCTCGGCCAGTTCGCGGCAGATGGCCAGGCCCAGGCCCGTGCCGCCGTACTTGCGGGTGGTGGACGCGTCGGCCTGGGCGAACTTGCGGAAGAGGCCGGTCAGCTGGAAGGCGGTCATCCCGATGCCCGAGTCGAACACCGTCAGCGACAGGGCTTCATCCCGGCGGCCGATCCTGACCTTCACGCCACCTTTCTCGGTGAACTTCAGGGCGTTGGAGACGAGGTTCCAGAGGATCTGGCGCACGCGAACCTGGTCGCCCTCGTAGATCCCCTTCGCCGCCTTATCGACGCAGAACTCGAAGTCCAACCCCTTGGTCTCGGCGATGGCCTGGAAGGTGGCGTGGACCGTCTTCGCCACCTCGTCGACGTCGAACCGCGCGCTCTCCAGGTCCAGCTTGCCCGCCTCGATCTTCGAAAGGTCGAGCACGTCGTTGAGGATCGTCAGCAGGCTCTCGCCGGACTGGCGGATCACTTCGATCCGCTCGCGCTGGACGGGGGAGAGCGTGTCGTCGTTGGCCATGGCCTGCGCCATGCCAAGCACGCCGTTGAGCGGCGTGCGGATCTCATGGCTCATCGTGGCCAGGAACGCGCTCTTGGCGCGATTGGCCGCTTCCGCCTCCTCCTTGGCCCGCACCAGGGCCCGCTCGTCGGCCTTCTGGCTGGTGACGTTGCGCAGCGCGCCGACCAGGCGGATCGGCTTGCCTTCATCGTTCGTGACGAGCCGGGCGGTGCCGGCGACCCAGATCTCTTTCCCATCGGCCCGCGCCACACGGTACTCGGGGCGATACGGCGCGCCGTCCGCCTGGTGGCGCGCCCAGGCCTCGATCACGGCCGGCTTGTCCCTGGGATCGATGGATGCCCAGATGTCGGTAAAGAGATCGTCGTAGGTCTTCGGCTGCTCGAAAAACGTGTCTTCCGCACCTGCCTTGAAGAGCTCGCGGCGCACGTAGTCCATCTCGTAGACGTGCAGTTCAGCGCTCTCCAGCGCCACCTTCAGGCGCTGCTCCGACCGCTCGGTCCGCTCCAGCGCCTCGACGATGTGGGTGATGTCGTAGGAGGTCATGATCAGGCCGCCCACGTCCCCCTCGGTGTCCATCCACGGGGCGAGCTCGACCTTAACCCACCCCTGGCCGCCGTCGACCGTCGGGATCGGCACACGCTCGATCGAACGGCTGTTGCCGTCCATGCAGAAGAAGATGCCCTCGCGCCAGGCCTCGAAGATGTCGGGACGCAGCTCGAACAGGGTCTTGCCGACCACCTCGACGCCTTCGAGGCCGCGGGCCTTCATCCAGGCGGGACTGGCGTACTGCACCCGCGCTTCCCGATCCGTAAGCACCACCGCCACGGGCATGGCCCTCACCACGGCGGACATCGTCCGCTCGGCGCCGGCCTGGCCGCGCCGGGCGCTGACCCGCGCCCACTCGTCGGCCACGAAGTCGGCCAGGTCCTGCAGCCGGCGCGCCAACGAGGCGTCATAGGGCCGGGGCTCCAGGCCGATCACCGACAGCGCGCCAGGCGTCGATCCGTCGGCCAGCTTGATGGGCGCGCCCGCGTAGAAGCGGACGTGCGGCGGCCCGGCGACGGCCGGATCGTCGCAAAACCGCGGATCCACCGCGCAGTCTCCGGACCAGACGACCTCGCCCCGCTGCATGACCTCGCGGACCGACGCAGCGTCGGGGACCGTCTCCTTGCTGCGGCTGCGCCAGAAGCCGGTCTCCAGCTTCAGGGTGATCTGGCTGTCGACGTTCCCGAACAGCGACCGCGCGAGCCGTGTGGCACGGTCGAACACCGCCCTGGAATCCTCCAGATCGATCGGCGTCGTCGCTGCGTTTCGCCCCGGCTCGCGGCCCATTCACTCCCCCCGACCGTCCTCCCGACGATCCGGCTGAAGTATCGATGGTTTCCGTTAAGCGCCTCTTTAAGCGAGCCTATTCCGTTGCGCGGCCAGGTGATGCAGCACGATGCCACTGGTAGTTGCGACGTTCAGGGAATCGAACCCGCCGGCCATCACGATCCGAACTCCCTGCGCCTCCGCGAGCACGGCGTCCGGCAGGCCGGGACCTTCGGCTCCGAACAGGACGGCGACCTTCGGCCCACGGCGCAGATCGGCCAGTTCGACCGCGCCTCGAGGGGACAGGGCGAGGGTCTGAAACCCGGCGCAGCCAAGGCCGGCCATCAGGGCCGTCGCATTGCCGGCGCGCGCGAAGGGTATGGTCAGGGCTGCGCCCACGCTGACCCGGATCGCCTTGCGGTAGAGCGGGTCGCAGCAGGTGTCGTCCAGCAGGACCGCAGCCGCGCCGAATGCCGCCGCGTTGCGAAAAATTCCGCCCATGTTGTCGTGATTGGCGATGCCGACCAGACCCACGACCAGCGCCTCCGGCGGCATGCCTGCCAGCAGCGTAGCGGGGTCGCGAGCCGGCCGGCGGCCCACGGCCAGGATGCCGCGGTGGATGGGAAAGCCCACTACCTCGTCCATGGCCCCCTGCCCCGCCGCATAGACCGGCGTGCCCGCTGGCAGCCCCGCAAGAACCTCCGCCAGGCTTTCCAGCCGAGCCTCGGTCACCAGGACGGAGGCGATGGCCTCCGGCATGGCGGCCACCGCCTTTTCCAGCACGACCCGCCCCTCGGCGACGAACAGGCCATCCCGACCGGCGAGGTCACGCTCGCGGACCGCGCGATAGGCCTCCAGCCGCGGATCGCCCGCGTCGCGGATGCGGACGATGGTCGGCAAGCCGCTACCAGACCTTCACGCGCTCGCCCGGCGCCAGGTACAGCGTCTGGCCCGGCTTCACGTCGAAGGCCGGATACCAGGCGTCAAGGTTGCGCACGGTCAGCGCCCGCCACGGGCCCGGCGAGTGCACGCCCGTGACCACCATCCGCCGCAGGGTCGGCTCGCGGAACTTGGCGCGGTAGTTCTGCGCCCAGCCGAGGAAGAACCGCTGGTCGGCCGAGAAACCGTCGATCGTCTGCGGCGCGGCGCCCTTGAGCGAGAGCCGATAGGCGTCGTACGCCGCCGCGAGGCCCGCCACGTCGGCGATGTTTTCGCCCAGCACCTGTTCGCCGTTCATGTGCACGCCGGGCAACGGCTCGTAGGCGCTGTACTGGTCGGCCAGCTTGCGGGTCTCGGCCTTGAAGCGGGCCATGTCCTCCGGCTCCCACCAGTTCTTGAGGTTCCCGTCCTCGTCGAACAGGGCGCCCGTGTCGTCGAATCCGTGACTGACTTCATGGCCCATGACCCCGCCGATGGCGCCGTAGTTCACCGCGGCGTCCGCGTTGGGGTCGAAGAACGTGGGCTCAAGGATCGCCGCGGGGAAGATGATCGAGTTCTGGCTGGGCGCGAACAGCGCGTTCACCGTCTGGGGCGTCATGAACCACTCGGTCCGGTCGACCGGTTTGCCCAGCTTGACCAGGTTGCGCCGGTACTCGAACAGCACCCCGCGACTCCAGTTGCCGTAGGCGTCGCCGGGGATGATCGACAGGCCGGAATAGTCCCGCCAGCGATCGGGATAGCCCACATAGACGCGGAAGTTCGCCAGCTTGGCCTTGGCGCGCGCCTTGGTCTTGGGCGTCATCCAGTCCAGAGCATCGATCCGCTGGCCGAAGGCCTTGAGCACGTTCGCGGCCATCTCCTGCGCCTGGGCCTTGGCCTGTGGCGAGAAATGGCGCTCGACGTAGAGCTTGCCGACGGCCTCGCCCAGGGCGTTGGAGGTGAAGTCCACGCCGCGCTTCCACCGTTCCCGCTGCTGGGGCGCGCCCGACAGCGCCTGGCCATTGAAGGCGAAATGCTCGTCCACGAAGGCCTTGGAGAGGTAGGGCGCGCCACGTTCGACCGCGTGGAAGGCCAGGTAGTCCTGCCAGGCCTGGATCGGCTCGGCGCCAGCCAGCTTCGCCATCCCGGAAATGGCGCTGGCCTGCCAGGCGCCGAAGCGCGACTGATCCGCCATGCCGGCCGCGCCCAGGAACGCATCCCAGTCGATCCCCGGCGCCTTGGCGGGCAGTTCCGCGCGGGTCCAGACAGTGTTGGACCTGGCCACATCGGCGCTCTGATCCACGGGGACGTGGATCCTGGCGATGGCGGTCTCCAGGGCCATCACCCGCTGGGCCCTGGCCTCGACGTCGGAATAGCCGGCCAGTTTGAGCATCGCGGCGATATGGGCCACGTACTTGCCCCGCAGCTCGACGAAGCGGGGCGTGTCGGCGAGGTAGTACTCGCGGTCCGGCATGCCTAGGCCGCCCTGCATGAGATAGGGTCGGTAGATCGAGGTGTCGTCCAGGTCCTCGGCGATCCAGACGCCGAAGGGCCGATCCGTGTAGAAGTTGGTCGCGTTCAGGGCGTCGGTGTCGGCGCGGACGCTGGCGCCCAGGATGCGCGAAAGGTCCGCGCGGGTGCGGATGGCGGCGATGGCGTCCAGTTCGGGCTTCAGCGGCGCAGCGCCCAGGGCCTCGATCCGGGCCTCGTCCATGAAGCTGGCGAAGTAGTCGCCGATCTTGCGCGCGTCCGAACCCTCAGGCGCCCGGGCCCGGGCCGAGTCTTCGATGATTGCGCGCGTCCGCGTCGCCGCCGTCTCGCTGATCACGGCAAAGCTGGTCAGGCTGGAGCGGTCGGCCGGAATCTCGGTGCGGTCCACCCATTTGCCGACGGCGTAGCGGAAGAAATCGTCGCCGGCCGCGACCGATGTATCCATGCCCGAGACATCGAAGCCGAAACTCCCGACCTGGGCCTTCGCGGCCGCCGCCGGGGCCGGCGCGGGCCTGGACTGCGCCCAGACGGCGGTGGCGCTCGCCGACAGAAGTACCGCGGCCGACGCTGCGGCGAACCAGGACAAGCGGACGATCATACGGGTGAAGCTCCCTGAAGCGCGGGCCAGCGCCACGCTCTGTTTGCGCCTGCATACCCCGGCGCAACGTCCGTTGCGGGTTACAGGTTTGTCATGGTCAGCGGTCTTCGGCGCTGTCCCGCACCCGGACGATGAGCGATTGGCTGGCCGTGGCCATCAGCTCGCCGTCCTGGGCATAGAGGTGCATGGCGCCGTGGCCGAAGCCGCCGTAGACGCCGCTGATCCGGATGTCGCACAGCACCCAGTCCGTGGGCACGATCCGCCGGATCCGTAGGGTGTTGTCCAGGCTGTTGCCGCCGGCGTTCTTGCCCAGCGCATTGCCCACGCCCTGGGGTACGAAGTCGGCCATGACCGCCAGCATGCTGGCGTCGATGGCGAAGCCTTCCCGCGGCCGGGCCCAGAGCAAGGTCCGCCCGTCGGGCTCCGGATTGCCGATCCGTTCCACGCCCGAGCGGCCCTTGGCGATCCGCACTTCCATCCGGCTGTGCAGGCCCTCGGTGGCCGCCCGCCAGTGGTTGCTGGGCTCGCAGTCCTCCGGCGGCGGCACGGCCGGGGCCTCGGACCACTGTCCGGAGATGTCGCTCGGGCGGCTGCCGAGGGCGGCGCTGACCGAGATGATCTCCTTGTCGTCCACGTGCCCCTTGGTGTTGGCCTGGGTGTTGTACTTGCCCTGGACCGGGGCCCAGACGTCGATGTCGACCACGCTGCCGGGGCGGGCGAAGCCCAGGTACTGCGCCGTCGCCCAGATCAGCGGGCGCCCCGTCGTCCGCTCCAGCGCGGCCACCGCGGAAGCCATGCCGACGCCGCCGAACATGAACAGGCTGCCCGGCGGCCCGACGCAGATCGACGGGTCCACAGGCAGGTACCAGCGATGCGGATTGTGCGTGGGCCGCAGGTCGAAGAAGAGCTTGTCCATCGCTCCTCTGAAAGCGCGTCGCCGTAACCGATGCAAGGCCCGCAGCCTCGCTGCGTGCACAGGTAGATCGCACACGCATGGCGCGAAATCACTCACATCCTCCTAACCAAGAAGATTAAGCGTGAGGTGACGGGCGCCGTTTACCCTGTGGGCCAATATGTTCGAACGGCCCCTCTCGCTGCCGGCCCGGTCGGCCCTTCCCCGCGCCCTCTACGCGCCGGTCGGCGCCGCCATGGGCGCCGTCATGCTCGCGCTCTCGCTCAGCCCGCTGACGGAGCCGTTCCTGGCTCGGCTGCTGCTGTTCTACGTCGGCACGGCCGCCGCCTACGCCCTGATGCCCTACATCCGCCGCGGCGACATCCCGCTAGTAGCGGCGTGGGTGGTGCTGCTGGCCGAGCTGGCGCCCTGCGTGGCTGGCGAGATGATCTCCCCCATCAAGGTCACCGCCGACGTGCTGGGCGTGGCGATGGCCGCCGGGCCGATCTATGTGGCGCGGCTGCGACAGGTCCAGCAGGGCGACGTTCGGCCCGGCGGACGCCGGGCCACCGAGGCCGCCTAGAAGTTCGCGCGACTAGAGATCGCGCCGTCCACGACCATGTTGATGCCGGTGGTGAACGCCGACCGGGGACTGGCAAGGAACACCGTCGCCGCCGCGATCTCCTCGGGCGTCGCCATGCGGCCGGTGGGATTGCGCTTGATCATCTGTTCAAAGAAGTCCGGCATCCCGGCTTTGACCTGGCCCCAGACGCCGCCTTCGAAGAACACCGTGCCCGGCGAGACCACGTTGCAGCGCACCTTCTTCGGCGCCTCTTCCCGCGCCACGCCCTTGGCGAAATGGATGAGCGCCGCCTTCATCGCCCCGTAGGCGTCCGGCCGGCTTGCCTCCGCCGCCGAGATCGACGAGGTGATCAGGAAGCAGGCGTCGCCGCTCGCCGCGGCGGCCTTTTCCAAGTGAGGGCGAGCCGCCTCGAAGGTGCGGACCGCGCCCAGGATGTCGACGTCGAACATCGCCTTCCAGGTGTCCTCGCCGTTGCCGTTGACCAGGGCGCTGGCGTTGGAGACCAGCACGTCGATCCCGCCCAGCGCTTCGGCGGCCGCGCCGACGAACGCCTTGAGGGCCGGGCCGTCGGCGATGTCGACCACCTGGCCGAAAGCCTTCACGCCCTTGGCCTCCAGCGCCCCCACCGTCTCGGCGACCTGGTCCGCCTTGCGGGCGCAGATGGCGACGTTGGCGCCCTCGTCGGCGAAACACTCGGCGATCGCCCGCCCGATGCCGCGCGTCGCGCCAGTCACCACCACGGTCTTCCCCTTGAGCTGCAGGTCCATGCCGTTTCCCTTCCCTGGATTGCGGCCGGGACCCTGCCCGAACTCTCAGCCCTCGAACAGGTGCTGGTATCGCTCGCGCAGCAGGTTCTTCTGGACCTTGCCCATGGCGTTGCGGGGCAGTTCGCTGACGAAGACGATCCGCTTGGGCGTCTTGTAGGCCGCGAGCTGCCCGCGAGCCTCGGCGATCATCGCCGCCTCGTCGCCCTCGCCCATCACCACCGCCACTACGCCCTCGCCGAAATCCCGGTGCGGCACGCCGATGACGGCGCTCTCGACGACGCCGGGCAGTTCGTCCAGCACCAGCTCCACCTCCTTGGGATAGACGTTGTAGCCGCCCGAGATGATCAGGTCCTTGGCCCGGCCCGAGATCCAGACCCGGCCGTCGGGATCGCGGCGGCCTACATCGCCGGTGATGAAGAAGCCGTCGGCCGTGAATTCCTCGGCGGTCTTCTCCGGCATCCGCCAATAGCCCGAGAAGACGCTGGGGCCCCGGATCTGGATGACGCCGGTCTCTTCGCCCCCTCCGATGCGCAGCTCCACACCGGGCAGCGGATAGCCCACCGAACCTGCGATCCGCTCGCCGTGCAGCGGGTTGGTGGTGATGATCACCGCCTCGCTCATCCCGTAGCGCTCCAGGATGCGCTGGCCGGTCCGCGCCTCGAACTCCGCGAACGTCGAGGGCAAGAGCGGCGCCGAGCCCGAAACGAACAGCCGCACCCCTTCGGCCTTCGCCCCCGTGAAGGCGGGGTTGGCCAGGAGGCGGGTGTAGAACGTCGGCACGCCCATCATCACCGTGGCGCGGTCGAGGCCGGCCAGAACCTCCGCATCGGCGAACTTGGGCAGCCAGACCATCGGGCAGCCGCTGAGCAGGGCGCTGTGCAGCGCCACGAACAGTCCGTGGACGTGGAAGATCGGCAGGGCGTGCAGCAGGACATCATCGGCCGTGAAGCCCCAGGCGGCATGCAGCGCCAGGGCGTTCTCGGCCAGGTTCCCATGGCTCAGCATCGCGCCCTTGGACCGCCCTGTGGTGCCCGAGGTGTAGATGAGCGAGGCCAGGTCGTCGGCGGCGCGGGGCACGCTGTCCTCCAGCGGCGCAAACACGGCGGCCTCCGCGACCCAGGCCGGCGGGTCGGTGACGAACACCTTCGGCTCGGCGTCCTGCAGGAAGTAATCGACCTCGCTCGGCGTATAGGCGCTGTTGAGCGGCAGGAAGACGGCCCCGGCCTTGAGCACGCCCAGGTAGATCATGATGACTTCGGCGCTCTTCTCCGCCTGCAGGGCCACGCGGTCGCCGGGCTGGACGCCCTCCGCGACCAGCCGCCCCGCCACCCGCGCCGCGCCCGCTTCCAGCGCGCCGTAGCTGATCGCGCCGCCGTCGCTCAGGAGGAAGCAAGGCCTTGAACGATCCGCGGGGAAGCGCGTGGCCAGCAGGTCGTAGAGGTTTGGGGAGGCTTGCGGCATGGTAGCCTCCTAGCGCGCCGGAACCGCGCTTGCGATAGTCCTGCACATGACTCCCGACGAGGCGCTCGCCCGCATCCGCCGCTACGACGGCCGCCTGAAAGCCTTCGTGCAGGTGTTCGATCCGCCGCTGACGGGCGAAGCGGCCACGGGTCCCGTCATCGCCATCAAGGACCTGTTCGACGTCGCCGACGTGCCGACCGGCGGCGGCGCGCGCGTACCGCTCGATCCCAGCCCCGCGCACCACGCCGCGGTTGTCGAGCGGCTGCTTCAGGCGGGCTATGTGGCGGTAGGCAAGACCCACACGGTGGAGCTGGCCTACGGCGGCTGGGGCACCAACCGGGCGGTCGGCGCGCCGTGGAATCCCTGGGACTCCAAGGTGCATCGCGCGCCCGGCGGCTCCTCCTCCGGTTCGGCCGTGGCCGTCGCGGCCGGTCTCTGCGACGCGGCGCTGGGCAGCGACACCGGGGGCTCGGTGCGCATCCCGGCGGCGACCTGCGGGGTCGTGGGCCTGAAGCCCGGGCGGGGGCTGGTCAGCCTGAAGGGTGTTCATCCGCTTAGCCCCGCCCTCGATACGGTGGGGGTGCTGGCGCGTGACGTAGCGACCGCGGCGAGGGCTCTCGCGGTCATCTCAGGCCCGGACGGAGAGGCGGCCGTGCGCGGACCGCTCGACGCTGAGGCGGCGCTGGACACGGACGTCCGCGGGTACCGCCTGGCCGCCATCCCGCTGGAGGCGCTGGGCGAGGTCCATCCCGAAGTCGCCCGGCTCTACCTGGAGGCGCTGGACCGCCTGCGCGGCGCCGGCCTCGGCGTGGAGATGGTCGCCCCGCCCCAGACCCTGGACCACTCGTTCACGCCCAACGGCATGCTGATGGCCGGCGAAGGCTGGCGCATTTGGAAGGACCGGATCGAGGCCTACGGCGAGGTCATGGATCCCTGGATCGTCCGCCGGTTCGAGGCTGGGCGCGAGATCTCGGACGAACGCCTCGCCGAGGCCCATCTGCGCCGGGAAGCCGATCAGCAGGAATTCCACGCCTGGCTGGCGGACTACGACGCCCTGGCCTGCCCCACCTGCCCGATCCCGGCGCCGCCGATCGAGGCGGTGGACGAGACGGTCTCGCCGCTCAGCCGCCTTACCCGGGCGGCGAACTACCTGGACCTGCCGGCGATCAGCGCGCCCTGCGGCCTGACCGACGCCGGGCTGCCCGTGGGCCTACAGATCCTGGGGCGGCCGCGCGACGAGGCGTCCGTTGTGGCGCTCGGCGCCGCGTTCGAAAGGGTTTCGGGCTGGAACGGCCGCAGGCCCGACCTCGCGGGCTTCGGCTCCTAGGCGCCCCGCGTCGGGGCGCGCAGGGCCCGAAGCACGATCCAGCCGACCAGGGCCCACAGCGCGCCCAGACACCATCCGCCCAGCACGTCGCTGGGCCAATGAACGCCCAGATAGACCCGGCTGAAGCCGACGCCCACGACGACCAGCGCGGCCAGCACATAGGCCAGCGCCTTGCTCCGCCGCCGCGGCTCCAGGCTCGCGATCAGCATGGCCAGCGTCAGGAAGGCGGCGGTCGACATGGTCGAGTGGCCGCTCGGGAAGCTCGCCGAATAGACGTAGGCCTCATGCGGCACCAGGTCGGGCCGGGGCCGCCCGTACAGCATCTTGCTGAGGTCGCTCGACGCCCACGCCGCCAGCACGGCGCCGGCCATGACGAGCGCGTGGACGCGCTTGTTGTGGAACAGGAAGGCCAGGACCGACACGAGCGTGATGACGACCACCAGAGTGGTGCCGCCCAGCGCGGTGACGTCGCGGACCGCTTCCTCCACGTTGGGTGAGCCGATCGGGTCGCTGGGGTCGGCCGGATTGCGCAGCATCAGGATCAGCCGCCGGTCGACCGCGTCGATCTCGCCCTCGGCCATTTCTTCGGCGAGATTCAGGAACGTCCACAGGGCGCCGGCGGCAAGCGCAAGCCCAATGAGAACGCGCGCCTCGAAACGTTTCACGAAACGCCACAGGTGCGCGGGCGTCAGCCTCAACATTCCCGACAGGCTAGAGGCCCCGCCCCGTCGGGGCAACGGTCACACGGTCAGGACGTCGCTGCCGGCGGAGCGCAGGGTGTATTCCACCGCGGCCTGAGCGGCCGCCTGCGTGTCGTGCGCCCCATCGGCGACCGTCACGCCATCCTCGTCATAGACGGACCACCGCCACACGTCCGTGTCGTGACTGAGGGAATAGGCGAGAAGTCTTTCGTCACGCATACCCGTCCTCCGAAACCCAAGCGGGTCCAGAACTCGCAAGGTAGGCAAAGGGTTTCGCACTGCACAATAGAATTCGCGTGACGGCGAATAGCGCTCGCGTGGAAGGCGATCTAACCTTCGTCGAGCAAGCTCCTGCCCGCCTTTCGCACATCGGTGCAGCCGGTGAGGATCATGGCCACCGCCAGCTCGGCCCTGAGGACATCCAGCATCTTCTCGACGGCGGGCTGCCCGCCTGCCCCCAGCGCCCAGGCCCACGGCCGGCCGACGAAACAGGCCTTGGCGCCCAGAGCCAGGGCCTTGAGCACATCCAGGCCGGAACGGACGCCGCCGTCCATATAGACTTCCAGGTCCCCGCCCACCGCCTGAGCGATACGGGGCAGGGCCGAGATCGAGGACTTGACCCCATCGAGCTGACGGCCGCCATGGTTGGAGACCACCAGGCCCTGGGCGCCGGCCCGCACCGCGTCACGAGCATCCTCGGGATCCAGCACGCCCTTGACCACGATCGGGCCGTCCCAGGTCTCCCGCACCCAATCCATGTCCTTCCAGGTGACGGAGCGATCGAAGTTCCTGGCGATCCAGGCGAGGAAGTCCGTCACCCGCCGACCCTCGGTCACCGCGCCCTGCACGGAGCCCAAGGTGTGGGGGCGCCCATGGACGAAGACGTCCCAGGTCCAGGCGGGGTGGGTGATCCCGTCCCAGGCCTGGGTCAGGGCGGCCCGCAAAGGTCCGGCGCCCGAGAAGCCGGAGCGGATGTCCCGGTAGCGCGAACCCGGCGTCGGCAGGTCCACCGTGAACACCAGCACCGGCGAGCCCGCGGCCTTGGCCCGCTGCAGGAGCTCGCGCATGTAGCCCCGGTCCTTCAGCATGTAGAGCTGGAACCATGGCGGTACGCCGGTGGCGGCCACCTCCTCGATGGAACAGACGCTCACGGTCGAGAGGCAGAACGGCACGCCGGCCGCCGCCGCCGCCCGCGCCGCCCGGGTCTCGCCGCGCCGGGCATACATGCCCGCCATGCCGACCGGCGACAGGCCGACAGGCATCTTCAGGGTCTGGCCCAGGGTCTGGACCGTCATGTCGAGCTTGGTGGTGTCGCGCATCACCAGCTGGCGCAGCGCGATCACCTCCAGGTCGGCCACGTTCCGCCGCAGGGTCTCCTCGGCGTAGGAGCCGCCGTCGATGTACTCGAAGAAGATGTGCGGCAGCCGACGCCGCGCCAGCTCCCGATAGTCCGAGACCGAAGCCGCCTTCATATGGACCCTCCCCGCGGAGCGGTTGTGGAACCCACGGGCGCGGCGTGCAAGGGTCAGGCGCCTGTCGTCTCCGTGGCCGGGACCGCGGTCGCGGGCCGGGGACCCAGCACGATCCACACCTGGTGCGAGCGCGCCATCAGCCGCCCCTCGCGATCGAACAGGGCGGTGCCGGCGATCTCCTTGCGGCCGTCCTTCTGGATCGGCCAGGCAAGCACGACGTACTCTTCGCCCGCCTTGACGGGTGCGACCACCTCGCCGGTCATGGTGCCCAGGAGGGCGCCATGGCGACCCTCCTTCTCGACCCAGGCGAAATAGCCCGGGCAGTCGAGCGCGGCCCACACCACCTCCGCCCCCACCGTCCCGTCAGCGGCGGCGAAGTTGCGATGCGGCGTCCAGGTGCAGGCGACGACGCCCGCCTCCGCGCCCTCGAGCTGGCCGGGCAGCACACGCAGGCCATCGCCCTCCTCCCGCGCCGTGCCGCAGGTGAAGCAGATCGGATGGACGCGGTTGGTCAGGCCGGTATGGCGCTCTGCCGCCGCACGGGCCGCCTCCAGGCTCGGAGCCGGCGGGGGCTCGGGCAGCGCCTGCGTCGCCGGCCCGCCCTGGCCGATGACCGCGTCGGCCTCGCCCAGCAGGACATTGGCGCCGCCGCGCGCTTCCAGACTCAGCTCGGCATCCAGGGGTATCGGCGCGCGCAGGACCGCGGTCACCGGACCATCCAGTCCCTTGGAGAGCACCCCGCATACGTAGCCGCCGTTGCCGGAGTTCGGCGGGCCGCAGAATTGGCGGCCGATCGTGATCTTGCTCAAAGTCGAAGCCCACACGTTCAAAGGATCAAATCAATCCGCCGGATTTCCCACGCTGACGCGACGCAAGGGAAGCCAAAAACCTCATCCCGGCGTTGGACGGGGCCAAGGGTCGCGCTAAAGGGCATGTGACAACCGCCCCGGCGGAATCGGACACCTTCGACGGAGACTATCGGTGAGCGACCGGATCGAACGACCCTGGGCCCTGATGCGCCATCACGCGGGCTGGGCCGACGTGTTCCACATCGACAGCGAGACCGCCGACTCGATCACCGGCTTCTATCCCGATCGCGAGACGGTGGGGCCGCCGGTGAACTACTCCACCCGCGCCGTCCTGGCCCGTTTCGGTTCGCTGGAAGCGGCCCGGGAGGCCCGCGAGGGCGCGGTCCTGGAATGGCGCAAACACGACGCCGCGGTCCGTGAGGCCGAAACCAAACTCCGCGAGGCCGAGAAGCTGCGCGAGGATGCGTGGCTCAACTGCCTGCGCGACGCGGCCGGCCGTAGCTGATTCGAGGGATGGCCGGCCCCGACCGGCCATCCGCCCAAGCTAGAACCTGAAGCCCTTCGAGAGCGCCCAGGCGACGACGGCCGCCAGGACGACGCCCACCGCCAGCCGCCACGCCGGAGCGCGGGCCAGGCCGGGATCGCTGGGCAGCGTCCGTTTGCCGGTCACCATGGCGACGACCAGGTTGGTCCGCTTCCAGATCCAATAGAACAGCACCGCGGCGACGTGCAGGGCGACGAGCGCCTGGAGCACCCGGAAGCTGAGCTCGTGCCATTCGGCGATCTGCCGCCCGAGATCGAAGCTGACCCGGTCCGACAGCGGCCCGCCTTCGAACGCATCGATGTCCACCGCGAACAGGCCCGTGCCCACCTGCACCAGCAGGACGGCGAGGATGGCGAGGACGCTGAGCGCGCCGAGCGGGTTATGCCCCGGCGTCGCCGTCGCCTCACGCCGCCCCACGGTCGCCGCATAAGCCGCCACCGCCCTGGGCCCCTTCACGAAGCTGGAGAACCTGGCCGCCCCGCCACCGGCGAAACCCCAGTAGATGCGGAACACCACCAAGCCGATGATCGCGTAGCCGCTCCATCGGTGCCAGTTCATGTGGTCCTCGGAGGCCCACCAGGAGAACGCGATCAGGACGACCAGCAGCCAGTGGACGATCCGCACGGGACCGTCCCACAGCCTGGCTCGGACGCCGCCCGAAGGCTCGGCCACGGCTAGTCCTTCTTCTCTTGGCGGTACTTGTCGTGACAGGCCTTGCAGGCGCCGCCGGTGGCGCGGACCTGCGCCTTCACGCCGTCGATGTCGCCGGCCGCCGCAAGCTGGTTCAGCTTGGTGGTCTGGGTCTGCAGGTTGGAGGATGCGGCGGTGAACCCGGCGGCGTCGCGCCAGACCTCGGGCTTGGCCTCGCTCATCGGCCTGGCTTCCACCCCGCTGCCCCGCGGGAACCACGTCGGAAGCTGGTTGGCCAGGCCGGACAACGCCCTGGCGTTGGAGGCCACCACCGCCTTGTTCGGGTCGCCCTTCCGGAGCTCGTCGTTGAGCGCCTTGAAGTTCGCGCCCATCTTCCGGAAGTTCTCATGGCGCGCATAGGCAGCCTTGGTGGCCGGACTGGCGTTGGCCGGCAGCTTGTCGTCGTGGGCGACGGCCCCGCCCGCCGCCACAGCCGCGCCGACGCCGACCGCGAGGGCCAGCGCCCACCCTTTGCTCACCGCCCACACCATGCCGCTCTTCCTTCTTGGCCTATTGATGCGGTCGAGATTGAGGGCCTCAACGCTTGGCCGTCAACGACTTCGGCGCGGACTTGACCGGCGCGCCGTCCGCCTGCGCTTCTCCCAGCAAGGCTGCGCAGTTGGCGTCCTTCGCCAGGCCGGGATCGATGAAGGGCAGAATAGCGGCCAGAGGCGACAACAATGACCCCAGCGTCGCCGCGGCCCCGCCCTGGGCCAGCGCCGCCCCGGGCTCCACGCCCAGCTTGGGCGCCATTAGCGGCCCCTTGGCCGTGACGGGCAGCAGCACGCGCACCAGGCGGAACTTCTTGTCCTGGCCGCGCAGGCGCAGGTCCATCCGCTCGGTCGCCAGGTTCACCGAGCCCTTGCCGGTCACCAGCACCGGCCCGGTGTCGAACACGATGTTGTTGGCCCGCATCACCCCGTCGCGCGTCTCGAAGTGGGCCACGCCACAGCGTATCGGCGTGGTGTCCCGCTTGTTCAGCAAGCCCAGCCCCTTGACCACGTTGACGCCCATCAGCTCGGCGAAGGCCTTGCGGATCTCGCCGCCGGGCGCCACGACCATCACCTCTCCGTCGGCGCTGGCGAACGCCTTGTGGACGCTGTTCCCTTCGCCCGTCAGCCTGGCGCGGCCGACCAGCGATCCGGTCAGGGCGGGCGCTCCCTGGAACTGGACCGGGATCAGAGTCTCGATACGCGAGTTGGTGAGCCGCAGGTCGAGGTCGGTGACCGGCGTGGCCTTGCGGGCATCCAGGTTGACGTGCCCGCTGACCTGGCCGCGCGGCAGGTCCAGCTTCAGCGGCTGGGCCCGCAGCAGCCCGTCCTCAAGGCGCACCCGCACCGAGCCGGCGTTCAGCTTCACCGGCGCGTCGCGGATGGACGCCGCGCGGTAGCTGACATCGGCGTCCATCGCCCGGATGCGGCTGACGTCGAGGGGGGCGTCGGGGAGCAGGCGCTGCTGGGCCTTCATCGTGCGTGCGATGGCGGCCTGCTCGGGCGAGACCGTCTCGCCGGGGCCCACCTTCGGCGCCGCGCCGAAGAGCGCGCCCAGGTCGTCCCAATCCAGGCTCTGCGAGCTGAGGTCGGCCTTGAGGAACGGGCGATCGCGGCCGGTATCCACCGACACGTCGCCGGACAGATCGCTGTCGCCGACCCGACCGCCAAGGTTGTCGATCTTCCACAGGAGCCCGTCGCGCGAGAGCCGGCCGCGCAGGCTGTAGGGCGGCGTGTTGGGCAGGGCCACGCCGGTCAGCGGGAACAGCTGGGCCATGTCGGGCCCGCGGGCCGTGGCGTTCATGTGGAAGCGGCCCATGTCGAACGGCTTGGGCACCGCGCCGCGGGCGGTGACGTAGGTCTGGCCCGCCCGCAGGTCGATGTCGAAGGGATACGGCTTGTCGCGCTCGATGTTCAGCAGTGGCCCGCCGACCACCTCGGCGCGGAAGGGAGCGCCGTTGATCGTGCCGCGGCCGGTCAGTTCGAACCCGCGATTGTCGGCGCCGAGCCGTTCGCGGGCGTTGATCGTGCCCTGGAAGCGGACGTCGCGCTGGGCGTCGAGGTACTTGAGCTGGCCGTCCCGGATGATGAACCGCTGGATCGGCGGCAGGTTCATGGGCGCCTTCACCCGCCCGTCCGAGAAGTCCCAGTTTTTGCGGCCCCTTGCGTCGGCCAGCAGGCTGAAGTTGGGCCGCTCCACCGCCAGGACCCGGATATCGGCCTTGCCCCATAGCAACGGAACCAGCCGCACACGGACCCGCAGCCGGTCGATCGTGCCCATCTTCCCCTGCCCCGCCCAGGCGGGATTGGCGATGGAGATGCCGTCGACGGTGGCGCTGGGCCGCCAGGACCACAGGTTGACGTTCAGGTCCCCGGCGATGGTCACCTCGCGATGCATCCGCGCCGAGGCGATGCGCTCGAGCGGCCCGCGGAACCAGTTCCAGTCCCATATGAGGATCAGGATCGCGATCGCGACGGCCACGACCGCCAGGATCCCACCCGTCCACCCCAGGGCTTTCTTCGTCGGTGGCGTCAGCTTCGGTGGCCTGAGCCGCGCAGACCTGAGCCGATCCCTGAAGGGGCGGCGGGCGCCCGGCCGGGGCGGCGCCTTGCGCCCGCGGGGCGGCGGGGCGGAGGGAACGGGTTGCTGGCTCACGGGCGCTTCAACGCGCCGCGCACCGGTCCGTTTCGCCGAAAATCTAGTGACTTACGCCACGCGCCGTCAGGGCCGCCCGCGCGGTGGCCAGGATGATCGCCAGGTCGAAGCCAAACGACTGGCGCTCCAGGTACTCGCGGTCGAGCCGCACCTTCTCCGGTATCGGCAGTTCGTCGCGGCCGTTCACCTGGGCCCAGCCGGTCACCCCGGGACGCAAGCGCTCGACCCCTGCCTCGGTACGCAGTTCGATGAGGTCCTGCTGGTTGAACAGCGCCGGCCTTGGGCCCACCAGGCTCATGTCGCCGACCAGGACGCTCCAGAGCTGCGGAAGCTCGTCCAGGCTGGACTTGCGCAGGACGCGCCCCAACGGCGTGACCCAGCGGTCCGGGTCCTCCAGCAGGTGCGTGGCGACGTCCGGCGTGTCGGTCCGCATGGAGCGGAACTTCGGCATGGCGAATTCGCGGTTATGGCGCCCTACGCGCCGCGACCAGTGGATGGCCGGCCCCGGGCTCGTCAGGCGCACCGCGAGCCCGAGCGCCAACAGGACGGGCCACCCTAGGGCCAGCCCAGCCAGCGCCACCACGATATCGAACGCCCGCTTCGCCACCCGCCGTTGTTAGCCTCCGGCGGGCCGCCGCGCCACGTCAGGCTTCGGCGGACGGCGCCTTCTTGCCCCGCGGCCTCGGGGTCGGCTCGCCACCGACGGGCGCCGGCTCCTCGATCACGGGCTCGGGGACAGCCTCGAGCACCGGCTCGGCGGCCGCTTCGAGCGGAGCGGGTTCGGCCACCGGCTCGGTTTCCGGTTCGAGGGCCGGGACCGGAGCAGTCTCCATCAGCGGACTGATCGGCGCGGATTCGCCGCCCACGGCCGTCGGCGCGGCTTCCAGCAGCGCCTCGCCGGCGTCCTCCAGGACCTCTTCCGTCGCTTCAGCCAGCGCTTCGACCACCTCGACGGCCGGTTCGAACAGCGGCTCGGGCGTGGGCAATGCCTTCGCGGCGCCCATCAGCGCTTCGAGGTTCACGGGTCGGGCCCATTGGGTCATCCACCAGTAGGCCAGCCCGCCGGCGGCGGCGGCCCCGAAGTAGCTCCAGAGCGGCGAGGCCACGCCGACCAGAAGCGCCGGGCTCACGCGGGGTTGCGGGATTTCGGGAAGGTCGAAGGACGCCATGGAAGAATTCCTTGCGGCACGGAATTGTGCGTCGCAACATAACACCTACGCTGGCTTCGCAGTTGCGAAATTATTGTGGCGAAAGGCGGTAGACCCGGGCGCCCCCGCCGGTGCCCAAGACTTGCGCGGTCCAGCCGCAGATGACGGCAAGCGGCGCGGTCAGGTCGGGGCCGCCCATCGCCACCAGGGCGCAGCCGTTCATCTTCATCGGGTCGCTGAGTGGCCGCATCCGCGTCTCCGCCACCAGCATCGGGGCGTCGACCTCGTCCTCCAGGTCGCGCAGGAAGCTGTCGAGGGTCTCCAGGTCCTTGATCGGCAGCCAGACCAGTGCCTGGGCGCCGGGGTTCTTCCGCCGAAGCGCGGCCAGGGTCTCCACGATCCGGCGGTAGTCGTCGGGCTTCTCGAACGGCGGATCGACCAGCACCAGGACCCGCCCATCCCGGGGACATTCCGCCACCGCCGCCACGTAGCCGTCCTGGTTCAGCGTGCGGACGTTTTGGCGTCCGCGCAGCGTCACGCGCAGGGCGTCGTGCTCGTCGGGCCGCAGCTCGCAGGCGACGTAGCGATCGGCCGGGCGCAGGGCCTCGGCGATCAGCCACGGCGAGCCCGGGTAGCGCCGCACGCCGCCGTCGGGATTTAGGCCCTGCACCGCCCGGATGAGCGGCGCAAACTCGGGCGGCGCGTCCGTCGCCGCCATCAGGCGCACGATCCCGGCTTCGGCCTCCCCCGACTTCTTGGCCTCGCCGCCCGCCAGGTCGTAGAGCCCGCGACCCGCATGGGTGTCGATCACGGTCAGCGGCGGGCCCTTGGCCGTGAGGTCGGCCAGCAGGCGCAGCAGGCCGGCATGCTTCACCAGGTCCGCGAAGTTCCCGGCGTGGAAGGCGTGGCGATAGTTCAAGGCGATCCGGAGGTTGAGGGAGGAACCGGCGTGGCCATACCACGTTGCCGCAGCTCCGGTGGAGGGCTGGGATGCCAAGGGACATGAACGAGACGCCGGTCCCCGCGGGACTGACCTACGTCACCGACCAGGACCCCGGCCTGCGCCGCAGGGCCGCGCGCGGAACCGGCTTCAACTACGTGGACCCGGACGGCAAGCCGGTCACCGACGAGAAGACGCTCGACCGCATCCGCGCCCTCGCGATCCCGCCGGCCTGGACGGATGTGTGGATCAGTCCGCGGGCGAACGGCCATATCCAGGCCACCGGCCGCGATGCGCGGGGCCGCAAGCAGTATCGCTATCACCCCCGCTGGCAGGCCGAGCGCGGCGCAGGCAAGTACGGCCGCCTGCTCGCCTTCGGCCGGGCGTTGCCCCGCCTGCGCAAGCGGGTGGAGGAGGACCTCGCCCGCCGTGGTCTGCCCCGCGAGAAGGTGCTCGCCGCCGTGATCCGCGTGATGGAGATGACCCTTATCCGGGTGGGCAATGAGGAATACGCCAAGACCAACAAGAGCTTCGGCCTGACGACGCTTCGCGACCGCCACGCCAAGGTCGGAGCGACACGCGCGGTGTTCGAGTTCAAGGGCAAGAGCGGCAAGGTCCACCAGACCGGCTTCAACGACCGTCGTCTCGCCCGCGTGGTGAAGGCCTGCCAGGATCTGCCGGGCCAGCGCCTGTTCCAGTACCTCGACGAGGACGGCCAGCGCCGGGCGGTCGAGAGCGCCGACGTCAACGCCTACATCCGCGAGGCCATGGGCGACGACTTCTCCGCCAAGGACTTCCGCACCTGGGCCGGCACGGTGGCCGCGGCCCGCGCCCTCACCATGCCGGAGTGCGCCGACCTGTCGGCGGCCAAGCGCAACGTGAACACCTGCGTCAAGGCGGTCGCCGGGCTGCTGGGGAACACCGCCGCGGTCGCCCGCAGCGCCTACATCCACCCGGCCATCCTGGACGCCTATGCCGAGGGAAAGCTCGACCTCAAGCCCGGCAAGGAGGAGCGCGCGTTCGAGCTTGCCGTACTGCGGTTCCTGGAGGCGGCCCGCTGACGTGGCGGCAGTCTCGCCGCGTCTAGTAACCGCGGCTATGGTGATCGCCGATAAGGCGCGGGCGAACCGCGCTGTCGGAGGATTCCCATGCTCGCCCCGCGCCTGCGCTTCGGCGCCTTCATCGCGCCCTTCCACCCGGTGGAGGAGAACCCGACCCTCGCCCTCGAACGCGACCTGGAACTGGTCCAGCACATGGACGCGCTCGGCTTCGAGGAAGCCTGGTTCGGCGAGCACCACTCCGCCGGCTACGAACTGATCGCCAGCCCCGAGATCTTCATCGCCTTCGCCGCCGAGCGAACGAAGCACATCCGGCTAGGTACGGGCGTTTCGTCCCTGCCCTATCATCATCCGCTGATGCTGGCTGACCGGATCAACCAGCTGGACCATATGACCCGCGGCCGGACAATGTTCGGGGTCGGGCCAGGCGCCCTGATCTCGGACGCCCGCATGATGGGCATCCCGCCGGAAGCGCAGCGCGACCGCATGGACGAGGCGCTGGAGGTGATCGTCCGCCTGCTGCGGGGCGAGGAGGTCACCCACAAGTCCGACTGGTTCGAACTCTGGCAGGCGCGCCTGCAGATGACGCCCTACTCGCGGCCCTCGGTCGAGATCGCCGTAGCCAGCCAGGTCTCGCCCACGGGCGCCCGCGCGGCGGGCCGGCACGGGTTGGGCCTGCTGTCGCTGGGCGCCACCGGCACGGCGGCCTTCAACGCCCTGGCCTCCAACTGGCACATCGCCACCGAGATGGCCGGCGACCACGGCAAGACCATGGACCGGTCCGCCTGGCGCCTCGTTGGGCCCATGCACATCGCCCCAACCCGCGAGCAGGCCATGGAAGAGTGCCGGTTCGGCCTGGACAAGTGGATCTACTACTTCCGCGAGATCGCCAACCTGCCGGTGGTTCCCGAGGGGCCCGATCCGGTCAAGGCGCTGGTGGAGAGCGGCACGGCCATCATCGGCACGCCGGATGACGCGGCCGCCCGGATCCAGCAGCTGGTGGACCAGAGCGGCGGCTTCGGCGCCTTCCTGCTGATGGACCACAACTGGGCGCCCTGGGAGGCCAAGAAGCGCAGCTACGAGCTCTTCGCCCGCTATGTCGCGCCGCGGTTCCAGCAGCTCAACGACAACCGGGAAGCCTCCATCGCCTGGGTCGGCGGAAACAAGGCCGAGTTCACGGGCCAGACCATGGCCGCCATGGGCGCGCGCATCGCCCAGCACATCGCCGAGAAGGGCGCCGCCGACATCCGCCCCGAACTCGCCGCTCTGGTCGGGGCCGCAGCGCCGCCGAAAGCGGACTGATTGTCCACCCCGGAAGCGGACTGGTGAAGCTTTCACCGGTCCGCTAACGCTGGTCCATGGACCTTCAGGCCTATTTCGACCGCATCGGATTCAAGGGATTCGCCCGCCCGGACCTGGCGACCTTGCGCGCCCTGCACCGCGCTCACGCGTTGGCCGTCAGTTACGAGAACCTGGACGTCCAGCTCGGCCGGCCGCTCACGACCTGTCCGGCCGCGGCCTTCGACAAGATCGTGCGGCAGGGCCGCGGCGGCTGGTGCTACGAGATGAACGGGGTATTGGGCGCCGTTCTTGAGGCCATCGGGTTCAAAGTCACGCAGCTGGCGGGCGGGGTGATGCGCGAGCTGCGCGGCGACGAGGCGATCGGCAACCATCTGGTTTTGCTTGTCGAACTGGATGGCGAGCCCTGGATCGCCGACGTGGGCTTCGGCGACGGGCCGCGCGAGCCTTATCCACTGCGCGAAGGCGCCTTCGCCTGCGACGGCTACGACTTCCGGCTGGAGCAGATCGGGGCTGGCTGGTGGCGTCTGCAGAACCACGCCAACGGCGGCGCGCCCAACTTCGACTTCACCCTGGACCCGGCCGACCCGGCCCTGCTGGCGGCCAAGTGCCACGAGCTCCAGACCTCGCCGGCCTCGGTCTTCGTGATGACCGCCATCGCCCAGCGGCATACGGAAGGTGAAATTCGCATGCTTCGCGGCCGCGTGTTCCGGCGGATCACGCCTACGTGGAAGACGGACCTGCTCCTCGACACCGCGGATGACTTCATCGCGCTGCTGAAGCGCGAGTTCGACCTGGACCTGCCTGAAGCGGCCGAGGCCTGGCCGCGCATCCTCGCGCGGCACGACGAACTGTTCGCGCCCCAGCCGGCCTAGAGCGCAATCCACCGAAGCGGAACCCGGTTCGGCGAAGAGATTGCGCTCAAATCAAAGGGATGGAGCTGTGTTGCGCCGACGCGCGAGCACGCCGCCAAGGAGGGCGGCGACACCTGCGGCAAGCAGCGACAGGGCGAAACGGACGGTCAGCAGTTCGGCCAGCGGAACCATCGGCAGGCCGCTGAGCAGGTCGAGCGCCGCGTAGGCCACCCACATGGTGGCGGCGAACGCCACCGCGTCCCGCGCCGGGCGTCGCCGACCCAGCACCCAGGCCGCAACGAACATGAGCAGCACGCCGCCCACCGGGCCCGAAACGGCGCCGATCTGCGGCGCGAGCTGGTTGTAGTAGGCTTGGTCCCGCCGCGGCTCGACCAGCATGGCCCACGCGAAGATGATCGCTGTCGTCGCCAGCAGGTTCAGCGCCAGGACGGCCAGCGCGGCCAGCACCGCCTTGCCAAAATCCGCCGGTTTCATGCCACCCTCCCCTTTCGGGGCACGGTAGCGCCGCTAACGGCGGTAGGTGAAGCCGATCCGGAAGGTCTGGGGCGCGGAATAGCTCTCGACCCCATCCGCCGTCTCGCCCACCTCGATGGTCGCGTCGAAGAGGTTCTCGGCCGCGAGGTAGATCTCGGCGTGCTCGGCGACGCGCCAGGCCGCCCGCGCGTCCACCTGCACACCGGCAGAGAGCCGACGGCTGTTCAGGTCGTCTTCCCACCGCGCGCTTTCGTAGCGAACGTCGCCGCTCAGGGTCAGGGCGTCCAGCGGCTGGAAACGCAGCCCGCCGGTGACCGTCCACTTCGGCGTCTGGGCCGGGCGCAGCCCCGTGAGTTGCGGCGTGGCCGTCCCGCCGTCCACCTCCGCGTCGGTGTAGGCCGCAGCAGCGCGCCAGCCGAGGGCCGCGCCGATGTCGCCCGAGGCCTCGCCTTCCAGCCCCCAGGCCTCGATCTCGCCGGCGTTGCGCCGCTGGCGCAAGGTTCCGCCGGCGGGGACGAAGCCGGCGACAGGGAACGTCCCCGGTCCCACGCCGACGGTCACGTTGGCGATCGGGTCCTTGAGCAGGTTGTAGAACGCGCCTGCGGACCAGCGGACCGACGCGGCGGTCCCGCCAAGGCCCGCCTCGATCCCCCGCAGCGTCTCCGGCTTCAGGGTGGGGTTGGCCTCGGTGATGTCGTTGCCCACCCGGAACGGCCGGTGCAGCTCATTCAGGGTCGGCGCGCGGAACCCAGCATAGGCCGCGGCCCGCAGGTAGAGGTCGTCGCTGAACGCATAGCGCAGGCCCACGCGGCCGGTGGGCGTAGTGTCCGAACGATTCGGCGAGGCCTGATCGAGCGTAACGGCGCCCGTGGCCGTGTCGCGCTCGATGCGGACGGCGTCGTAGGCGCGCGAACGGTCCAGCCGCAGGCCGCCGGTGAGCAGCCATGGCCCCTCGTCGAGGGCCGCCTCGACGTAGGCGCCGGCCACCAGGGTCTTGCCGCCCGCCTCGCGGTCGCGCGTGAAGGCCCCGTTCATGAAGCGGAACCGCTCGTGCTCGGTCCCGTCGGCCAGGCGCACGTCGGCGCCCACCTCCCAGTTGAGCGGCCCCCGCCGGCCCTGCCAGGCGGCGTTCAGGCCATAGCCGGTGGCGGGGGTGCTGTACTGGTCGTTGGCCGGCGTCGTGGCGACCCGGCCCGCCGCAACCGCCACCGAACTGTTCTCCAGGTCGCTCTTGCGAACCCAGCCTTGCAGCCGCCACCCGCCGACGCCCTCTGCAGCCGGCTGCGCCAGGGTGAGCGCCGCCGACAGTCCGGTGCTGTTCGAGCGCGCGCCTCGCAGGCCCGCTTCCTGGTTCACCTGGAAGGCCGAGACGCGCGCCGCCGCCTGCACGTCCCCCAGTTCGCGCTGCAGCCGCACCGCCACTGAGGCGTCGTCGAGCCGAAGACGCGTGTCGGCGGCTCCGCGCCGCGCGCCGCGCACCGCGTAGTACCCGTCCGTCCTGGACCCGGCGGCCGTCACCAGCACGCCCGGGCCGCCCGCGACCACCGCGGCGCGGTAGCTGCCGCGCTCGCCGCCGGAAACGTCGAACATCGCCAGGCCCTGTGGCGTCGCCCGCTCCTCGAGGGCCACCACGCCGGTCAGCGCTCCGGCGCCATAGGGGCCCGCGCCGGCGCCCCGCACGACGGTGGCGCTCTCGATCCCCTCGGACGGCAGGCCGCTCCAGATCACCCAGCCGCCGAACGGATCGTTCTGCGGCGCGCCGTCCAGCGTCACCAGCGCGCGGCCGGCGCCGGAGGGCGCAATGGCCCGCAGCGACAGGCCCTGGGTCGTCGGGTTGGCCGCGCCCGAGCCGGTGCGACGGAAGAGCGACACGCCCGGGGCGCTCTTCAGCGCCTCGTCCAGGCGCGGCTCGCCCCGCAGGGCCTCCGGCG
>NZ_LSJI01000246.1 GCF_001557235.1 Phenylobacterium sp. CCH9-H3 | reverse complement strand
GATCTGGGGCTTCAGGGCCGCGCGCGCCAAGCTCGCGGCCCTGAAGCCCCAGATCAAGGACTGCGCCGGCCTGGAAGCCGCCGCCGCCGGGGCGCAGGGCGTCGTGGCCGGCGACCTGGGCGAGGCCGAGCTGGACGACCTGGCCCCGGCCTTCCGCGACCCCGCGGAAAAGCTGCAGGTGAACCAGGTCTCCGATCCGATCCGGACCTCGGCCGGCCTGCACCTGATCGCCGTCTGCGGCCGCCGCACCGCCGGTGGCGCGCAGACCGACAAGGACCAGATCGAGCGCCGTCTCCGCGGCCAGCAGCTCAGCATGATCGCACGGCGCTACATGCGCGACCTGCGCAACTCGGCCACCATCGAAACCAAGTGATGGCTGGCGAGACGACGTGAGGACCGGCCCCCTCGCCCTGACGCTCGGCGACCCGGCCGGCATCGGCCCGGAGATCGTCGTCAAGGCGTGGCGGGCGTTGAAGGACCAGGGGCCGGCGTTCTTCGTGGTCGGCGATGCGCGCGCGGTCGCCTCCGCCCCGACCTCGACGGCGGGACTGGTGCGGCCCATCTCGTCTCCCTCCGAGGCCGAGGCCCTGTTTCCGACCGCCATCCCGGTCCTGGATCTGCCGTTGCGCGGCCCGGTGGTGGCCGGCCAGCCCTCGCCGGCCGCCGCGCCCGCGATCATCCAGTGGATCGAGACCGCGGTGGGCCTGGCCCTGTCGAAGACGGTGTCCGGCGTCGTCACCGCCCCGATCGCCAAGGCGCCGCTCTACGCCGCCGGCTTCAAGTTTCCCGGCCACACCGAATTCCTCGGCGAGCTGACCGCCGCCGCCAGCTATGACGGCGCGCGCGGCCCCATCATGATGCTGACCGCCGCGGATCTGCGGGTGACGCTGGTGACGGTGCACGAAGCCCTGGCGCGGGTGTCGGCCAAGCTCGACATCCAGGCCGTGGTCAATGCGGGCCTGGTGACCGCCCAGGCGCTTCGCCGCGACTTCGGGGTCGAGCGGCCCCGCGTGGCCGTGGCGGGCCTCAACCCGCACGCGGGCGAGAGCGGCTCCATCGGGCGCGAGGAGGTCGAGATCGTCGAGCCGGCGATCCGGGCGCTGAAGGACCTGGGGGTGGACGCGCGGGGCCCCTATCCGTCGGACACCCTGTTCCCGGCCGAGGTGCGCGCGACCTACGACGCCGCGCTGTGCCTCTATCACGACCAGGCGCTCATCCCGATCAAGATGCTGGATTTCTGGGGCGGGGTGAACGTGACCCTGGGCCTGCCCATCGTCCGCACCTCGCCCGACCACGGCACGGCCTTCGACATCGCCGGGCGTGGGATCGCGCGCCCCGACAGCCTGATCGCCGCCATCCGCCTGGCCGACGAGATCGCGCGGCGACGCCCTTGAGCCTCGAAGACCTGCCCAGCCTGCGCGAGGCGCTGGAAGCCCATGGCCTGTGGGCCAAGAAGGCGTTCGGCCAGCACTTCCTGCTGGACCTCAACGTCACGCGCAAGATCGCCCGCCTGGCGCAGGTGGGCGAAGGCGACCACGTGATCGAGGTGGGGCCCGGGCCCGGCGGGCTGACGCGGGCGCTGCTGGAGACCGGCGCGCGGGTCACCGCCATCGAGATGGACGAGCGGTTCCGCCCGCTGCTGCAGGAGGTGGCGGACGTGGCGCCGAACCTGGCGCTGGTGTTCGCCGACGCCCTCAAGGCCGACGAGGCGGCCATCGCGGCGGGCGCGCCGGCGCACCTGGTGTCGAACCTGCCCTACAACGTCGGCACGCCGCTGCTGATCAAGTGGCTGACCGGACCCTGGACGCCCAAATCCCTGACCCTGATGTTCCAGCGCGAGGTGGCGGACCGGATCACCGAGGGGCCAGGCGACGAGGCCTATGGCCGGCTGGCGGTGATCGTGCAGGCGACCTGCAAGGCCCGGCGGGTCCTGGACGCCCCGGCCCGCGCCTTCACCCCGCCGCCGAAGGTCGATTCCGCCGTGGTGCGGCTGGAGCCCCTGGCCGAGCGGCCCAGCGCCGAACGCCTCGACGCCCTGCAGAAGGTGACGGCGGCCGCCTTCGGGCAGCGGCGCAAGATGCTGCGGTCCAGCCTGAAGGTCCTGGGCGGCGAAGAGCTAATCCTGGCGGCCGGGCTCGACCCCCAGGCCCGGGCCGAAGTGATCCCGGTCGCAGGGTTTCTCGCCCTCGCCGACGCCTGGCTGGCGCGCCGCTAGTCGTCCAGCGGGTCGCTGTGGCCGGGCGGCGTCCAGGGCGGCGGGTCGCTGGCCGGGAACGATTCTTCCCCAGCCTCGTCGACCTCATCATGCTCCGGGCCGCGATCGTCGCGTGGTTCGCTCATGTGGGGGAGTCTAGGCCGTTGCCCCCGGCGTCGCCAACCGCTCCAATGCGCACGGAATCGTGTGGGGAGCCGGCATGCTGACGCTTCTGGGCGTGGCCACGGTGGTGGTCGGCTTCGCCGTGCGGCTGAACCCGCTGCTGGTCGTGACCATCGCCGCCTTCGTCACGGGGATCGCTGCGGGCCTGACCCCTGTGGAGGTGCTGGAGGCGTTCGGCAAGGCGTTCAACGAGAACCGCTTCGTCACCGCCGCCTACCTGGTGCTGCCGGTGGTCGGCGTGGTCGAACGGGCGGGCCTGCAGGAACGCGCGCGGTCGCTGATCGCCCGTTTCAAGGGCGTCTCGGTGGGGCCGTTCCTGATCGGCTACCTGGCCTTCCGGCAGATCACCTCGGCGCTGGGCCTGACCTCCATCGCCGGCCATGCCCAGAGCGTCCGCCCGATGGTCGCGCCCATGGCCGAGGGCGCCGTGGAAGCGCGGACCGGCGAACTGGACGACGCGACCCGGCAGGACGTCCGCGCCATGACCTCGGCGACCGACAACATCGGCCTGTTCTTCGGCGAGGACATCTTCATCGCCATCGGCTCGATCCTGCTGATGGTGGGCTTCCTGGCCGCCAGCGGAATCGTCATCGAGCCGCTCCACCTGTCGCTCTGGGCGATCCCCACGGCCATCGTGGCCTTCGCCCTGCACGCCGGCCGGCTGCTGCTCTTCGACCGCAAGCTGCGGCGGGGACCAGGCGCATGATCAAGCTTTCCGCCGTCTACTTCCTGTCCGGCCTGGTGTTCGCCGCCTTCGCGGTGCTGAGCGCCATGGACGCCAACAACAGGAAGCGCCTCGGCAACGCGGCCTTCTGGGGCCTGGTCGCGGTGAGCTACCTGGCCGGCGACCATCTGGGGGACCTGGGCAACGGGGTCCTGGTGCTGGGCCTGGCGGCCATCGCCGGCTTCGGCCTCCTGGGCCGCGGCCAGCCCGCCACCACCGCTGCGGAGGAACGCAAGGTGCTGGCCGAACGGTTCGGCGAGAAGCTGTTCATCCCGGCCCTGACCCTGCCCGTCGTGGTGGCGTTCGGCGTGCTCGTCCTGAAGCCGCTGGAGCTCGGCGGCACGCCCCTGCTCGACCCCAAGCAGGCGACGCCAATCTCGCTGGCGCTGGCCGCGGTCATCGCGGTCGGCGTGGCGTTGATCCTGCTCCGCCAGCCGCTGATCAGCCCGCTGCAGGAGGGCCGGCGGCTGATGGACACCGTGGGCTGGGCCGCGCTGCTCCCGCAGATGCTGGCGGCCCTAGGCGCGATCTTCGCCCTGGCCGGGGTGGGCGACGTGATCGGGGAGCTGGTCACCACCTGGATCCCCATGGACGCCCGGCTGACGGCGGTGGCGGTCTATTGCCTCGGCATGGCCGGCTTCACGATGATCATGGGCAACGCCTTCGCCGCCTTCCCGGTGATGACCGCGGGCATCGGCCTGCCGATCCTGATCCAGCGGTTCGGCGGCGACCCGGCGGTGGTGGCCTCCATCGGCATGCTGTCCGGCTTCTGCGGGACGCTGATGACCCCGCTGGCCGCCAACTTCAACCTGGTGCCGGCGGCGCTGCTGGAGCTGCCCGACCGGTACGCGGTGATCAAGGCCCAGATCCCCACCGCCCTGCCCCTGCTAATCGCCAATACCGTGCTGATGTATGTCCTCGCCTTCCGCTGACCGATTGACGCCGGATCGGGCGTCGCAGTTCGCGCAGCTGGCGCTCGGCCACGTGGCCCGCGAGTACCCGAACAAGATGGACCACGTCCTGGCCGGGCCGCAGGACGTGCAGGGACCGCGCGACCTGCACCCGATCTTCTTCGGCAGCTTCGACTGGCACTCCTGCGTCCACGGCTACTGGACCCTGGCCACGGTGCTGCGGCTGTACCCGCAGATGGCCGAGGCGCCGGCGATCCGGGCGCTGTTCGACGAGGCCTTCACCGCCGAGAAGGCAGCCGCCGAGACGGCCTATCTCGCACGGCCTCAATCGCGCGGGTTCGAGCGGCCGTACGGCTGGGGTTGGCTGCTGAAACTGCAGGCCGAACTCCTGGCGCACGATGCGCCCTGGGCGGCCGCGCTGCAGCCCCTGGCCGACGCCTTCGCCCAGCGGTTCCGCGACTTCCTGCCCATCGCCACCTATCCGATCCGGACGGGCGTCCACTCCTCCACCAGCTTCGCCATCGCCCTGGCCAGCGACTACGCCCGCGCCGTGGGGGACGAGGCGCTGCTGGCCCTGTTCGCGGCGAAGATGCGCAGCTGGCACCAGGGCGACCGCGACGCCCAGGCGTGGGAGCCGTCGGGGGACGACTTCCTCTCGCCGACCCTGATGACCGCGGAGTGCCTGCGCCGCCTGCTCCCCGCCGAGGCGTTCGCGGAGTGGTTCGCCGCCTACCTCCCGCGCGCAGCGGAACAGGCGCCGGCCAGCCTGTTCATGCCCGCGACCCCCTCGGACCGCACGGACGGCAAGATCGCCCATCTGGACGGGCTGAACCTCTCCCGGGCCTGGTGCTGGCGCAACCTCGCGGCCGCCCTGCCGGAGGGCCATGCGGCCCGGCCGGTCATGGCGGCGGCGGCGGAACGGCACCTGGCCGCCAGCCTGCCCCACGTGGCCGGGGACTACATGGGCGAGCACTGGCTGGCCTCGTTCGCCCTCCTGGCCCTGACCGCGGACTGATCTAGGCGACGGGCTCGGGCGTCTTCTCCAGCACGAAATCGTCCGGGTTCGGCGCCAGGGTGGCTCGCCAGTAGTCGATCAGGCCGAAGGGCCAGTTCTGGCTGACCCGGCCGAAGCTGTTCTTGTACCAGCTGGACACGTGCGGCGAGCCCCAGGCCCAGCCGGCGTTGGCCTCATCCACCCGACGGTTGAAGTCGTCGTGCACCGCCTTCTTGGGTTCAAGCGCGCGGGCCCCGGTCTCGGCCAGCAGCTTGAGGCAGCCGACGATGTAGCGGACCGAGCACTCCGAGAAGAAGATGATCGAGCCGTTCACGACGATGTTGGTGTTGGGCCCGTAGGTGATGAAGAAGTTCGGGAAGCCCGGCACCGTCATGCCCAGATAGGCCTTGGCGTCGCCGCCCCAGGTCTCGTGCAGGTCGCGCCCGCCCCGGCCCTTCACCTTCAGGTACGACAGGAAGTTCGAGGCCTGGAAGCCGGTGCCGTAGATCAGGACGTCGAATTCGTGCTCCACGCCGTCGGCGGTGCGCACGCCGTTGGCGGTGATCTCGGCGACTTTGTCGGTGACGAGGCTGACGTTGTCGCGCTTCAGGGCCGCGATCCAGACGCCGTTGTCCAGCACCGCCCGCTTGCCGCCGATGGGGTACTGCGGGATCACCTTGTCGGCCAGGTCGGGTCGGTCGGCGACCTGCGCCTGCAGCGACAGGGTCGCCATCTCGCGCAGCATGGCGTTCTCCGGCCCCACCGCGGTGGGCGGCCCGCTCCAGGCCGGGTCGGACTTCACCATCGGCAGGAAGCCCTCGGTGGTCATCCAGAACAGGTAGAAGCGGTACCACTTGTCGAAGTAGGGCACGTGCTCCAGCACCCACTTCATGTTGTCCGGTACGTCGTCGTGGTAGTGCGGCACGGGCAGGCCCCAGGGCGGCGTGCGCTGGAAGACGGTCAGGCTGGCCACCTGCGGTGCGATCTCCGGCACGAACTGGTAGGCCGAGGCGCCGGTGCCGATCACCCCCACGCGCTTGCCCTTGAGATCCACGTCGTGCCGCCATTCCGCCGAGTGGAACGCCGGCCCTTCGAAGCTGCCCAGCCCCGGGATGTCCGGCATGCGCGGGCGGTTGAGCTGGCCCACGGCGGTGACCACCGCATTGGCCTCGATGACCTCCGTGCGGCCGTCCTTGCCCTTGAGCGTCACGCGCCAGACGGCCCGCCCCTCGTCCCAGGCCAGGCTCTCGACCAGCGTCTCGAAGCGGATGTGCTTGCGCAGGTCGTACTTGGCGGCGATGCCGCGGAAGTATTCCAGCAGCACCGGCTGGGGCGAGAAATGCTGCGGCCACAGATGGTTGGGCTCGAAGGAATAGCTGTACATGTGGTTCGAGTTGTCCACCCGGCAGCCGGGGTAGGTGTTCTCGAACCAGGTGCCGCCGACGTCGGCGTTCTTGTCCACGATCTGGAACGGCACGCCCGCCTGGCTGAGCCTGATCCCGGTCAGCAGGCCGGACATCCCGGCGCCGATCACCAGCACATTGAGCTTGCGCGCGGCGGCCTTGAGCTGCGGCTGCTCGAACTGCGGATCCTTGGTGCTGCGCCCGTCCAGGGTCAGCTCGTCGAGCAGGAAGTCCACGTACTGCTCGGGGATCGGGGCGCCGGCCACGAAGTCCATCTGCCGGCGCAGGGTCGTGGTATCGGGGTGGGCCATCTGCAGCGGCTTGCCGCCGAGATGAGCCCGGATCGCCTCCGCGGCCGCCTTGCGGGCCTCGGCCTGGCGCGCCTCTGGAACGCCCAGGTCCGCGCGGTCCATGGGGTTGTAGGTGGGCGCCCACTCGGGCCGCAGCCAGCTGGTGTCGCCGGTAAGGTGCACCATGGCCGTAAGGAGCGCCGGCAGGTGCGCGTCCTTCAGCATGTCCTCGAGGTTCGCGGGAACGTCGGCCATCTTGCTCCTGCCCTGTAGGTTATCGTTGTTCTGGTAGGCAGCATGCCTCCCGCCGCCGGCCGGCGGAAGTCCTCACGTCACGTCAATGGCTTGCGTTCTGCGCGGCGCGGATGCGGGCCATGACGTCCTCGGGCAGGATCATGCCCGACGCCGCGAGGTTCTCGCGCAGGTGCTCCGGCCGCGTGGCGCCGAAGACGGCGGCGCTGACGCCGGGGTCGGCGAGGACGTAGGCCAGGGCGGCCTGCGACCCCGACATCTCCGTCAGGCCGTGCAGGAACCCGAAGCGCCGGCCCCGGGCGAGTTCGCCGCGATGCTTGGCGAGGGCGCGGGCGGCGTACCAGAGGTCCTGCGGCCCCTTGAGCCTGGCCAGCAAGGGCCGCGTGTGGCCCATGGCCAGGGGCATGCCCGCCAGCACCCCCTTCCCCGCCGCCGCGGCCCGGGCGATCAGCGGTTCGCGCTCCGGCCGCAGGACGTTGTAGTCCACCATGATCACGTCCACGTCGGCCAGTCCGATGGCGTGGGCCATGACGGCGGGATCGAAGCTGTTCAGGCCCACGGCGCGGACCAGTCCCCGCGCCTTCAGGCCCGCCAGGGTCTCCAGCATGTAGTCGTTCAGCTCATGGATGGCGGGGCCGTGGAGCTGGAGCAGGCCGAGCGCTTCGACCCCGAGGTTTTGGAGACTGCGCTCCGCGCTCGCCACGATGGCCGCGGGCGACATGTCGCGGCCGATGCGCCCGCCGCCGGCGTGATAGGTCCCGGCCTTGGTGGCGATGACCAGGCCGCTGGAGTCGCGCCCCTTCAGGGCCCGTCCGAGGCGCGGCTCGGCCTCGCCGGCCGAATAGCTGGCGCCGGTGTCGAAGAGGGTCACGCCCCGGTCGATGGCCTCATGCACCAGACCGACAGCCGTGGCCTCCTCGAAGCGCGGCTTGCCCCACCAGCTCGCGCAGCCGAAGCCCAGCTCCGATACGGTCAGGCCGGTGCGGCCGAGCGAGCGATAGCGCATCAGCGCGCCGGCCCGAAGGCGCGCTCGACGGCGGGGACCACGACGGCCTTCCAGGCTTCGGTCGTCGGGATCACAAGGTCGAAGTGGCCCGCGCCCTTGATCTCGATGGCTTCGGCCGGATCACCGGCGCCCCGGACCTTGGCGGCATAGGCCTGGCCGGTGTCCGGCGGCATCACGTGGTCGACCTCGCCGTGGATCATGGTGACCGTTACGCCGCTGGGCAGCAGCTCGGCCGGGGAGGTTTCCGCATAGGTGCGCGGCGGCGCGACCTGGACGATCGACGGCCCGCAGGCGCCCGCGAAGACGCCCGCGTGGGGCTTGAGGTCGCCGATCCCGCCGAGGCTCACCACGGCGGCGATCTTCAGCGGTTCGGCGCGCCAGAGCTCGCTATCCTTCGGCAGCCTGGCCCGCGACGCCGCCCAGAGCGCCAGGTGTCCCCCCGCAGAGTGACCGAGCGCCACCACGCGGCCAGCGTCGAGCCCATAGTTCGGCGCTTCGGCGCGCAGGCGATCCACGGCCTCGGCCACGTCCAGGAACGTCCCAGGATAGCCCGCGCCCGCGTCGCCGAGTTTGCGGTACTCGACGTTCCAGACCGCATAGCCGCGCCGCGCGAGATCGGCGGCGATGCCGCTGGTCTGCCGCAGGCCCTCGTACTCCGCCAGGTAGCAGCCGCCGTGGATCAGGATGACCACCGGGTGCGGCCCGAGCCCCTTGGGCACGAACAGCTCGACCACCTGCGCCGGCTCGGCCCCATAGGCGATGCGCGCGTCCGCCTTCGCCTGTGGCTGGGTCATGTAGTCGTGGACGGTCTTCGGTGCGGCCATGGCGGTTGGGGCGGACATGATGAAAGCGAACGCGATCAGCCAGCGCATTGCGCAACGGGCTCCTGTTGGGGCACTAAGCGCGCGCAAGGGCGGCTAGCTCAGCTGGTTAGAGCACCTCGTTTACACCGAGGGGGTCGGGGGTTCGAATCCCTCGCCGCCCACCATGCCCCATCTAGACGGCCTGTCCGCGCGCCTCGCTGGTGTTCTCGTGGCTGAGCCATTTGGCGAAGAAGCGGCCAACGATCAGGAACACCACGCCCGCCCCCGTGGCGATGGCGGCGTGCAGCAGCCAGAACTGGCTGGCGGGCATCTTCTCGAGCAGCGTCCCCAGGATGCCTACCGTCTGGTTCCCGGCGAAGAGGTGCAGGTAGTAGATCCCGATGATGGTGCCGCCCACCGCCGCCGGCGCGGCCCGGGCGTAGAGCGCCAGCGAAACCGGCAGCATGTTCGCGAAGGCGATGCTGTTCAGGATGTGGAACAGCACGCACCACCAGATGCTGACCTGGGTTCCCGTCTGCTCCGCGATCGCGGCGCCGGCCGCCAGGCACAGCACGCCCGAGACCGACACGAAGGCGCCGATGGTCAGCTTGCCGATCTCGTCCGGCTCCTTGAACCGCCTGGCCCACAGCCGCCAGAAGACGACCATGCCGGCGAGGAAGGAGACCGAGGCCACGCTGTCCAGGGTGATGAGCCAGGTGGTCGGAACCTTCTCGCCGCCGAAGGTCAGGTCGACGCTGCGGTCGGCCCATACGAGATAGGCGTTGAAGATCTGCTGGTTGCAGAGCACCGAGGCCGACAGCACCGGCAGCAGCAGGATGAGGAGCAGGATCGTGCGCCCTTCGCCGGGCTGCAGTTTCGGCCGCGCCGTCTTCCGGCCCCGGCGCAGGGGCGGATCGGGCGGCAGGTGGCGGCGGCCCGCCAGGTAGATGACCAGGGCCACCAGCATGCCGACGCCCGCCACCCCGAAGCCGTAGTGCCAGCCCACCTTCTCGCCCAGCGTGCCGGCGATGAGCGGGGCGGCGATCACGCCGGCGTTGATGCCCAGGTAGAAGATCTGGAAGGCGTCGGCCCGGCGCAGGTCCCCCTCGCCGTAGAGCGAGCCCACCTGGCCGGCGATGTTCCCCTTGAAGCAGCCGGTGCCCAGGACGAGGCACAGGAGGGCCAACAGGAACGAGGCGTCGAAGGCCATGAGGAAGTGGCCCGCCGCCATCAGCAGCCCGCCCAGGACGATCGTCCGCGTCTTGCCCAGCAGCTGGTCGGCCAGGATCCCCCCCAAGATCGGGGTCAGGTAGACGAGGCTGGTGTAGAGCCCGAAGATCGCCGAGGCGATGGCCTGGGTGGACGCGCCGGGGTGATAGACCGCCTGGATGATCCGCTCGAACGCCGCGAAGCCGGCGATCTGCTCCACGTGGGGCGTCAGCAGCAGCGTCTTGGTCATGTAGAGGACCAGCAGCGACTGCATGCCGTAGTAAGAGAACCGCTCCCAGGCCTCGGTGAAGGCGAGATAGCCCAGCGCCTTCGGGTGGCCCAGAAAGGCCGTATCGCCGCGGTCGGCGGTCGTACTCGTCATCGGATTCTCCAACCCCGCCGGAACTTAGAAGGAAAAACCCGGCTTGAGGAAGGCCGCGGCAAGCAATGACCCTCCAATCAGGGCGAAGACGACCGCGGCGGCGATCCGCACGTAGCGCAACGGCACGATCCGGGTCGCGGCCTCGCCCAGGAACACCGCCGGCACATTGGCGATCATCATGCCGAGCGTCGTGCCGGCGGCGACGATGGCGATGTCCTGGAACCGCGCGGCCAGCAGCGTCGTGGCGATCTGGGTCTTGTCGCCGATCTCCACCAGGAAGAACGCCACCAGCGTGGTGAGGAAGACGCCGCCCGCCTTACGACCGCCGGCCTCCTCGTCGTCCTTGTCCGGGATGAGCGCCCAGGCCGCCATGGCGAGGAAGCCGACGGCTACGAGGATCTGGAACGCCGGGCCGGAGAGGTACTTCGCCACCACAAACCCGAGCGTCGCCGCCAGGCCGTGGTTCAGGAGCGTCGCCACCAGGATGCCCAGGATGATCGGCCCCGGCCGGCGGAACCTCGCCGCCAACATGATGGCGAGAAGCTGGGTCTTGTCGCCGATCTCGGCGAGGGCCACGAGGCCGGTGGAAATCAGGAAGGGTTCCAAGGAGCACACACCCGGGACGCGGCGTTCGACACGACGACGCAAAGCCTCCGCCGCGCCCGTGGGCTATGGAGGCCGCATCGCCGGTCTCGCCAATCCAGGCCCGAAGGCCTGCCGCACGCGCCATGGCCCGGAAAAGGACCAAGTCTGTTGACGCGGGCTCCGCTGTGGTGCGGACGGCTACTCCCCGAAGAGGCTCGCCTCCTAACCTACGGCCGGGGCCCACGCCAAACGAAAAGAGCGGCCGCGACAGGCGGCCGCCCCTTTCAGATCCCCCTTTTGGATCAGCTGTTGAGCGTGCTCTTCAGCGAATCGCCCACGCGGAAGCGGCAGGTCTGCGACGCCGGACGCTTCACCTTTTCGCCCGTGCGCGGGTTGCGCGCGACGCCGGCGGCCCGCTTCACGGGCACGAAACTGCCAAAGCCGACCAGACGGACCTCATTGCCCGCCTTCAGCGAGGTCGAGACGGACTCCATGAAGGCGTCCAGGGCCTCTTTGGCCTGCGCCTTGTTCAAGCCCGCCCTGTCGGCGATCGCCGAGACGAGTTCGGCCTTCGTCATATGTGTTTTCTCCCAGCCCAATTCTCTTCTCTGGCGTGGCAGGTCTTGGGCCTCGCCCGCCTACGCCTTGTTCGAATTCACGCATGGGAAAGCGTGGCCGTCAAACGGCAGCGGCGCGGGAATCCCTTCCCGCGCCGCGCCTGTCACAGAATTTGATCGCGGACCGGCCGGGGCCGGCCGCGATACCGGTGTTTCTAACTAGTGGAGACCGACCTGGTCGGCGGCGTCGTCGCCGTCGACCGCCACCGCCACCGGCGTGGGCTCGGTCCATTCGATCGCCACCGGCTGACGAACCAGGGCCTTGGCCAGGACCTCGTCCATGGTGGTGACCGGGATGATCTCCATCGCCGACTTCACGTTCTCCGGGATGTCGGCCAGGTCCTTCTCGTTCTCCTGCGGGATCAGCACGGTCTTCACGCCGGAGCGCATGGCCGCGAGCAGCTTCTCCTTCAGGCCGCCGATGGCGGTCACCCGGCCCCGCAGCGTGACTTCGCCGGTCATGGCGATGTCAGCCCGGATCGGGATGCCCGTCAGGACGGAGACGATGGCCGTGGCCATGGCCGCGCCGGCGGACGGACCGTCCTTGGGCGTGGCGCCGTCCGGCACGTGGATGTGGACGTCGGTCCGTTCGAAGGACGGCGGCTCGATGCCGAACTTCGTGGCGCGGCTGCGGACATAGCTGTTCGCCGCCGCGATCGACTCCTTCATCACGTCCTTCAGGTTGCCCGTGATGGACATGCGGCCCTTGCCCGGCATCTTGACCGCCTCGATGGTCAGGATGTCGCCGCCGAAGTCGGTGTAGGCCAGGCCCGTGATGATGCCCACCGCGTCCTCGGCGTCGGTCTCGCCATAGCGGTACTTCTTGACGCCCGCGTACTTGGCCAGCCGTTCCGCATCGACCGTGATCGACTTGAGGCCCTCACGGCCCAGGTCGCGCACCGTCTTCCGCGCCAGGTTGCCCAGCTCGCGCTCCAGGCTCCGGACGCCGGCTTCGCGGGTGTAGTAGCGGATGAGATCGCGAATGGTCTCTTCCGGCACCACGAACTCTTCCGGCTTCAGGCCGTGGTCCTTGGTCAGCTTGGGCAGCACGTGCCGCTTGGCGATCTCGACCTTCTCGTCCTCGGTGTAGCCGGGGATGCGGATGATCTCCATGCGGTCCAGCAGCGGCTGGGGCATGTTGAGCGAGTTGGCCGTGGTGACGAACATCACCGGCGACAGGTCGTAGTCGACCTCCAGGTAGTGGTCGGCGAAGGTGGAGTTCTGCGCCGGGTCCAGCACCTCGAGCAGGGCCGACGACGGGTCGCCCCGCCAGTCCGAGCCCATCTTGTCGATCTCGTCCAGCAGGAAGAAGGCGTTGGTGGTCTTGGCCTTCTTCATCGACTGGATGACCTTGCCGGGCATCGAGCCGATGTAGGTGCGACGGTGACCGCGGATCTCCGCCTCGTCGCGCACGCCGCCCAGGGAGACCCGGACGAACTCGCGGCTGGTGGCCTTGGCGATGGACTTGCCCAGCGAGGTCTTGCCGACGCCGGGCGGGCCGACCAGGCACAGGATCGGGCCCTTCAGGGTGCCCACGCGGCTCTGGACCGCCAGGTACTCCAGGATCCGTTCCTTGACCTTGTCGAGGCCGTAGTGGTCCTCGTTCAGGATGTCCTCGGCCTTCTGCAGGTCGATGGGCTTCTGCTTGGCCTTGCCCCACGGGATCGACAGCAGCCAGTCCAGATAGTTCCGGACCACCGTGCTCTCGGCCGACATCGGGCTCATGTTGCGGAGTTTCTTCAGCTCCGCCTCAGCCTTGGTGCGGGCTTCCTTGGACAGCTTGGTCTTCTTGATCCGCTTCTCGAGCTCGATCAGCTCATCGCGGTGGTCGTCCTGTTCGCCCAGCTCGCGCTGGATCGCCTTCATCTGTTCGTTGAGGTAGTACTCGCGCTGGGTCTTCTCCATCTGCCGCTTCACGCGGTTCCGGATCTTCTTCTCGGTCTGCATGACCGAGATCTCGCCCTCCATGAGGGCGTAGACCTTCTCCAGGCGCTTCACGACGTTGAAGACTTCCAGAAGCTGCTGCTTCTCGGCGATCTTGACGCTGAGGTGCCCCGCGATGCGGTCCGCCAGCTCGGACGGATTGTCGATCTGCGGGATCGCGGCCAGCGCCTCAGGCGGCACCTTCTTGTTCAGCTTAACGTAGTTCTCGAACTGCTCGATCACCGCGCGGCTCAGGGCCTCGGCCTCGGGCGAGCCCGCGCCGTCTTCCTGGACCATGGCGATCTCGGCCTCGTAGTAGTCGCCCGAGCCGGTGAAGCGGGTCACGCCCGCCCGCGCCTTGCCCTCGACCAGCACCTTGACGGTGCCGTCGGGCAGCTTCAGCAGCTGGAGGATCGTGGCGACCACGCCCACGTCGTAGATGGCGTTGGGCGACGGATCGTCGTCGTCCTTGTCCTTCTGGGTGGCCAGAAGGATCTGCTTGCCCTCGGCGCGCATGGCTTCTTCGAGCGCGCGCACGGACTTCTCCCGGCCGACAAACAGCGGAACCGGCTGGTGGGGGAAGACCACGATGTCCCGCAAGGGCAGGATCGGCAGGATTTTGGTCTCTGACATGATGCTCTAACTCCTGGCGGGCCCGTTTTGTCTCAGACCTCGCCGATCGGATCGCGGTCACTCAAACGATGCGCTTGAGTCGGACGACCCGTCCGCCGCTGGGGGGCGGCTGTTCGATGTTTTATGTGGACGGTTTCCAACGCCTTTCAAGCGGAGGAACAACCGTGCGCGACACTGCGTCCCATCGCCCCAGTAGGGTCAGCTTGAGCAGGAAGACGCCGGGCGACGCGCATGGTCATGCCCCGAACACGACCGGTCAGATAGGGTTTCCAGCCGTTTGTCTCAAGAGTGGCGTCGCGCGGCCCTCTACAGGCTCGCCAGGTGGACGAAGGCGCCTGAGACCAGCCGGCGCCCTTCGAAGATGACGCCATCGTCGGGATCGGGCTGGACGCGCGGATCGGCCAAGGCCTTCGCCAGGCCCTCGTCCCGCGCCCGCCTGTCCGGCCACTCCGTCCACGACAGGATCACCGTTTCGCCCTTCACGGCCCCGGCGGCCGCCGCGAAGTCGCGCAGATCGCCGTCCAGCGTCGGGCGGGCCTCCTCGGCGTGGAACGACGCGCCCTCGCCGCCCTGGTTATCGAGCAGGATGTCGACGATCTTGAGCGCGCCATACTCGCGATAGACGGCCCCGATCCGCCGGGAGAAGTCACGATAGGCGTCCAGCTTCGCCGGCGAGATCGGGATCAGGTAGGCGTCGTAGTAGGGCATGGCGCATCCATGGCTGCGTAGGCCAGCCTAGCGAAGCGCCGGGCGTCGGCCCAGGCCTCACCCGTCGCCAGCCGCCGACGGGGCCCCAACAGACCTGGCCCTCGCCCTCGGCGAGCGCTGCCGCGAGGCGGGGTAGAGCGCATGGAGCGCCCGCGGCCGCGCACGCCGACTTGCAGCGCAGGCGACGTGATCGGATCTGGAGATCCCGGGCAGCCCGGACCGCCGGGGCGACGCCTTGGCAGGATGGGGCGATCAGCTCGAGTCGGCGCCCGAGGGGTTCGCGGCCGCCGCGTCTTCCGTCTCGCCGGCATCGTCGTCGGACCGCCAGCGGACGTCGGGCAGTTCGCGCCACCCGCGGGCGGCGAGTTCGGGTAGGCCGAGGCTCGTGCACAGGCGCACGACATGCTCGTCCAGGGGTTCGGCCACCCAGGCGTCGTCGTCGGCCTTCAGGCCGAAGGTGTTGTCGCGGACCTGGATCCGCAGGCGCTCGTCCAGGAGGTCGAAGAGGTAGCCGACGTCGTCGCCCTCTTCGTCCTCGGTCTCTTCGTGTTCGTACTCCGACCAGATCACGCGCTGGGCCGCCGCTCGCAGGGCGTCGCGGCGCTCGGCGATGCGGCCGGACTCGCGCGGCGGCGTGGGCGGCAGGGGCCTGGGCGGCGGCGGCGGGACCTCGCGCTCGCGGCGCTCGCGGTCGGCCTTGAGCCGCGCATGCAGCGCCAGGCTCTGGCGCAGCGAGCGGGAAATCCGCTGGTAGGCCCGCGACAGGTTGGCCACCTCGTCCGGATCCTCGGTCGAGATCGCACAGGCATGGACGTGCCGCGCCAGCGACATATCCAGGCCCGCCAGCTCGGCGAGCAGGGCCTCTGCGGGATCGATGTCGTGGAACGGGGCGTCCATGCCCGGCAGTGGACCACAGCGGTGCGTCAGATACGGTCGCAGCTGCTGCGAACGGCAGAGAGATGTTTGGAGGGTGCGAGCGTCGGTGGGGAGCAGGCCTAGTTCAGCCCCATGCTGCGAGTGCGGCGACGACCGCCACACCGACGATCGGAGGCAGGGTCAGCGGACGTGGTGGACGTCGCGACAGCGTGGAATGCGGCCCTATCCGCAAGCGAGTGGCAGTCCTTGGCTGTAGCGATAACCAAGCAACGAACGCCGGCGAACAAGCTTTATGCGGTCACCAACGGCGCAGGTGGCTCCACGGCTGATGCGGACCAGCGCGTCGCGGTCATCTATTCGGACGCGCGCCAGGGGGAAGGTTCCGTAGTCGGTTTCACGAAGTCCAAACCCCTGCACGGTGCCGAAGACAACCGTCGGCGGCCCACCGCTTAGCGAGAACGCGATAAGCAGGGCGCCCACGGCTCCAATCAGCAGCACACCGAGAAGGAGGCCGATTGCACCATCGTACGGTCCTGCGCTGCCGAGCTCTGCACTAAGCCGTCGGATCGAAGCCAAGGTGGGGCGCGTGGAGCTTCGTTTCATTTCACCAACCGACTGCGCGGCTAACTGCGCGCAAGGTCCTCAGCAACCTTAGTCTTAGACATGAAGCGATCAAACCGACGCGAACGTCTGCAATGGGTGGGAGGCGGACCTCCCTGGTCCGCCTAGCTTTCGGGAAGGCGCGACCGGTCCAACCGCATCCGCCTGGCCAATTTGCTCATACCAAACATCGCAGCAGAGCCGAGCAGCAGCCCGCATACAACGACGACTGCAAGACCGCGGTCACCGCCCAAGAGAAAGCCTGCTCGGAGTTGGACTATCATCGCAGTTGCCCCCACTACCGCCACCCCCAGGACGAGGACTGCGCCAAGTAGGCTCAACTTTTGGATCATCAGGAGTTCGGTCGTGGTGTTCTTCCTATCTCCCCGGAAGAGAAAGGAATGACCGGCCTGCTGGCTGGTCGCATCGCCGTCCGCAATAGCTCGCAGGGGATCAGATCGCATACAGCGATGCTTGCTAGTTCCCTGAGCTTGTCAACGACAGACCAACTTGCTCGGAATGTCCGCCATGGGTCGGAAGCGGTCCCTCGCCTCCCCCGTTTCGCGTGGAGGTAGGAGCAGCCTCTAGCCCAGGGCCTCTTCCACCCAGTCCAGGCGGTCCTGGCCGAAGAACATCTCGTCGCCGACGAAGAAGGTGGGCGCGCCGAAGGCGCCGCGGGCCACGGCGCGTTCGGTCGTGGCTTTCAGGCGCGCCTTCGTTCCCTCGTCCTCGATGAGCGCCCGGAACTCCTCGCCCCCAACGCCGGCGCGCGCCAGGACGGGGCCCATCTCCGCGGGATCGCCCAGGTTCTTCGGGTCCTGCCACATGGCGTCGAAGACGGCGGTGACATAGGCCATGAACCTTGGGTCGTCCTGCAGCCCCGCCGCGCCGCGCATGAGGTGCAGGGTGTTGATGGGGAAGAAGGGGTTTCGCGCGAACGGCACGCCGTGGCGCTGGGCGAACCGCGCCAGGTCGACGCTGGTCCAGGCGCCCTTGGCCGGGATCTCGGCGGGCGAGTGGTTGCCCGTGGCCTTGAACACCCCGCCCAGCAGGAAGGGCTGGTAGTCGATGCTCGCGCCCGTCCGCTCGGCGATCCGCGGCAGGCGCTTGAAGGCGACGTAGCTGGCCGGGCTGCCGACGTCGAAGAGGAACTCCACCGTCCTGCCCATCAGAAGGCCTCCATCCAGGGCCGCAGATCCAGCTCGTGGGTCCAGGCGTCGCGCGGCTGGCCGTGCAGCATCCAATAGGCGTCCGCGATGTGGTCGGGATTGAGGATGCCGTCCTGCGCCTTCAGGGCGTGGCGCTCGGGGAAGTTCTCGGCGATCCAGGCGGTGTCGATGGCGCCGTCGATGATGGTGTGGGCCACGTGGACGCCCTTGGGCCCCAGCTCCCGCGCCATGCTCTGGCTCAGGGCGCGCAGGCCGTGCTTGGCGGACGAGAAGGCCGCGAAGCCCTCGCGCCCGCGCACGCTGGCGGTCGCCCCCGTGAAGATGATCGTGCCCCGCCCCCGCGGCGTCATCCGCTTCGCCGCCTCGCGGCCGGCCAGGAAGCCGGAGAAGCAGGCCATTTCCCAGACCTTGAAGAACACCCGGCTGGTGGTCTCGGCGATCGGGAAACGCACGTTCGCCCCGATGTTGAAGACGCAGGCCTCGATGGGCGCGATCTCGTCCTCCACCCTGTCGAACAGGGCGACCATCTGTTCCTCGTTGCGGGCGTCGACGCCGAACGGGTGGGCCCGGCCGCCCTCCCCGCGGATCGTCTCGGCCAGAGGCTCCAGCTGGTCGGCGTTGCGGCGGACGATCACCGCTTCGAAGCCCTCGCGGGCGAACCTGCGGGCGATGGCGCCGCCGAGGGCGTCGCCGGCGCCGATGACGATGATCGACCTGCTCATGCCGGCATTAGATGATGATCGTCATATTCAGGCAAGCGCGGCCACGAAAAAGGCCCCGCAGAATGTCTGCGGGGCCTTTCAGATGTCGTGACGGGACGGCTTACGCCGCGCCGCCCTTGTCGCGGCGTTCGGCGTAGATGATCAGCGGCTGGGCCCGGCCTTCGATGACCTCGGCGTTGACCACCACCTCTTCGACGCCGTCGTAGGTCGGCAGCTCGTACATGGTGTCGAGCAGCACGCCTTCCAGGATCGAGCGCAGGCCGCGCGCGCCGGTCTTCCGCTGGATGGCCTTGCGGGCCACGGCGTTCAGCGCGTCGTCGGTGAAGGTCAGGCCCACGTTCTCCATCTCGAAGAGGCGGACGTACTGCTTCACGAACGCGTTCTTCGGCTCGGTGAGGATCTTCACCAGGGCCTTCTCGTCCAGGTCGTCGAGCGTGGCGATCACCGGCAGACGGCCGATGAACTCCGGAATCAGGCCGAAGCGCAGCAGGTCGTCCGGCTCCACCTGGCGGAAGATCTCGCCGGTGCGGCGCGCGTCGGGGTCCGAGACCTTGGCGCCGAAGCCCACCGACGTGCCCTGGCCGCGTGCGGAAATGATCTTCTCGAGGCCCGCGAAGGCGCCGCCGCAGATGAACAGGATGTTGGTGGTGTCGACCTGCAGGAACTCCTGCTGGGGATGTTTGCGCCCGCCCTGCGGCGGCACGGAGGCGACGGTGCCTTCCATGATCTTCAGCAGCGCCTGCTGGACGCCCTCGCCCGACACGTCGCGGGTGATCGAGGGGTTGTCCGACTTGCGGCTGATCTTGTCGACCTCGTCGATGTATACGATGCCGCGCTGGGCCCGCTCGACGTTGTAGTCGGCCGCCTGCAGCAGCTTCAGGATGATGTTCTCGACGTCCTCGCCCACATAGCCGGCTTCGGTGAGCGTCGTCGCGTCGGCGACCGTGAACGGCACGTCGATGATTCGGGCCAGGGTCTGGGCCAGCAGGGTCTTGCCGGTGCCGGTGGGACCGATCAGCAGGATGTTGGCCTTGCCCAGCTCGACGTCGTTGTTCTTCGTCGCGTGGTTGAGGCGCTTGTAGTGGTTGTGGACCGCGACCGAGAGGACCTTCTTGGCGTGGTCCTGGCCGATCACGTAATCGTCGAGGACTTCACGGATCTCCTTGGGAGTCGGCACGCCGTCCTTGGACTTCACGAAAGAGATCTTGTGCTCTTCGCGAATGATATCCATGCACAGTTCGACGCATTCATCGCAGATGAACACGGTCGGGCCCGCAATCAACTTGCGAACTTCATGCTGGCTCTTGCCGCAGAAAGAGCAATACAGAGTGCTCTTCGAGTCTCCGCTGGCAGCCTTGGTCATGGTCTCATCTCACTCTCTCGACGAGGCCGGCCGGTGGACTTGTTCGGCCTCGCCCCGGGCGTTGCGCCCTAGCCTTGCAGGATACGCGCCGCGGGTTGTCCAAGTCTTGACATTCCCTGATCCGCGCCGGGATCACAAGCCTTCGCTCACCGGAGCGACAAAGTGTGGCGCGAAGCCCCGACCTTGGGCGGCTCGCCTTACCAAATGGGAAACGCGCCGAAATGGCACAAGAGCGTGAAGCCGATGGACCGGTCCCGCCGGTGGTGGCCTTCGATTTCGACGGCACCCTGACGGTCAGGGACAGCTACACGGCCTTTCTGAAGTGGCGCACGCCGAAGGCCGCCTGGATCCTGGGCGGCCTGAAGCTGGTCCCGGCCGCCCTCGCCTACCTGTTCCACCGCGACCGGGGCCGGATCAAGGCGGCGGCGACGAAGGTCTATCTGGTGGGCGTCGGCCGCGAGCGGCTGGAGGCGGACGCGCGGGAATTCGCGGCCCTGCACTCGCGCAGCCTGCTGCGGCCCGACGCGGTGATCGCCTGGAAGCGCTGGCGCAAGGAGCGGGTGCGGCTGGTGATCGTCACCGCCTCGCCGGACATCGTGGTGGCGCCGTTCGCCCGCGGCCTGGGGGCGGACGACCTCCTGGGCACGCCCCTGCATTTCGACGAACGCGACCGGGTCAGCGGGACGTTCGCCTCGCCGAACTGCCGGGGGCCGGAGAAGGTCGAGCGGCTGCGCGCGGCCTTCGGGCCGGACCTGCGGGTCCGCGCCGCCTACGGCGACACCAGCGGCGACACCGAGATGCTGGCGATCGCCGAGGAGCCGTATTTCCGTGTGTTCTCGGGCAAGCCATGAAGCACGCCTCGCCGACGGCCCTGGACGCGCTGGAGCCGCTGCTGGCCGAGCTTCGCGCCCTGCCGGGTCTGGTGGAACGCTCGCGCGGCGTCTTCTACCGCAAGGGGCGGGCGTTCCTGCACTTCCACGAAGACCCGAAGGGGCTGTTTGCGGACGTGCGCGATGCGGGCGGCGTCGATTTCGAGCGGATCGACGTCACCGGCGAACCGGGACGCCGCCATCTGGTGGCCGCCGCGAGGGCGAGACTCTAGGCCTCTTCGTCGCCGTCGCGCTTTTCCCACACGTGGTCGACCAGGCCCCAGTCCTTGGCCTCCTGGGCGGTCATGAAGTGGTCGCGGTCGAGGGTCTCCTCGACCACCTCGATCGGCTGGCCGGTGTGCTTGGCGTAGATCTCGTTCAGCCGGCGCTTGGTCTTCAGGATGTCTTCGGCGTGGCGGCGGATGTCCTGCGCCTTGCCAGAATAGCCGCCCGAGGGCTGGTGGACCATGATGCGGCTGTTCGGCAGGGCGATGCGCTGGCCCTTCTCGCCCGCCATCAGCAGGAAGGAGCCCATCGAGGCGGCCATGCCGAGGCAGAGGGTGATCACCGGGCTCTTGATGTATTGCATGGTGTCGTAGATCGCGAGGCCAGACGTCACCACCCCGCCCGGGGAGTTGATGTACATCTGGATCTCCTTCTTGGGGTTCTCGGCCTCGAGATGGAGGAGCTGGGCGCAGATCAGGCTGGCCATGCCGTCCTCGACGGGACCCGCCAGGAAGATGATCCGGTCCTTCAGCAGGCGGGAGAAGATGTCGTAGGCGCGCTCGCCACGGCTCGTCTGCTCGACGACCATCGGCACGAGGCCTAGGGCGGTGGTCACGGGATCGCGCATGGAAAGTCCTTCTTGGATATCGTGGCGGACGGCGAACGTCCGCGCTTGCCTCCGATATCGCGTGCCCCGCGCCCGTGCGCAAGGCGGCAGGAGGGCGGCATGAGCGCCGCCCTCCCCTTGGCCCTCATCAGACGAACAGGAAGTCGCCCGAGTTGAGGCTGGCCAGCGTCACGTTCTGCAGCGTGATGGTGTTCGCCGCGTTCAGGGTGATCACCACGTCGGCGCCGACCTGCGACGATGCGGCCTGGACCGCCTCGAAGCTGGCGAACTGCGCCGCGTCCAGCTGGACCACGTCGTTGGACTGGAAGTCCGACACCACGTCGTTCCCGAAGGTTCCGGTGAACACGAAGCGATCCGCCCCGACGCCGCCGGTGAGGGTGTCGTTGCCGAGGCCGCCGTTCAACGTGTCGGCGCCGGCATTGCCGATCAGCTTGTCCGCGCCGCCGAGGCCGTTCAGGACATCCTCCAGCGGCGAGCCGTTCAGGGTGTCGGCGCCCGCCGTGCCGTTGCGGACCGGGGCGTCGGCGACGCCCTTGACCGTGACGCTGACCGTTCCGGTGCTGACCGCGCCGTGGGCGTCCTGGACCTGGTAGGTGATGGTGTCGACCGCCTGCTGCGGCTGCTTCAGGGCGTCGATCGCGTCGCTGTTGGCCGAGTAGACCACCTTGCCGTTCACGATGCTGACCTGGCCGCCCAGGGCGCCGCCCGTGACCGAGATGAGGGTCTTGGTGTCGCCGGTGTTCGCGTCCGTGTCGTTGGCCAGGACGTCGATGGTGACGTTCTGGTTCTCGGAGACCGTCGCCACGTCCGCCACCGCCACGGGCTTGGCGTTGACGTACATGCGCGCCACGACCGCGTCGTGGTCGGTAGCGCGGCCAGAGCTGGCCGGCTGGCCGGCGTTCATGTGGACGATGTCGAACTGCGCGCCGTTCGCCAGGTCGTTGGACGCCAGCAGGTGGTCGATCTGCTGGGAATTGCCGTCGAAGACGTAGGTGTAGCGCTCGGCGGGCGCCAGCAGGTCGCTGAGGTTGGTCATGGCCCCGCCGCTCGTGAGCTGGGTCAGGCTGGTCTCGAACTGGAAGGCGTTGAAGTCGCCCATGACCACGACCTTCGCCGACGGGTCGGCGGCCACCATGCCCTCGACGAGGTCCTTGATGGGCGCGGTCTGGTCGATGCGGCGCGCCTCTCCGGCGTTGTCCGGCGGCTGGTGGTCGCCGAACAGTTCCTCCGATCCGATCCGCGAGGTGTTGTGGACGTCCACGACGGTGATCGTCTCGCCGTTGAACGTGAACTCGGCCACCAGCGGCTTGCGGCTGTTGGCGTAGGCGTCGCCGTTCGCCGGATCGTTGTCGTCGAGGAGATAGGCCGAGCCGGCCACGTACTGCACGCGCTCGGGATTGTAGAGATAGCCCTGGCGGATGTTGCCGCCGGCCTCGCCGCCGACCGGGCCGGTGGGGATCACTTCCACATAGACGTAGGTGGGACCGCCGGCGGCCTTGATCGCCGCGATGAGCTTGTCGGCGGTCGCCTGGCCGCTGAGATTGCCGCCCGTCCCCGCGCCGTCGGCGTCCTGGATCTCTTCGAGGCCGATGATGTCCGGCCCGCCGAGGTGCTGGGCGATGTCCTGGCCCAGGCGGTCGAACTTGGCCTGCGGGTCCGTGGGGTCGAGGTTCTCGACGTTGTAGGCCGCGATAGTGACGTGGTTGGCGTCGCCGTCGAGCGTGGTCGTCTCCCGCGGCAGGGCGCCGCCCGCGCCCGTGGCGCCGATCGACGTCGGCAGCAGCTCATAGTTGCCGCCGAAATAGTGCATGATCCCCGTGACGTCGCCGAGATCGCCGCCCGTCACCGCATCCGGCTTGGCGCCGGCGCCCGCCACGCCCGAGTCGTAGAAGATCTGCACGCGCTCGGGGTTGAAGTCGTCGGCGTCGATGGTCACGCCCCCGCGCCCGTTCATGCCCGTTGCGCCCGCGCCGCCGTCGGCCACGACCCAGGTGGAGTTCCCGTCGCTGGTCGCCACGGCGGTCGCATCCGGGATCGTGACCCGCATGCCTTCCAGCGTCTCGTAGAAGTCGAGGCCGTCGGTGGCCGGGTCGAACGTCGTGTTGTTGTCGTCGTCGATCACCTGCGTCGGGGCCGGGCGGCCGCCCGCGCCGAGCACCACGGCCGCCGGCAGCGCCGAGAGCGCCCCGCCGTTCAGCACGGTGACGATCGGGCTGTCGATCTCGGTGATCGGCAGGTTGTTCGGATCGCTGCCCTCGAACTCGTTGACGTCGCCCTCGACGCGGACGGTCTGGCCAACCACGACGGTGGGTACGGAGCCGGTGTAGACGAACACCGCATCGGACGTCGCATTGTCGCCGTCGCCGGTCGGGTCCTGGATCCAGAAGCCGCGCGCCCCGGTGGTGTCGATCGCCGTGACGATGCCTTCGGTGACCACGTGCGAGCCGGCGTAGGGCGAGAGATGGCCGGCGCCCTGGATCTGATAGATCTTGAGGTTCAGGAAGTCGTCGTTCTGGATCGTGCCGGTGGCCGTGGCCGTCGTGACCACGACCGACCCGCTGGTCACCTGCAGGTTCGACAGGCTGACGCTGAAGGTCTCGTCAGGCTCCGGCGTCGTGTCGCCGTTGATGACGACCGAAACGGTCTGGCTGGCCGGCCCGCCGGCGGTGAACGTCAGCGTCCCCGTGTTCGCCACATAGTCGCCGCCCGCGCTGGCCGTGCCGCCGCCGGTGGCGTAGTCGATGCTGAAGTCCGCCGCCGCGCCGCCGCGAGTGACGGTGAAGGTGAGCAGCTTCGTGCCGTCGTCGCCCTCGACGATCGACTGCCCGGAGATCGCGACCGTGGATCCGGTCTGCGGCTGGCTGGTGACGCTGATGTTGTCGACGCCGATCCACTCGTCGTTGCTGGGCGCATTGGTGGTCATGAACCGCAGCTGGATCTGGCCTTGCCCGTTCAGCGCCTCGGGCAGCGTGAGGTCGAGATGGGTGACCAGGGTGGCGCCCGGCGCGCTGGCGTCGGCGATATAGGCGCCGTCCAGGTTCACCCAGGTCCCGGTATCGCCGATGCGGTACTGGATGTTGAACTGCTGGTTGGTGTCGTCGGCCGACCCGTCGATGTCGCGGACATCGAGGCTCAGGTGCAGGTCCTGGCGGCCGGTGGCGTCGAGGTGGAGCACGAAGTACGGGACGTCGGCCGTGCCGGAGCCGGTCAGGGCGATCGTGGGATCGGCGATGGCGAACTCGGTGACGCCGCCCGTGGAGAAGGTGTTCGGGTTCGTCTGATTCACGTTCACATCGATGACGTCCGACGTGCCGGTGATGGTCCGCGGATCGGCGCCGGTCAGTCCGGTCAGGCCGTCGCCGCGGTAGCCCACGATGCTGGGGACCCCGCTCCAGTCGTCGTTCGTCGTGAGCTGGCCGGCGTTCGACCAGTCCTGGAAATAGTTGCCGGACGCGAGATTGAAGTAAGCCGTCGTCATCGAAGCCCCCAAAAGACAGACACTTATCGACCTCTCCCCAGAGGCCGGTCGACCATCCCAGCTTGGTTAACGGAGGTCCGCAAGCGCTCTCGCCGATTCACCCACAGCCTGTGCGGTTTTCGAGCGGCGGCGCCTGCGCGACTGGTCGCGCTGCCCGGGATATCGGCGATGGCATAGCCGCCGGCCGTGACAGCGCTGCGACGGTCTGCTCAATCTGCACGAACAGTTCGGCGAGTTCAGGGGGACGTTCGATGCGGCGCGCGATGTTGGTTCTGGCGATGGCCGCCGCGGTCGGGACACCGGTCGTCGCCGCACCGAAGGCCGCGAAGGACGCCAAGGTCTGGGCGGCCGCGGAGAAGGCGCGGCCGGCGCAGCTGAAATTGCTGGAAGAGGTGGTGAACGTCGATTCCGGCACCGGCGACGTCGAGGGCGGCCGCAAGGTGGCCGCGATCCTGCGGCCACGGCTGGAGGCCCTGGGCATGACGGTGGAAGCCGTCCCGGCGGAGGCGCCTGGCCTGCCGGACAACCTGGTGGCCCGGCTGAAGGGGACCGGCAAGGGCCGCATCCTGATGATCGGCCACCTCGACACGGTCTTCGAGCCCGGCACGGCGGCGAAGCGCCCCTTCGCGATGACGGGCGATCGCCTCACCGGCCCCGGCGTGGGTGACGAGAAGGGTGGCGTGGTCCAGGGGATCTACGCCCTGCAGATCCTGAAGGACCTGGGGTTCAAGGACTACGCCCAGATCACCTTCCTGATCGAGACTTCGGAGGAACGGGGTTCGCCCGGAACCCGTAAGCTCATCGACCGGCTGCTGACGGAGGCGGACGTCGAGCTGAACCTGGAGCCCGGCGATCCGCCCGATACGGTGACGGTGTGGCGCAAGGGATCGAACAGCTTCTACATCGACGTGAAGGGTCGCCCGGCGCACGCCGGCGTCGCGCCCCAGGACGGCCGCAACGCGGCGCTGGAGCTGATCCACCAGCTTGAGGCCATCCGCCAGTTCCCCACCAGCGGCGACGGGCTCACGGTGAACCTCACCCTGATGAGCGCCGGCGCGCGGTACAACATCATCCCCGAGGACGCCTCAGCGGCCATCAACATCCGCGTGCGGGACAAGGCCGACGTCGAGAAGGTGGCGCACGCCCTGGAGACCCGGGCCCGCGCGCCGTCGATCCCGGACACCAAGGTGACGGTCCGGCGCGAGGCCTCGTTCCCGCCCCTGCCCAACAACCCCGCCACCGACGCCCTGGCCGACCGGGCCGAGGCGATCTACGCCGGCCTGGGGATGAAGCTCGGCCGCGGCGGCAACGGCGGCGCCTCCGAATCGGCGCTGGCGAACGAGGCCGGCGTCCCGGCGCTGGACGGCCTAGGCCCGGTGGGCGGCAAGTTCCATTCGGAAGATGAATACGTCGACCTGAACAGCGTGACGCCGAGGCTCTATCTCATGACCAAGCTGATCATGGAGCTGGGCCGCAATCCGCCGGCGCCGATCAGGTGATCAGGCAGCGATCCCGGCGATCCAGTTGCGCAGCACAGCCAGCACCTGCTCGGGCGGGGCATAGCCGCGCGTGACGACGCCGTACACGCCCTGGTCGTTCGGCCCGCCGATGAGCGTGGGGAAGCCGGTCACGCCCGCATTCTGGGAGATGGCGTAGTCGCGCCACGTCTCCTGCTTGGCCTCCTCCGACGCCCAGGCCGCGAGAAACGCCTGACGCTCGAGGCCATATTCCTCGGCCAGATCCGCGAGCACCTCGCCCGAGGTCACGTCCCGGTTCTCGGCATAGAAGGCGCGCTGGGCGCCGGCGAGGTAGCGAGCCGCCAACTCCTCGCCCTCCCGGCGGGCGACGACGACGGCGCGGGCGGCCGGGTCTGTGTCGTAGACGAAGCCGGGCCGGTCCAGCACGGCCGCGTCGAATGGCAGGCCCGAGGCCTCGTGCACGTGGTTCCAGTGGCCGACGACGCTCTTGCGCGCCTCGTCCGTCATCGGCTGATCGGTTCCGGGGCGCAGGCCGCCCATGATCACGCGGATCGGCAACGCGCGCCCGTAGGCGTGGCGGATCTCGTCGATGACGGGAGAAAAGCCGTAGCACCATGAGCACATGGGGTCGGCGAAGTAGATCAGGTGCGGCCCATCCATGGCGGCCCTCCTTCGGCTGCGAGCATCGCAGGCGAAGGCCCGCGGGTCACGCGTCATTGGAAAGAGGCTGGAACCTTCACCATGGTTTTGCACTGACGCTTCAGGGAGACAGCGATGGTGCAATACGCTGTAGCGCTGAAGGACGGCGACTGGACCGTGTTCCGGGACGGAGCCCCGGTGGCCGGACAGCTGTCGCGCTCGGCCGCCGTTCAGATGGCCAAGGACCTGGCTTTCGAAGCCGAGGAGCGCGGCGAGACCGTCGAACTCCTGCTCCAGGGCTACTACGGCGAACTGAGCCGCCGGGTCACCGGCGGCGCAGAAGACTAGCCGCGGCGCATCTGCGACTTCATTTCGCGCTTGGCGCGGGCCTCGGCCTTGGCGGCCGCCTTGCGGGCCTTGCGGTCCTCGCGCTTCAACTGGAGCATCAGCTCCTCGTCGTTCTCCCGGGCCAGGCGGGCCTCTTCCTCGGCCTTCTCCTTGGCGAGGCGGGCGGCTTCCTTCTCGGCGGCGCGCTTGGCGCGGACTTCCTCGAGCTCGCGCGCCTTGCGCTGCTCGCGGGTCTCGAAGGCTTCGGCTTGGACGGTGGGTTTCGGCTTGAACTTAGCCAGGAGGGCCTTCCGGGCCTCGGCCTGGGCGGCGAGGCGATCGGAGAAGCCAGGCATGACCTTGGATTCTCTCATGTTCACTTATGGCAGTTGGGAAAAGGGGGTGACCCCGCGTGAAGAACCCCGCGGAGCCGTACTCGTTGCGTCCGGTCAGCCGACGATGTCGGCGTCCGTGAAGAACTGAGCGATCTCGAGCTTGGCGTTCTCGAGGCTGTCCGAACCGTGGACCGAATTCTCGCCGACGCTTTCGGCGTAGAGCTTACGGATCGTGCCGTCCGCGGCCTGGGCCGGGTTGGTGGCGCCCATGACTTCGCGGTAGCGGGCGACGGCGTTCTCGCCTTCCAGGACCTGAACCACCACCGGCGCCGACGTCATGAATTCCACGAGTTCGCCGAAGAACGGGCGCTCCTTGTGGATCTCGTAGAACTTCTCGGCCTGGGCCTTGCTCATCTTGATGCGGCGCTGGGCCACGATGCGCAGGCCGGCGTCCTCGATCACCGCGTTGACCTTGCCGGTCAGATTCCGACGCGTGGCGTCCGGCTTGATGATCGAGAAGGTGCGTTCGGTCATGGGCTCCGTAGGGGCTCTATGGAAATGGGGAAGTGCGCGAAGGCGCTCCGCGCGGGTGGCGGGGTCTATATCGTCATCCCGCACTGCGAAGCAAGCTGCCGCGTGGGCATGACGCAGCAGGCCGCGTCTGCTAGACGCCGCGGCCACACACGGTTGCCCATGCTGCAGATCAACGACCTTGTCCTCGACGCCTGGGGACGCCGCTTCTTCGACCACGCCACGGTCACCCTGCCCAAGGACGCCAAGGTCGGCCTCGTGGGCCGCAACGGCGTGGGCAAGTCGACCCTGTTCAAGGTCATCCTGGGGCAGCTCACGCCTGGCGGCGGCGAAGTGGGCGTGCCCAGGGCCGCGCGCATCGGCTCGGTGGACCAGGAGCACCCGGCCACGCCGGTGACCCTGCTGGACACCGTGCTGGAAGCCGACGTCGAACGGCACGACCTGCTCCAGCGGCTGGAGAGCGCCGATCCGGAGGACATGGGCGACATCTACGCCCGGCTGATCGAGATCGACGCCGACCGCGCCCCGTCACGCGCCGCGGAAATCCTCGCCGGCCTGGGGTTCAGCCAGGCCGACCTGCAGCGGCCGATGGCGGAGTTCTCGGGCGGCTGGCGGATGCGCGTGGCCCTGGCGGCCAGCCTGTTCGCCGAACCCGACCTGCTGCTGCTGGACGAGCCGACCAACTACCTCGACCTGGAAGGCGCCCTCTGGCTCGAGGCGCGGCTGAAGAAGTATCCGAACACCGCCATCGTCATCAGCCACGACCGCGAACTGCTGAACAATTCCGTCGACCACATCCTGCACCTGAAGGACGGCAAGCTCGACCTCTATCCGGGCGGCTACGACAACTTCGAGCGTCAGCTCTCGGAGAAGCTGCGCCTGCAGGAGGCCAACCGCGCCAAGATCGAGGCGCGGCGCGAGCATCTGCAGTCGTTCGTGGACCGCTTCCGCGCCAAGGCGTCGAAGGCCACCCAGGCCCAGTCGCGCCTGAAGATGATCGCCAAGCTGCCGCCGGTGTCGGCGGTGATCGAGGAGCGGGTCACGCCGTTCTCCCTGCCCTCCCCCGAGCGCCCGCTGGCGCCTTCCAGCCGCAGCAGCGGCGGCTGGACCTGCGCCTGGACATCGACGACCGCATCGGCCTGCTGGGCGTCAACGGCGCCGGCAAGTCGACCTTCGCCAAGCTGGTGGCCGGCGCCCTGGAGGTGGAAGCCGGCAAGCTGCACCGCAGCCCCCGCCTCAAGGTCGGCTGGTTCCACCAGCACCAGATCGAGGCCATGGACCCGACCGACACGCCGCTGGACATCATCCGGCGGGTGATGCCCGAGGCCAGCGAGGCGTCGCGGCGCGCGCGCCTGGCCCAGTACGGCATCGGCTTCGAGAAGGTCGAGACGACGGTGGCGAACCTGTCGGGCGGCGAGCGGGCGCGGCTGCTGCTGAACCTAGTGGCCATGGAGGCGCCGCACCTCCTGATCCTCGACGAGCCGACCAACCACCTGGACATCGACTCGCGCCGCGCCCTGCTGGACGCCCTGAACGAGTACGAGGGCGCGGTGATCCTGATCACCCACGACCGCTCGCTGATGGAGCTGGTGGCCGACCGGCTGTGGCTGGCGGCCGACGGCGGGATCGAGCCGTTCGACGGCGACATGGAGGACTACGCGGCCTTCGTGCTGGAACGCGCCCGCGTCGCCGCGCGCGCGCCCACGCAGATCAAGGCCGAACCCGAGGTCGCGCCGCCGCCGCCCCCACCGCCGCCGAAGACGAGGGTTCCCACCGGAACCGCGCGCCGCCGCGCGGAAGCCGCCGAGGCCGCCCTGGCCAAGGCCAACGAGCTGGTCGCCATGATCGATCGCACGCTGAGCGATCCCGCGACCTTCGCGGCGAACCCCGCAAAGGCCGCGGAACTGGCCCGCCGGCGGCAGGCGGCCCAGGCCGCGCTGGAAACCGCCGAACTGGAATGGATCGAGGCCCAGGAGGCCTACGAACAGCTCCTCAGGTAACAGTCCTCAGGTGATGTGCTTCGGGCTGATCGGGTCCGAACTCGGGAAGGTTTCCTCGATGGCCTCGTCCAGCAGGGCCTCCTGGCGATCCTCGGACTTGGCTTCCCGCTCGGCCATGTGATCGTGCTTGCGGCCCTCGGGGTCAGGGGCGGTCGGCCGGCTGCTCGCGCCCTCGATATGGCGATGTTCTTCGATGACCCCCTTCGGGTCGCTGGCCATGTCGGCCGCCGCCTGTCCGGACCCGTGGGTGAAGGCGCGCTTGGCTTGGTCTTCGGTTTGCTTGTGGGGCATCTGGCTCTTCCTCGAAGTGTCCTGACAAGAACGTCCACGACGGGCGGCGGTTGCCTTGACCGTAGCGCTCAGCCCTTCTTCGGGCCGCCCAGCAGGATCTGCCCTTCGTCGCGCAGGCGGCCCTTCACCTTGCCCGCGATCATCGCGAAGATCCCCGGCAGATAGACCTCCAGCCGCGCTTCGCGCTCCTGGACGTCGATCGTGCCCGTGACCGTCTGGCCGATGGCCTGCAGGGAGAAGCGCAGCAAGTCTCCCTCCCACGCCTGCTTGATCTCCCCGACCGCGCCGATCTGCGACGTCAGGCGGCCGAGCCCCTCGTCGATCCGGCGCCGGGCCTCGGCGCGGCCGAGTTCATGGGGAATGGAGACGACGACCGGCTTGCTCATGACCTAACAAGAGCAGGCCTGCCGTCGCGGTTCCAGGACCCAGCTCAGAGGAATGTCCATCGGCGGCTGCGCTCGCGGGTCCGCAGATTGTTCTGCACGTTCCGCACGCCGTCGATGTCGGCGATATCCTCGATCCGCCGCTTGTCGGCCTTGTGCCGGACGAAGCCGTTCAAGGTCACCTCGCCGTCCACGACATCGACCTCGACGCCGCTGATGTCGAGGCGCCGCTCGTCGTCCAGCCGCTCCATGATCACGGCCCAGAGGACGCGATCGGACGGCCCATCGCGGCGGGCCCGGCGGTGGTCGCGATGGTCTTCGTCCCAGTCGCGGCGTTCGGGCGCGCGGCGCAGGTCGTCTCGCCTGACATCGACGTACCGCGGGTCGTAGCCGTCGGGATCCGGCCGGCCGTCGTCGTAGGCCCGATAGCCCGACCGCGTCCGTGGATCGTAGCCGTAGAGGTTGGAATAGTCCGCCTGCCCGTAGTCGCCCCGGTCGCGGTCCCGCAGGCGCCGCAGCCGCTCGCTCTCCAGGTCGCGCCAGTCTTCCCGCCGCATGATGGCCTCCTTAAATCGGTCGCGAAGGTGCGGGAGAAACCTTCGCCTTGCGCTTCGGTTCCGTGGGCCGACGATGCGCCACCCGCCGACTCGGAGACCACCCGCCCTTGCCGATCCAGGATCCCGACGCGCGGCCCGGCGAAATCCTCGAGGATGTCGAGGAAGAGCTGGCCGCCGCCCTGCCCGAGACCCAGGGGTCGCGGTTCTTCCCGATGCTCCGCAGCCTGGCCTGGCACCTGCTGGCCTTCGTGCTGCTGGGCGCCGCCGCCTATATCCTGTGGCGGGAATTCCACGAGATCAGCCTCGCACAGGTGGCCGACGCCATGCGGGCCTGGGGCTGGGGGTCCGTGGTTCTGGCGCTCGGGCTGTCGGCGACCAGCTTCCTGCTGATGGGCACGATCGAATGGCTGGGCCTGCGCTGGGCGGGAGCCAGGATCGCGGTCCGCTCCGCCCTGGCCGGCTCGTTCATCGCCAGCGCCATCGCCCATACCCTGGGGGCGAACCTGATTGTCTCCGGCGCCGTGCGAGCTCGCTACTATGGCAAGTACGGCGTGTCCCTGCGCCAGGTGGCGGCCACCACGCTGTTCCACGGCTTCTCCTTCACCGTGGGCCTGTCGACCCTCGCGGGGATCGCGCTGCTGATGGCCGGCAGTCACGACATCGCGGCGGTCAGCCGGATCGCCAATCCCGTGGCCGACGGGTTGGGGGCCCTGCTGCTGGTGGGCGTCGCGGCCTACGTGGTCCTGTGCGCAACGCTGCGCCGTCCCCTGCGCGGCTTTGGCCACAGCGTGAAGCTGCCGTCGTTCCGGGTGGCCATCGCCCAGCTCACCATCGGCGCGGTCGACAACGCCGTGGCTGCGGCGATCATCTGGGTCCTGCTGCCGGAAGGCTCCATCGGCTATTTCACGTTCGTCGGCGCCTATGCGCCCTCGGTGGTGATGGGATTGATCAGCCACGTGCCGGGCGGCGTGGGCGTGTTCGAAGGCTCGCTCTCGACCCTGCTCAAGGGCCTCCACCCCCCCTCCCTGGCCGCGGCCTTCCTGGGCTATCGCCTGTTCTTCTTCCTGCTGCCGCTGGTCCTGGCGGGGCTCGCGCTCGCCGCCGACACGGTCCACGAACGGACGCGCAACCGGGCCTGAAAAAAATTCTACTGCTGGATGCATCCGCTGCATCCGGGACGCTGCAGCTTACGTAACTGCTGCGTCCGCGCATCTCCCACCATTTGCAGGACAACAGAACGCGGCGGCGGACCTGTTCCCCGACAACCGCCGCCGTACGCCCCGGCCCCCGCCTCCCGTCGCGGGGCCGGGGCGACCCTCTTGGGTCGTTCCCAGCCGAGCCGTTGGCGGCTAGTGAAGCGCCATGAGCCGCCCCCTCGCCGTCTTCGCCTACGATTTCGACGGCACCCTCGCGCCCGGCAACATGCAGGAACACGCCTTCATCCCCGACGAACTCGGGATGGATCACGCCGACTTCTGGCGCGAAACCCAGGCGCTCGCCGAGGCGCAGCGGGGCGACGGCATCCTGGCCTACATGCACCTGATGCTGGAGAAGGCCCGCGAGAAGGGTCTGGAACTCAGCCTCGAGAGTTGGCGCAAGCGCGGCGCGGCCTTGCGCCTGTTCCCCGGCGTCGAGGACTGGTTCGGCCGCCAGAACGCGCGAGCGGAGGCCCTGGGGCTCGATCTGCGGCACTTCATCATCTCGTCCGGCAACCGCGAGTTGATCGAGGGCTCGCCGATCGCCGCGCATTTCGAGCGGATCTACGCCTCGGCCTTCATCTTCAACGAGCACCTGGACGCGGTGGGCCCGGCCCTCGCCATCAACTACACCAGCAAGACCCAGTACCTGTTCCGCATCAACAAATGGACGCTGGACGAGTGGGACAACAGCGGCATCAACGCCGTCCAGGCCGACCGCGACAGAGCCGTGCCCTTCGACCGCATCGCCTTCTTCGGGGACGGCCTGACCGACATCCCCGTGATGCGCGTGATGACCGACCATGGCGGCCATCCGGTGGCGGTCTACGATCCCGAGACGCCGATCACCCAGGCCGCGGCGGCCAAGCTGCTCGCCGACGGCCGGGCGAGGCTGGCGGCGGGCGGCGACTACCGCGAAGGCTCCGAGCTCGACACCCTGGCCGCCGACCTGCTGGGCCAGATGGCGCGGGGCGTGCGGGCCGAACTGTTCGGCTGACGCCGGCTCAGCGCTCGTCGTAGAGCCGGCGCAGGACCATGGGCGTAAGGCCCGGAAGATCCTCGGAAATGAGGCCCGGGCCATGCAGTTCGGCGGCCTCGGCGTGGATCCAGGCGGCGGCGCAGGCGGCCTCGAAGCTCTCCATCCCCTGGGCCACCAGCCCGCCGATATAGCCGGCGAGGACGTCGCCGGAGCCGGCGGTCGCGAGCCAGGGCGAGCCGTTCACGTTCACCGCGGCCCGGCCGTCGGGGGCGGCGATCACGGTGTCGACCCCCTTCAGCAGGATGACGGCGTTCGCCTTCTCGGCGGCCCGGCGGGCGGCGGTCAGACGCTCGGGAGACGACTTGAGCAGGCCGGGGAACAGGCGCTCGAACTCGCCGGGGTGCGGGGTCAGGACGTCGTCGCGGTCGAGCACCGAGAACAGCTCCTCCGGATCGTCGCGGAAGACGGTGATGGCGTCGGCGTCGATCACCAGCGCCGCGCCGGTCCGAGCCAGGGCCAGGACGTTCAGCAGCGTGGTCTCGTTCACGCCGGCGGCCGGCCCGATGATGGCGGCGTCCGCCTGGTCGGCGGCCTCTTCCAGCTCCAGGTCGGTGTCGAACGGCTTCAGCATCACCGCCTCCAGGTGCGCCGCGTTCGTCGCCAGCGCGTCCTGGCCGGCGTAGAGCGTGACCAGCCCGGCCCCTATCCGAAGGCCTGCACGCGAGGACAGCCGCGCCGCGCCCGTGCTCCAGGCGTCACCGCTGACGACGATCAGCCGGCCACGGGCGTGCTTGTGCGAAGCGGCCGTCGGCCACGGAAAGCGCGGCAGCCAGAACTCGGGCCCGTTCTCCACCAGCTTCGATGGCGTGGGCAGGAGACCGATGTCGGCCACCAGGACGTCACCGCAGAGCGATCGGCCCGGCTCCAGCACGTGGGCGGGCTTGCGGGCGTGGAAGGTCACGGTCAGCCCGGCGCACACGGCCGGGCCAAGCGGCTTTCCCGTATCGCCCGGGACGCCGCTGGGGACGTCGACGGCGACGACGGCGCCGGGCCGGTTGGCGAGCGCCGCAGCGGCCTGGGCGGCTGCGCCGTCGAGCGGACGCGACAGACCGGCCCCGAACAGGGCGTCGATCGCCAGCGCCTCGCCGACGTCGCCGTTCAAGGGCGCCGTCGGTCCATCCCAGCGCGCGCGCATCGCCTTGGCGTCCGGGGTCGCGGCGTCGCCCAGCGCCCTCACCTCCACGGGCCAGCCGCGCGCCTTGAGCAGCCGCGCCACCACGTAGCCGTCGCCGCCATTGTTGCCCGGGCCGCAGAGCACCAGCACGGGCTGAGGCCGGAACCGCTGGACCACCGCCTCGGCCACGGCCTCCCCGGCCCGTTCCATAAGGACTTCGCCCGGCGTCCCGGCGTCGATGGCCGCTCGGTCTGCGGCCGTCATCTCGGCGACGGTGAGGATCGGACGCGTGGTCAAAGGACCCCCGTCGCGGCCTCGGCGCCCTTCTCGACGAGCCGGACCGTCTCGCCGTCGGTCTCGAGCACGGTGATGGAGGTGTGGTCGGGCCGGAACGCCAGGACCTGATCGACGCCCAGCAGGCGCGAGACGGCCGCATTGATGGCCACGTAGTGCGAGAAGACCGCCGTGTTGGCCCGCCGGGCGAGCGAGGCGACGATATCCGAGCGCCAGGCGTCGTAGTCCATGTCGCCCTCGATGGCCCCCCAGGTTCCCTGGAACGCCTGCCGCAGCCACGCCGGCCGCTGTTCGGCGCTCAGGGCCTTGGGCGTGGGAATCTCGCCCACCACGGGATCGATCTCCACCGGGACGCCCAGGGCGGCGGCCGTCGGCTCAGCGGTTTCCCGACAGCGGCGCAGGGGCGAACTCACCACGAGCCCGGGCCGCTCGATCGGCGGCCGCGAGAGCAGCCAGTCGCGCGCCGCCCGCGCCTGCGCCTGGCCCGCCTCGTCCAGCCCCGGGTCGTCGTCGTGGCCGCCCCAGGTGGAGGACGGCCGACCGTGCCGGATCAGGTAGAGGCGCGCCATGAGGGATCAGTCCGGTGTGAAGATGTTGAGGTCCCCCTGCTGGGAGACCGTGCCTGTCCGCCCGATCTGCTCGCTCGCTTCGAGGCTGGCAAGGGTCGCCGGATCATTCGGCGTATTGGCGGCGAACCTGCGGCCAGCCTCGTCACGGCCGACGATGATCCCCAGGAAAGGCCCCTCGCGCTTGTGGACGACCGTGTAGGTCTCGATCACGCCACGGCCCTGCGGCGTCTCGACGATCTCGGGATGCGGCAGGGCGTCGATCTCGCGCTGCAGGATCTTGGGATCCTCGCGCTCGAAGGGCTTGTCCGGCGGGGTGGTGGAATAGATGCCCGTGGACTGCTTGGTCAGGTACCAGCCGTTGCCGGTGATCAGCCCATAGGCGCCCGGCTTGGCGCGCAGGCGGTCCATCATCACGGCGATGGAGTGCATCACATAGTTGTTCCCCGGCCCGCCGGCGTAGGGCAGCCCGCCGGTGACGGTCAGGCCGCGGGGATCGTCCAGCGACAGGCCCAACTCCTCCGCGCCCACCTCCACGGCGACCGGGAAGCAGGAGTAGAGGTCGATCACGTCGATGTCCGAGAGCCCGATCCCCGCCATCTCGAACGCCCGCTTTCCGGTCAGGCGCATGGCCGGGCTGGAATGGAAGTTCTGGCGGTCCAGGGGATGCCACAGGTCGGACGCGTCGGCGCAGCCGTGCAGATAGACCCACTTGTCCTCGGGAACCCCCAGTTCGCGCGCTTTCTTCACACTGGCGATCAGCACCCCCGCGGACTGGTCGACGTCCATGATGGCGTTCAGCAGCTTCGGATAGGGGAAGCCGATCATCCGGTTCTTCTCGGTGACCGTCACCAGTTCTCCGGGGCTCCGCTCGACCGGGAACCAGGCTTCCGGATTCCTGGCGGCCACCGCGCTGAAGGCGGAGAACAGCTTGCCCATCCTGGCCTGGTGGTCGGCGATCGAGCGGCCGTCCCGGGCGCGCAGGGCGTTCTCGAAGATCGGATAGATGTTGATGGGCCGGCTGAGGCCATGGCGGATCTCGTAGGGCGTGCTGCCCGGGCGCGGGTCGCCGACGCGTTCGGCCGGCTCCAGCGTCTCGTCCTCGATGGCGACCCAGTCGTCGAAGCCAAAGCCCTTCGTCGCCCGCTTCGTGGCCGAGCCCAGGAATTCGCAGCCGACGGTCAGCGCCAGGTCGGTCTCGCCCCGGGCGATCCGCTCGGCCAGCATGTTCACGAGGTACTGGGGCGTGTTGCCGCCCATCTCGGAATAGACGCCCCAGCGCGGCTGGGCCCCGATCATCTTCGACAGCGTGGCGGGCGGATTGGTGGCGTGGGGGATCATCCCGCGCTTCGAACCCGGCGCATCGATCGTGAAGCCGACGACCGCCAGGCTGTCGATCGCCGCAAGCCCCTCAGCGCCAATGCCGGCGTCGGCGGCCGCGCGTTCCGCCGCAATCTTCAGCAGCGATGTCGGCGACGGCGAGGAGGCCGGATCGCCCCGGTATGTGAATTGGCCCGCTCCGATGAGCACCGGGGTCCGTTCGTCCATGCTTCAGCCGCCTCCCAAACGCGTTTCGCAGCGATCCTAGGCGCCGAACCCGCCCTCACAAGGCGATTCCCGGCGTGATCACTTTCTGACCTGTTGGCGCCTATTTCCTAGGCGACGACCCAGTTTCCCAGGCGGCCGCAACGGCAGGCAACCGAAGCGTGCTTGTGGCGCCGGTCCGGTGCGTGCTGGTTCGCCCGCGACCGTTGGGGCGTCCACAGTCGCGAGTACAGATCGAGCGCATGAAAAAGATCGAAGCCATCATCAAGCCGTTCAAGCTCGACGAGGTGAAGGAGGCCCTGCAGGACCTGGGCGTCCAGGGCATGACCGTCATCGAAGCCAAGGGCTACGGCCGCCAGAAGGGGCAGACCGAACTCTACCGCGGCGCCGAGTACGTCGTGGACTTCCTCCCCAAGATCAAGATCGAGGTCGTGATCGCCGACGACCAGCTGGATCGCGCTCTGGAGGCGATCTCTTCCGCCGCCCGCACCGGCCGCATCGGCGACGGCAAGATCTTCGTCTCCGAAATCCTGGACGTCGTGCGCATCCGCACCGGCGAGACCGGGACCGTCGCCATCTGACCCACAGCACCTACGCGTTCAAGAAGGGGATATCCACATGGCTTCCGCCAAAGACATTCTGAATATGATCAAGGAGAAGGACGTCAAATACGTCGACGTCCGTTTCACCGACGTGCGCGGCAAGATGCAGCACGTGACCTTCGACATCGATCTGGTCGATGAGGACTTCCTGACCGACGGGACGATGTTCGACGGCTCCTCGATCGCCGGCTGGAAGGCCATCAACGAGTCCGACATGAAGCTGCGTCCGGACCTGGACTCGGCGATCATCGACCCGTTCTACCAGCAGACCACGCTGGCCCTGTTCTGCGACGTGGTGAACCCCGACACGGGCACTCCCTATGAGCGCGACCCGCGCTCCATCGCCAAGGCCGCGCTCAACTTCGTGAAGGCGTCGGGCATCGGCGACACCGTGTACTTCGGCCCCGAGGCCGAGTTCTTCATCTTCGACGACGTCCGCTGGGACACCGCCCCCCACAACACCTTCTACGCCTACGACTCCACCGAGCTGCCGGTCAGCTCGGGCAAGTCCTATCCGGAAGGCAACATGGGCCACCGGCCCGGCCCGAAGGGCGGCTACTTCCCGGTCAACCCGATCGACAGCGGCCAGGACCTGCGCGGCGAGATGCTGGCGGTCATGGGCGAACTTGGCATGAAGCCGGAAAAGCACCACCACGAGGTGGCGCCGGCCCAGCACGAACTCGGCCTGAAGTTCGACACCATGATCGTCATGGCCGACCGGCTGCAGCTCTATAAGTACGTGATCCACAACGTGGCCCACGCCTACGGCAAGACGGCCACCTTCATGGCCAAGCCGATGTTCGCCGACAACGGTTCGGGCATGCACGTGCACCAGTCGATCTGGGGCAACGGCAAGCCGCTGTTCGCCGGAGACAAGTACGCGGGCCTGTCGCAGATGTGCCTGTGGTACATCGGCGGGATCATCAAGCACGCCAAGGCGATCAACGCGTTCTCGAACTCCACGACGAACTCGTACAAGCGCCTGGTGCCCGGCTACGAAGCCCCGGTGAAGCTGGCCTACTCGGCCCGCAACCGCTCGGCCTCCATCCGGATCCCCCACGTGGACAGCCCGAAGGGCAAGCGGATCGAGGCCCGCTTCCCCGACCCGATGGGCAACCCGTACCTGACCTTCACCGCCCTGCTCATGGCCGGCATCGACGGCATCGTGAACCAGATCGACCCGGGCGGCCCGGCCGACAAGAACCTCTACGACCTGCCGCCCCGCGAGCAGAAGAAGATCCCCGAGGTCTGCGGCTCGCTGCGCGAGGCCCTGGAGAGCCTGGACAAGGACCGCGCCTTCCTGAAGGCCGGCGGCGTCATGAGCGACGACTTCATCGACAGTTACATCGAGCTGAAGATGGAAGAAGTCATGCGCCTCCAGCTCCACCCGCACCCGGTGGAATTCGACATGTACTTCAAGTGCTAGTCGGCTGACCCCGATGTGAGATCAGGGCCGCGGAGCGATCCGCGGCCCTTTTTCTTTCGCTCGCCTACGCCCACCTTGACTGTATGGACGGCTGGCTAGGCTACCTGATCGCCTTCGCGCTCCTGGTGATGGTCGCACCGCTTGTCGCGTGGCTCGGGCGTCGAGAAGGCCGCAAACTCAAGGGTGCGGCGGGCCTGGCCTTCGTCATGCTTGGGTTCGGCGCTGTCATGGATCCTCCCACGCATCAGGCGATGGAGGCGGTCGCGCGCCAAGAGCATGACGATGACGAGACCGGCGAGCCGAAGGATCCTACCGCCGGCCATTGAGCCTCACACCTAACCGGTTCTAGAAAGTCGCAATAGTTTCTTCTTCGGGGCTTCCTTTGAAATCAGCGTTCCTCGCCGCCGCAGCGGCGCTCGCCTTCGCAACGCCGCTGGCTGCGGAGCCGTCGGAAGGGCCGCAGCCGCTGCCGATGCCGGCGCCGATCGCCACGCCGCGGGACGTCGCCTACCCCGCCGGGACGCTCAAGCTGGAAGTGGACGCCACCGACGTGGAGCGCCGGATCTTCCGCATCCGGCAGACCATTCCGATCATGGCCGGCGGCGCCCCGGTGACGCTGCTCTATCCGCAGTGGGTCCCCGGCGGCCATTCGCCCCGCAACGCCCTCTTCAACATGGCCGGCCTGGTGGTGAAGGCGAACGGCAAGGTCGTGCCCTGGACGCGCGATCCCGTGCAGGTGTTCGCCTTCCACCTGACCCCGCCGGCCGACGCCCGGTCGCTGGACCTCGAGTTCCAGTACCTGTCGCCCACGGCGGGCGACCAGGGGCGCGTGGTCATGACGCCGGAGATGCTGAACGCCCAGTGGCTGAACCTGGCGTTCTACCCCGCCGGCTACTTCACCCGCCGGATCAACATCGACGCCTCGATCAAGCTTCCCGACGGCTGGGGTTACGGCACGGCGTTGGAGACCGAGAAGACCGAGGCCGGCTGGACCCGCTTCAAGACGGTCGACTTCGACACCCTGATGGACTCCCCGATGTTCGCCGGGCGCTACTTCAAAACGTACGACCTGGACACCAGCGGCAAGTCGCCGGTGCGCCTGAACGTCGTGGCTGATCGCCCCGAACTTCTCGCCGCCACGCCCGAGCAGATCGAACAGCACCGCGAACTGGTGCGCCAGGCCGACAAGCTGTACGGCGCGCGCCATTTCGACCGCTACGAGTTCCTGCTGGCCCTGACCGACCGCATGGGCCGCATCGGCCTGGAACACCATCGTTCCTCGGAGAACGGGACCGTTCCCGACTACTTCACCGACTGGTCGAAGAACGCGCCCGCCCGCAACCTGCTGCCGCACGAGTACAACCATTCCTGGGACGGCAAGTACCGCCGCCCGGCCGACCTGTGGACGCCCAACTACAACGTCCCCATGCGCGACAGCCTGCTGTGGGTGTACGAGGGCCAGGACCAGTACTGGGGGTTCGTCCTCGGCGCGCGCTCGGGCCTGGTGACCAAGCAGCAGACCCTGGACGCCCTGGCGATGACGGCGGCGCTCTATTCCGAGGGGCGGCCGGGCCGGGCGTGGCGCTCGGTCGAGGACACCACCAACGACCCGATCATCGCCAGCCGCCGGGCGATCCCCTGGACCAGCTGGCAGCGCAGCGAGGACTACTATTCGGAGGGCCAGCTGATCTGGCTCGACGCCGACACCCTGATCCGCGAGAAGACCGGTGGGAAGAAGTCGCTGGACGACTTCGGCCGCGCCTTCTTTGGCGTCAACGACGGCCAGTGGAAGCAGCCCCTAACCTACACCTTCGAGGACGTGGTCAAGGCGCTGAACGCGGTCACGCCGCATGACTGGGCGACCTTCCTGGACACCCGGGCGCGCAAGGTCGCGCCGGCCTATCCGCTGGATGGCCTGGCCCGCGGCGGCTACCGGCTGATCTATACCGACAAGCCCACCGACTACTGGCGCGACACCGAGGCGAACCGGAAGATCGTGGACCTGACCTATTCCCTCGGCCTGACGCTGAACCGCGAAGGGACGATCACCGGCGTGCTCTGGGACAGCCCGGCCTTCAAGGCGGGCATGACGGTGGGCGACAGGATTCTAGCGGTGAACGGCATCGCCTATGACGCCGAGCGCCTGAAGGAGGCGATCACGGCGGCCAAGGGCGGCAAGGACGCCATCACCTTCATCGTGAAGGACGGCGACCACTTCAAGGTGCAGCCGGTCAGCTACAACGGCGGCCTGCGCTACCCCCGGCTGGAACGGATCGAAGGCAGGCCCGATCTGCTGACGAAGATCTACGAGCCGCTGAAGTAGCGGCTCAGAGCTTCTGGGCGATCCACCAATAGACGGCGAAGGCCAGGGCGCCGGGGGCGAGGTAGGCCCCCGCGAACTGCCACACCGACAGGTCCGGCACGGCCGCCACGATCGCCGAGCCCGTAGCCACGACGGCCAGGATCGCCGCGGACGTGCCCACGATGTTGGCGACCTCGGCCGGAATGCGCACCGGCGTGCGCCCCTTGCTGATCTGCGACATAGGTTCCTCCCGTCCTGCGCCGCCTATGCTGGCGGTCTGCACCGTCAGCCTCGCGCGCCGATCGGCGTTCGACAAGGGAAAACGGTCGGACCCGGCCGTTACGGCGCGAACCGCCCCTCCATCCAGGCGCCCGCGAGGCGGATCGCCCGACGGGCGGCCTGCAGGCCGCCACTCCAGGCGTGGAAGACGTGGATCATCTCGGGCCAGACCTCCAGCCGGACGTCGACGCGGGCGTGGGCCAGGACGTCGGCCAGGGTGATGCTGTCGCTGAGGAGCGCCTCTTCCGACCCGGTCTGGATCAGGATGGGCGCGACACCTGCGAAATCCCCGAACATCGGCGACGCCAGCGGGTCGCGAGCGTCCAAGCCGCCCAGGTACATCAGGGCGTTCTGGTCGAGGCTCGCCTTGCTGATCATCGGATCGGTGTCAGCCTTGGTGCGATAGCTGGCGCCGGACTGGGTCAGGTCGGCCCATGGGCTGATGACGAAGAACCCGGCGGGCTGCGGCGCATCCTCGCTCTTGAGCGCCAAGGCCAACGCCAGGGCCAGGCCGCCGCCTGCGGAGTCCCCCGCCACGATCACCCGCCGGGGGTCCGAACCGCCGTCGAGCAGAGCCCGATACGCCGCGACGGCGTCCTCCACCGCGGCCGGGAACCGGTGCTCCGGCCCCAGGCGGTAGTCCGCGGCGACGGCGACCGAGCGGGCCGCCTCGGCGATGCGGGCCACCATCGGCCGATGGCTGCGCGGGCTGCCCGCCGTATAGGCGCCGCCGTGCAGATAGAGGATCGTGCGGCCCGCCGCCGCGCCCTGGGGAACCACCCGCTCGCACCTCACGCCGCCCAGGGTGACGGGTTCGTGAAAGCAGCCGGTTGGCAGGGCGCCGATCTCGCCCACGGCGTCCATGGCGGCGCGGCGTTCGGCCACGGTGGGCGGGGGCGCATCCGGTCCGGGCTGGCGCGCCGCCAGCAGCGCGCGCACGCCGGCGATCTCCGGATCGTTCCAGCTGGTCATGCCGCCCGCCCCATCGCGACTCGCCGCATTGCCTTGAGAGCCCACCCTGTTCATACCGAGCCCCTCAGAATCGCACCACCTTTCCAGCACCGATGTCCCAGCCCAGCGCCAAGCCCCTGCCCGATCTGTTCGACGACGCGCTGAACCCCGCGCCGGCGTCGCCGCTGGCCGAGAGCCATGAGCCGCGCCCGGACGCTCCGGCGGCCGGCAAGCCCTCCGGCTACTCGGCCGCCGACATCGAGGTGCTGGAAGGCCTGGAGCCGGTCCGCAAGCGGCCGGGCATGTACATCGGCGGCACGGACGAGCGGGCGCTGCACCACCTGTTCGCCGAAGTGCTCGACAACGCCATGGACGAGGCGGTGGCCGGCCATGCCAAGGTCATCACCGTCAGCCTCGACGCCGAGGGCGCCCTGAGCGTCACCGACGACGGCCGGGGCATCCCGGTCGACCCCCACCCGAAATACCCGGGCAAGTCGGCCCTGGAAGTGATCATGACCGTCCTGCACTCGGGCGGGAAGTTCTCGGGCAAGGCCTACGAGACCTCCGGCGGCCTGCACGGCGTCGGCGTCTCGGTGGTGAACGCCCTCAGCGAACGCGTCGAGGTCACCGCCTGGAAGGACGGCTTCGAGTGGCGCCAGGCCTTCACGCGCGGCAAGGCGCTCGGGCCGATCGAGAAGCTTGGCCCCACGCGGAAGAAGGGCACCCAGATCAGCTTCACGCCCGACCCGGTGATCTTCGGCGAGGGCGTGGCGTTCAAGCCGGCGCGCCTCTACCGGATGGCCCGGTCCAAGGCCTATCTCTTCGGCGGCGTCGAGATCCGCTGGAAGTGCGATCCCAGCCGGATCCACGACCAGACCCCGCCGGACGCCGTGTTCCGGTTCCCCAACGGCTTGGCCGACTTCCTGGCCGAGCGCATCAAGGGGCTGGAGACCGTGACGCCCGAGCCCTTCGCCGGCCGCTACGAGCGCCCGGGCGAGGCCGGCAAGGTGGAGTGGGCCGTGGCCTGGACGCCGGCCGGCTTCGGCGAGGCCGACAGCTTCATGCAGTCCTACTGCAACACCGTGCCGACCCCCGAGGGCGGCACGCATGAGGCCGGCCTGCGCGCGGTCCTGACCCGCGGCCTCAAGCAATACGCCGAGCTCACCGGCGAAAAGCGGGGCGGCCTGATCACCGCCGACGATGTGATCTCCCAGGCCGGCGCCCTGGTCAGCGTGTTCATCCGCGACCCCGAGTTCCAGGGCCAGACCAAGGAGAAGCTGTCCTCCACCGAGGCCCAGCGGCTGGTGGAGAAGGCCCTCGCCGACCCCTTCGACCACTGGCTCACCGCCCAGCCCAAGGCCGCGAGCACCCTGCTGCAGTTCGTGGTCGAGCGCGCCGAGGAGCGCCTGAAGCGGCGCAAGGACAAGGAGGTCGCCCGCGCCTCCGCCACCCGCAAGCTGCGCCTGCCGGGCAAGCTGGCGGATTGCGCCGGGTCCTCCACCGAGGGCACCGAGCTGTTCCTGGTCGAGGGCGACTCGGCCGGCGGCTCGGCCAAGCAGGCCCGCGACCGCAAGACCCAGGCGATCCTGCCCCTGCGCGGCAAGATCCTGAACGTCGCCTCGGCCTCCATCGACAAGTTCGGCGGCAACAAGGAGCTCTCGGACCTCTTGCTGGCGCTGGGCGCGCAGACGGGTTCGAAGTTCAGGGAGGAAGACCTCCGCTACGACCGCGTCGTGATCATGACCGACGCCGACGTGGACGGCGCCCACATCGCGAGCCTCCTGATCACCTTCTTCTACCGGACGATGCCGGACCTGATCCGCAATGGGCGGCTCTACCTGGCCCTGCCCCCACTCTACCGGCTGAGTCACGGCGGCAAGGCGGTCTATGCCCGCGACAACGAACACCGCGACGAACTGCTGGCCACCGAGTTCAAAGGCAAGAAGCCCGAGATCAGCCGGTTCAAGGGCCTGGGCGAGATGATGCCCGCCCAGCTGAAGGAAACCACCATGGACCCGAAGAGCCGCACGCTGGCCCGGGTCACCCTGCCCCGCGCGGAGGAGGTGGTGGAGGACCTGGTGGAACGGCTGATGGGCCGCAAGCCCGAGGCGCGGTTCCAGTTCATCCAGGAGAACGCCGAGTTCGCCGCCGCCGACCTGGACATCTAGGAACGGCCCCGCGCGCTCCGACGTTTCGCCAAGCGAGACAGGAGCGCGAGATGGCGAAGAAGCAGAAGAAGGCCAAGGGCCTGATCCCCAAGAAGATCGCCGGCGTGAAGGTGCCCAGGTCGGTGCGCAAGGGCCGGTTCGGCGAACTGCTGGCCTCGAAGACGGGCCAGGCGGTCATCGCCCAGGCCATCCTCGGCGCCGGCGCGGTCGCGGCGGGCATGAAGGCCAAGGAGAGCCCCAAGGTCCGCAAGCTGGCCAAGGACGCCGGCGAGACCGTGTCGGATACGGCGCACGATGCGCGCCGGCAGGCGGCCGACGCCGGCGCGAACCTGGCCTACGCCGTCGGCCTGGCCGCCCGCACCTTCGTGGACGCCCTGCGCGAGGGCGAGCCGCGGTCGTTCAGGTCGTCGGGCGAGGCCGAGGCCGAACGCTGGACGCCTGACTACGGGGCGCCGGACCCTGTCGCCCGCCGCAAGGGCGCCGCGTCCCCGATCGCCCGCGGCTGACGCTCAAACGGCCGGCGTGCGGAAGGCTCATTGAACCCTGATCGCCGCGGTGCGTTGACAGCGGAGCCGTCCGCCGTATGTTCCGCGCGCGTGCCGATCTCCGTCCACGCCTCCGCGTCGCGCCGTACCCGTTTTGCGGGAGCGCCCCGCACCATCGTTAGCGAATGACCGAATTTTCCGACCTGGGCCTGTCGCCCGCGACCCTTAAGGCCGTCGCCGAAACCGGCTACACGACCGCCACGCCGATTCAGGGCGAGGCCATCCCCGTGGCCTTGCAGGGACTGGATGTCCTGGGCATCGCCCAGACGGGCACCGGCAAGACCGCCGCCTTCACCCTGCCGATGATCGACCGGTTGGCGGCCGGCCGCTCCAAGGCGCGGATGCCGCGGGCGCTCGTGATCGCCCCCACCCGCGAACTTGCCGACCAGGTCGCCGCCTCGTTCGAGAAGTACGCCAAGGGCCAGAAGCTCAGCTGGGCCCTGCTGATCGGCGGCGTGTCGTTCAGCGACCAGGAGCAGAAGCTGGACCGCGGCGTGGACGTGCTGATCGCCACGCCCGGCCGCCTGCTGGACCACTTCGAGCGCGGCAAGCTCCTGATGACCGGCGTCCAGATCATGGTGGTCGACGAAGCCGACCGCATGCTGGACATGGGCTTCATCCCGGACCTGGAGCGGATCTTCAAGCTCACCCCGGCGAAGAAGCAGACGCTGTTCTTCTCGGCGACCATGCCGCCCGAGATCACCCGGCTGACCAAGCAGTTCCTGCGCGATCCGGTCCGGATCGAGGCCTCGCGCCCCGCCACGACCGCCGAGACGATCACCCAGAACCTGGTTCGCATCCCGACGGCCGACCCCAAGGCCAAGCGCACGGCCCTGCGCGAGCTGATCGCGCGCGCCGACGTGAAGAACGGCATCGTCTTCTGCAACCGCAAGTCGGAAGTCGACATCGTCGCCAAGTCGCTGAAGAAGCACGGCCTGGACGCCGCGCCGATCCACGGCGACCTGGACCAATCGACGCGCATGCGGACGCTGGAAAGCTTCCGCAGCGGCGAGCTGCGCCTCCTGTGCGCCTCGGACGTGGCGGCGCGCGGCCTGGACATCCCGGCCGTCAGCCACGTGTTCAATTACGACGTCCCGCACCACGCCGACGACTACGTCCACCGCATCGGCCGGACCGGCCGCGCGGGGCGCCTCGGCCAGGCGTTCATGATCGTGACGCCGGCCGACAGCCGGAACCTCGACAAGGTGCTGAAGCTGATCGGCAAGGTCCCGGAAGAGATCGTGCTGGAAGGCATCGACTGGAGCAGCATCAAGGACGAGCCGCGCGCCGGCGGCCGGGGCCGGGGCGAGCGGGATCGCGGCCCGGGCCGCGGCCGCGAGCGGAGCGGGCGTGACCGCGACCGTACGCCGCGCGAGGAGCGGCCGCGCCGTTCGGAGGCTCAGGAACCCGAGATCGTCGCCAGCGCCCCTGCGCCCGAGGCCCAGGAAGCTCCCGCCCGCCCGCGCCGCGAGCGCGCGCCGCGCGAGGAGCGTCCGCGCCGCGCCGACCGGAGCGAACGTCCCGAGCGGAGCGACCGCCCGGAACGCGCCGAGCGTCCGGAGCGCGAGGCCAGGCCCGAACGCTCGGAACGCCCGGATCGCGAGCGTCGGCCCGAACGTCGCCGCGACCGCGACGACAACGACCGCGACCAGGTGGTGGGCTTCGGCGCCGACACGCCCGCCTTCCTGATGCGCGCGGCGCCCATTCGTCCCAGCGAAGAATAGTCTTCGCCTTTAACGCGTCGTTTGGGGTCCCGCCTTTAAGTTGCGGGTCATGTCGTCGGACATCGATTCAATTCTCCGCAGCCCCAAGGCCTATCTCTGGGCCCGCAAGGCGATCGAGGCCATGGAGGCCCATAGGGTCTGGCCGACCGCGCTCAACTTCGAGCTGTGGCTGCACTATGTTGCCGCCAAGGACAGTACGGTCGCCGCGGAGATCAACACCGTCCTGCAGTCGGGGACGCCGTTCACCGACCAGGTGGGCGAGAAGATCGCAGCCCAGCACCTTCCGGCGGCCAAGCTGTCGGGCGAGATCCTGGACGCCGGCAAGAGCCTGTCCCAGGAACTGGACAGCGTTCACCGGGCGATCGAGAGCGCCCGGGAAACCAGCGAGACCTACAGCCAGCAACTGGCCACCGCCAGCCAGTCGCTGGAGGAACAGGACAGCGACGCCGTCCGCGCCATGGTCGAGAACCTGAGCGTCGCGACCCGCAAGGTCCGCGAGGAAAACCAGGCCCTCGAAAGCCAGCTGGCCGACACCACCGACGAACTGGGCCGCCTGCGCGAACACCTGGAGCAGGTGCGCCGCGACGCCATGACCGACGCCCTGACCAACCTGGCGAACCGCAAGGCGTTCGACGAGAACCTGGAAGCCACGTGCGCCCAGGCCGAGGCGCGCACCGAGCCGGCGACCCTGGCCGTGGTCGACATCGACCACTTCAAGGTCTTCAACGACACCTGGGGCCATCAGACCGGCGACCAGGTGATCCGCTACGTGGCCAGCGTGATCGGCCGCGTGGCCGAGGGCGCCCGCTTCGCCGCCCGCTACGGCGGCGAGGAATTCGCGGTGATCTTCCCCGGCGAGAAGAGCGAGGTGGCCCTGGCCGCCCTGGAAAGCGCCCGGGAGGAGATCTCGTCCCGCATCCTCAAGCGCCGCTCGACCAACGAGGACCTGGGCGCGATCACCATTTCCACCGGCATCGCGGAATTCCGTCCGGGCGACACCCCGGCCGCCCTGCTGGAGCGGGCCGACGGGGCGCTCTACGCCTCCAAGCGGGCTGGGCGCAACCGCACCTCCCTCGCGGACATGGGCTCGACGGCGCACCGCGCCGCCTAAAGCCTTTCTGCCAGCTTTCCCTTGGCTGACGCCGGGGTATCTTGCGCTGAGTTGAACCCGAGAGTTCATCCAGGGAGGACGCCATGGACGGCGCGCAGGCCACCCCGAAGGTCAAGACATCCATCGACGACGGCGTCGGCATCATCACGCTTTCCGACCCCGGCACGCTGAACGCGGCGGGCATGGATCTGATGGGCGACCTCACGGCGGCCTTCGAGGACTTCGCCTATGGGGACAAGGTCCGGGCGATCGTCCTCACCGGCGAAGGCCGCGGCTTCTGCTCGGGCGCCAACCTCTCCGGCGGTGGCGTGGCCGGCCGCGCCCAGCCCGCGGCGGGGCCCAACCAGTCGCTGATCGGCACCTTCAACCCCTTTGTTTCGGCGCTTCGCAAGTCGCCCAAGCCGCTCGTCTCGGCGGTGAATGGCGTGGCCGCGGGGGTCGGCGTCTCGCTGGCCCTGGCGGCGGACCTCGCCGTGGCGGCCGAAAGCGCCTACTTCCTGCTCGCCTTCCGCCGCATCGGCCTGGTGCCTGACGGCGGCGCCACCTGGATGCTGCCGCGCCTGGTGGGCAAGGCCCGCGCCATGGAGCTGATGCTGCTGGGCGAGAAGCTGCCGGCCAAGACCGCCGTCGAATGGGGCCTGATCAACAGGTGCGTGCCGGACGCCGAGCTGATGGGCGCCGCCATGCAATACGCGCACGCCCTGGCCGACGGGCCGGCCTCGCTGGGGCTGACACGCAACCTGGTCTGGGACGCCCTCGATTCGAGCTGGCAGGCGCAGCTGGAGGCCGAGGCCTACGCCCAGGGCGCCGCCCAGCGCACCACGGACGCCCGCGAAGGCGTCATGGCCTTCGTCGAGAAGCGGCCCGCCAAGTTCACCGGCCGCTAGCGGCCACAGGCGCAGACGCTGTAAGACCCTCGCAAGCCGCTTGCGAGGGTCCTTTCGTGCTGACTGTCCACCACCTGAACAATTCCCGCTCGCAGCGGGTGCTCTGGCTGTTGGAGGAGCTCGAGGTCCCCTACGAGCTCGTGCGCTACGAGCGCGACGCCAAGACGATGCTGGCCCCGCCGGAGCTGAAGGCGATCCATCCGCTGGGCAAGTCCCCGGTCATCGCCGACGACGGCGAGGTGATGGCCGAGACGGGGGCGATCGTCGAGTACGTCCTCGAACGCTACGGCCAGGGCCGGCTCGCGCCGGCCGCGGGGACTCCGGCCGCCCACCGCCTGCGCTACTGGCTGCACTATGCCGAGGGCTCGGCCATGCCGCCGCTCCTGATGAAGCTGGTGTTCGGCCGCCTGCCCGCGGGCGCGCCGGCGCTGTTGCGGCCGATCGTGTCGGGCATCGCCAAGAAGGCGCAGACCAGCTTCATCGACCCGCAACTCGCCGCGCACTTCGACTACTGGGAAGACGAGCTGGGCAAGGCCGAGTGGTTCGCCGGCGAGACCTTCAGCGCCGCCGACATCATGATGAGCTTCCCGCTGGAGGCCGCCGCCGACCGGGCCGCGGCGCGCGTGGGTCGGCCGAAGCTGGCCGCCTTCCTGAAGCGGATCCACGTGCGGCCGGCCTATCGGCAGGCGCTGGAGCGCGGGGGCCCCTACGCCTACGCGGACGATTAACGGCCGCCGCGGTCGCGCCGCAGCTTTTCAAGCTCCTGCTCGATCAGGCGGTCGCGCATGCCTTCGCCGTTCATGTAGACGCTGGCGGCGTGGGCGCCGAGGCCGATGCCCCAGCCCAGCATCGGCCAGATCGCCCAGAAATAGTCGCGCGACGTCAGCAGATTGATCGCCACCAAGCTGGCGTTGACCAGCACATAGGCCATGAGGTGGCTGCGGAAGGCCAGCTTCATGTCGGCGCGGCGGATCGCCAGTCGGCGCAGTTCGACGTCGTCGGTCATGTCTGTCCCCGGATCATTGGCCACAGGATAACCGCTCTTCCGCGTCAGTCGAGTTTCGCGGGCTGAATGGTCACGCTTTCGCCACAACCGCAGGCATCGGTCTCGTTCGGATTGCGGAACACGAACTTCGCCGAGAGCTTGGTGACCTCGTAGTCGATCTCCGAACCCACCAGGAACAGCACCGCCTTGGGCTCGACCAGGATGGTGACGCCCTTGTCCTCGATCACCTCGTCCAGGGGCTCGCGGGTCTCGGCGTACTCCAGGACATACTCCTGCCCAGCGCAGCCGCCGTTCTTCACCCCGACCCGCAGCCCGGCGTAGGGCTTGTCGGCCTTGGCCATGATCTCCTTCACCCGCGCGGCCGCGGCGTCCGACAGGGTGACCACCTTGGGGCGCGGGCGACGCGGACGGGGCGTGGGGGTGATGTCGAGGTGCGTCATCAGAACATGTTCAGGGCTAGCTTGGCCTCGTCGCTCATGCGCGAGGGGTCCCACGGCGGGTCGAACACCAGGTCCACCTTCACGGAGCGGATCTCGGGAATCTCCCGCACCGCATCCTCAACCCAGCCCGGCATCTCGCCGGCCACCGGGCAACCCGGCGCCGTCAGGGTCATGTCGATGGCGACGTCTTTGTCATCGGAGACATCGACCTTGTACACCAGGCCCAGCTCGTAGATGTCGACCGGGATCTCCGGGTCGAACACCGTCTTCAGCTTCTCGATGAGCTGGTCGGTCAGCACGTCGAGCTCCGCCTGGCTGAGGGGCGGCGACTTGCTCTCGATGGGTGCGGCGTCGTCCATGGGTGTCATGCTACGCAAAGAAGGCCTGGGTCTTGGTCAAGGCGTCCACGAAGGCGTCGGCCTCTTCCACGGTGTTATATAGGGCGAAGGAGGCGCGCGCGCTCGACGTGACGCCGAAGCGCCGCATCAGCGGCTCCGCGCAATGGGTTCCGGCCCGGACCGCGACCCCATAGCGATCGAGGATCTGGGCCACGTCATGGGCGTGCGCGCCGTCGACGGTGAAGGAGAGGATGGCCCCCTTCCCCGGCGCTTCGCCGATGACCCGCAGCCAGTTGGCGCCCGCCAGGCGCTCCCGGACGTGGGCGTAGAGATGGTGCTCATGGGCGGCGATGGCGGCGCGGTCTTGAGCGGCCAGCCAGTCGATGGCTGCGCCCAGGCCGATGGCCTCCAGGATCGGCGGCGTGCCGGCCTCGAAGCGGTGTGGCGGGTCGGCGTAGGTGATCTCGTCCAGGCTCACCGAGCCGATCATCTCGCCGCCGCCCTGGTAGGGCGGGAGCGCGGCCAGGCGCTCGGCCTTGCCATAGAGGATGCCGATGCCGGTGGGGCCGTACAGCTTGTGGCCCGAGAACACGTAGAAGTCGGCGTCGATGTCCTTCACGTCTACAGGCTTGTGGACGATGGCCTGGCAGCCGTCGAACAGGACCAGCGCGCCGGCGTCGTGCGCCATGCGGGCCAGCGACTTGGCGTCGTTGATGGTGCCCAGGACGTTGGACATGTGGCTCAGCGCCACCACACGGGTCTTGGGCCCCAGCAGGCGCTGGTAGGCCTCCAGGTCCAGGGCGCCGTCGTCCGTGACCGGCACGAACTTCAGGACCACGCCCTTGTGCTCGCGCAGGAAGTGCCAGGGCACGATGTTGGCGTGGTGCTCCATCTCCGAGAGCACGATCTCGTCGCCGGGATGCAGCGTGGCGCCCAGACCCGCCGCCACCAGGTTCACCGCCTCGGTGCCGCCCTTGGTGAAGACGATCTCGGTCTCGTGGGCGCCGATGAACGCGGCCGCCTTGCGGCGGGCCGCCTCGTAGGCGTCGGTGGTCTCGTTGGCCAGGGTGTGCAGGCCGCGATGGACGTTCGCATAGGAGTATTCCATCGCGTGGCGCATCGCCTCGATCACCGCGCGCGGCTTCTGGGCCGAGGCGGCGCTGTCGAGGTAGACCAGCGGCTTGCCGTGCACCTGGCGCGACAGGATCGGGAACTCGCTGCGGACCTGTTCGGCGTCGAAGGCCATGCTCAGCCCCTCAGCCTATCGCCGACCCAGGCGCGGACGATCTCGCGCGCCGGCTCGTGCGCGATGCGGTCGACGACCTCGCCGATGAAGGCTTCGGTCAGCAGAGCGCGGGCCTCGGCCTCGGGAATGCCCCGCTGGCGGGCGTAGAACAGGGCGTCGTCGTCCAGGGCCCCCACCGTGTTGCCGTGCGCGCAGGAGACGTCGTCGGCGTAGATCTCCAGTTCGGGCTTGGCGTCGACCTCGGCCCGGTCGGACAGGATCAGGGCATGGTGGCCCATGCGGGCGTCGGTGCGGTCCGCGCCCTCCGCCACCACGATCTTGCCCTGGAACACCGCCCGCGCCTGGTCGCGGACCACGCCCTTGGTGAGCTGCTGGGTCGTCCCATCCACGGCCTCGTGGGTCACCGCCGTGGTGAGATCGGCGTGGCGCCTGTCGGCCAGCAGATAGACGCCGTCCAGGCGCAGGTCCGCATGGCCGCCGGGGTGACGGACCACCGTTTCAAGCCGCTGGCGGCGGGCGCCGGAGGTCAGGACGCTCTGCGCGAAGCTGGCGCCGGGGGCCAGATCGACCTCGGCCTGGCTTACCGTCACGCCTTCTGCGCCGTCGGACGCCAGTACGATGCGCTCGACGGCCGCGTCCTTGCCCAGGCTCAGCATCAGACCCGTCTGGCTGAGATAGCCGCCGGCGTCGCCTTCGTAGCTTTCCAGGATCGTCAGCCGCCCGGCGACCTCCACATCCACGGAAATGCGGGCCGCATGGGCGCCGTCGCCGCGGGAGACGATGCGCAAGGCCACGACCTTGGATTCCCCGGGCTCGACGCCGATGTGGGCCGCGCCCCGGCCGTTGGCGACGACCAGCACCTCGTCGGCGAGGGCGTCGAACGGCCCCGCCGGCAGCGAGGCCAGGTCCAACTCAGGCGACGGCGCCGGAACCTGGCGGATCAGGCCGCGCAGGTCGGTCCAGCGCCAGGCCTCGTCGCGCTTGCCGGGAAGCTCGGCCGCGTCCCGCGTCCGTATGGCGGAGAGGACGCTCAAGCGGCCCTCGCGTACTTGTCGTAGCCTTCGCGCTCCAGCTCCAGCGCCAGGTCGGGTCCGCCGGTGGCGACGATGCGGCCGCCGGCCAGCACGTGGACCTTGTCGGGTTTGATGTAGTCCAGCAGGCGCTGGTAGTGGGTGATCACCAGCATGGCGCGGTCGGGCGAGCGCAGGGCGTTGACGCCGTCGGCCACGATGCGCAGGGCGTCGATGTCCAGGCCGCTGTCGGTCTCGTCGAGGATCAGGAAGCGGGGCGAGAGCATCGCCATCTGGAAGATCTCCATCCGCTTCTTCTCGCCGCCGGAGAAGCCGACGTTCAGGGCGCGCTTCAGCATGTCGAAGTCGATCTTCAGCTCGGCGGCCTTGGCGCGGGCCAGCTTCAGGAACTCGGGGGCCGTCACCTCGGGCTCGCCGCGGGCCTTGCGCTGGGCGTTGAGCGCCGTGCGGATGAAGGTAAGCGCCGGAACCCCTGGAATTTCCAGGGGATATTGGAACGACAGGAACACGCCTTTGGCCGCCCGTTCGTTGGGCTCCAGGGCCAGCAGATCTTCACCCTCGAGGGTGACCGTGCCGCTTTTCACCTCGTAGCCGCTGCGGCCGGTCAGGACGTAGCTCAGCGTCGACTTGCCGGCGCCGTTGGGGCCCATGATCGCGTGGACCTCGCCCGCAGGCACCTCCAGGGAGAGCCCTTTCAGGATCTCCTTGTCCTCGACGGCGGCGTGCAGGTTGGAAACGGACAGCATTCTAGCGGGCCTCATCGGCGAGGAACTGGGCCATGACCTTCAGCGCGTCCTCGACGCTCTCGACGGTCTCCTGTTTGCGGGGCGTGCCGGAACCCGGCGCGCCGCCGCGCTTGTCGGACAGCGTGACGCTGGCCTTGCCGCCCTCGAAGTAGGCGGCGATGCGATAGTTGGCGTGGTCCACCGAGACCGTGTAGCGGCGGACGTCCGCGCTGAGGTTCCGGCCGGCCAGGAAGCCGGCGTCCGCGGTGACGGCGGCGTGCAGCGCCTGGGCATTGGCCAGGTCGGCCTCCTGCTGTCGCCGCTCGGCCTCCTCGCGGGCGCGGCGTTCCATCTCGCGACGCGCGAACTCGGTCTCGAACGCGTCTTTCAGCGTCAGAACCCTGGGCTTGCGCGTCCGGGTGGTCACAGCTCCACCGCCTTCTTGTCCTCGATCTTCTCGACGACGCGCACGTCCGCGCCGCTGCCGTGGGCGAAGGCGTAGGTCTCGCCGCTCTCGTCCAGGTAGCATTCGAGGTCGAACAGGCCCGACTCAGGGTCGAGCAGCGTGATCGCCGTCGCCCGCGTTCCGGCGGGGATCTCGGTCGGCGCCGGATCGCAGTTGCCCGCCGCGGTGGACGCCAGGGCGCGCAGCAGCACGACCCCGTCCCACTCCCGCAACATGTTGCCCTCGGCGTCGACCGCCGTCTGCTCGCCCTCGTAGGTCGGCCGCCCCGTCATCCCACACTCCCCTCTAGCGATATGGCCACCAGCTTCTGGGCCTCTACCGCGAACTCCATGGGCAACTCTTGCAGCACGTCCTTGACGAAACCATTGACCAGCAGTTGCACCGCCTCCTCCTGGCTGAGGCCGCGCTGCATGGCGTAGAAGAGCTGATCCTCCGACAGGCGGGTCGTGGTCGCCTCGTGCTCGAACTTCGACTGGCCGTTGCGGGCCTCGATGTAGGGCACGGTGTGGGCGGCGCAGTGCTTGCCGATCAGCAGGCTGTCGCACTGGGTGAAGTTGCGCGCGCCCTTGGCCTTGGGATGGGCCGAGACCAGGCCGCGGTAGGTGTTGGACGATTTGCCGGCGCTGATCCCCTTGGAGATGATCCGGGAGCGGGTGTTGGCGCCCAGGTGGATCATCTTGGTGCCGGTGTCGGCCTGCTGGCGACCGTTGGTGATGGCGATGGAGTAGAACTCGCCCGAGCTCTCGTTCCCGCGCAGGACGCAGGAGGGATATTTCCAGGTGATCGACGAGCCGGTCTCGACCTGGGTCCACGACACCTTCGAGCGGTCGCCGCGGCAGTCGGCGCGTTTGGTGACGAAGTTGTAGATGCCGCCCTTCCCCGTCTCCGGATCGCCCGGGTACCAGTTCTGGACCGTGGAATATTTGATCTCGGCGTCGTCCAGGACGACCAGCTCGACCACGGCGGCGTGCAGCTGGTTCTCGTCGCGCATGGGGGCCGTGCAGCCCTCCAGGTACGAGACGTAGGCCCCCTTGTCGGCGATGATCAGGGTGCGCTCGAACTGGCCGGAATTCTCGGCGTTGATCCGGAAATAGGTGGAAAGCTCCATCGGGCAGCGCACGCCCGGCGGCACATAGACGAAGCTGCCGTCCGAGAAGACCGCGGCGTTCAGGCAGGCGAAATAGTTGTCGCTGACCGGCACCACCGAGCCCAGGTACTTCTGGACGAGCTCGGGGTGCTCGCGGATCGCCTCGCTCATGGAGCAGAAGATGACGCCAGCCTGGGCCAGCTCCTTCTTGAAGGTGGTCACCACGCTGACGCTGTCGAACACCGCGTCCACGGCATAGCGGGGCGCGCCCTCGACGCCGGCCAGAACCTCCTGCTCGCGCAGGGGGATGCCCAGCTTCTTGTAGGTTTCCAAGAGGTCGGGATCGACCTCGTCGAGGCTCTTGGGCCCCTCCTTCTTCTTCGGCGCGGCGTAGTAGTAGCTGTCCTGGTAGTCGATGCGCGGGAAGCTGACCTTGGCCCAGTCGGGCTCTTCCATGGCCAGCCAGCGCTCGAAGGCGTCCAGGCGCCAGGCCAGCATCCACTCCGGCTCGTCCTTCTTGGCCGAGATGAAGCGGACGATGTCGGCGTTCAGGCCCTTGGGCGCGAAGTCCTGCTCGATGTCGGTGACGAAGCCGTGCTTGTACTTCTCGAGCGAGGCGACGTGTTCGACGGTCTGTTTGACGGCGGCCATCAGGCGACCTCCCCGACTGTGCTGGTGGGGCGGCGGGCGACGTGGCGGGCGTGGGCTTCCAGCCAGGCGTCGGCGAACCGGGTCCAATCTGCTTCGCTCGTGTCCCAGCCGCCACTGACGCGGATCGCCGCAGGGGCCAGGTCGGCCTGGCCCATGGCGACCAGGACGTGGCTGGCCTTCACCTTGCCCGACGAACAGGCCGAGCCGGCGCTGACCATCACGCCGGCGAGGTCCAGGGCCATGAGCTGGCGGTCGGCGTCCCAGCCGGGCGTGGCGACGCAGAGGGTGTTGGCCAGGCGCGGCTCGCCCTCGCCCAGGACCACCGCGCCCGCCGCCTTCAGCCGGGCGGCGGCCGCGTCGCGCCAGGCCGGATCCCCGACGCCGGACACGACCTTAGCCGCCGCGCCGAAGCCACTGATTCCCGGGATATTCTCGGTGCCCGCGCGCCGGCCGCGCTCCTGGCCGCCGCCGTGCTGGATACGCACCATGGTGGCGCGGGGACCGAAGGTCAGGGCGCCCACGCCCTGCGGCCCGCCCATCTTGTGCGCCGAGATCGACAGGGTGTCGGCGCCCAGGGCGCGGCTGTCGATCGGCATCTTGCCGGCGGCCTGGATCGCGTCGACGTGCAGCCAGCCGTTCGCGGCGCGGACCAGCTCCGACGCCTCGGACACCGGCTGGATCACGCCGGTCTCGTTGTTGGCCAGCATCAGGGCCACGAAGGGCCGCCCGTCGCCCTCGTCCCACGCCGCCAGCCGCTCGCGCAGCCAGGCGAGGTCGGCCACGCCGCTGGCGGTCACCGGCAGGTATTCCACCGCTGCGTCCGAAGCCTTGGCTGTCTCCAGGACGCTGTCGTGTTCGATGGCCGAAACGATCAGCCGCCGCGAGCCGGTCGCCACAGCGCTCAGGATGGCCAGGGCGTTGGCCTCGGTCCCGCCGCTGGTGAAGATGACCGTCGAGGCCGGGGCGGCGATCAGGGCGGCGACATCGGCCCGCGCCTGCTCCATCACAGCCCGCGCGGCCCGTCCGGCGGCATGCACCGACGACGGATTGCCGACCGCCTCCAGCGTCCGGGTCACCGCCTCGATCGCCTCGGGGCGGACGCGCGCGGTGGCGTTATGGTCGAGGTAAAGGCTCATGCGGCGCGGCGCAGCCTTCCGCCGATGACGTCCGCAAGGCTCACGGAGGCCAGGTAGTCTTCGATCTTGTCGCCCAGGTCGGCCCAGAGGTCGTGGGTGAGGCAGCGCTCGCCGCGGATCATGCAGCCCTGCCCGGCCTTGTCGCAGCGCGTGGCGCGCAGGGGCTCGTCCACCGCATGGACGATCTCGGCGATGCTGGTGGCCGAGGCGTCGCGGGCGAGGCGATAGCCGCCCCCCGGTCCGCGGGCGCTCTTCACCAGGCCCTTGCGGCGCAGGCGGGCGAACAACTGCTCAAGATAGCTCAGCGAAATCTCCTGCCGGGCGGCGATATCGGCCAGCGCCACGGCGCGGCAGGCGTCGCTTTCGCGGCGCGCGAGGTCGGCCATCGCCATCACGGCATAGCGGCCTTTCGTGGAGAGACGCATGGATTTGACCCGATGCAGTTTTCGCGCGCATCCGGGGCGGCCTATGTTATTAGCCCCGCCTCGCTCGAAGCGGGGGTCGCGCCGGATGGCTGCGACTTAGGAAGACCGACTAAAACAGTCAAGTATTCTACGCCAAAGAAGAGGGTCGAATGCCAGAGGTGGTTCTGACCGGCGCAGCCGGGCGGATCGAGGGGCGCTACTCCCAGGGCAAGAGCGAGACCGCGCCGGTCGCTCTGATCCTGCACCCGCACCCCAAGGCGGGCGGCCAGATGAACAATCCGGTGGCCGTGCAGCTTTTCCACCTGTTCATGAAGCGGGGCTTCTCGGTCCTGCGCTTCAACTTCCGCGGCGTGGGCCGCAGCCAGGGCGAATTCGACGGCGGGATCGGCGAACTGGCAGATGCGGCGACGGCCCTGGACTGGCTGCAGTCCACCAACCCCGCGGCCTCGCAATGCTGGGTGGCCGGCTATTCCTTCGGCGCCTGGGTGGGCATGCAGCTGCTGATGCGCCGGCCCGAGACGGACGGCTTCATCTCGGTCTCGCCGCCGACCAACGCCTACGACTTCTCGTTCCTGGCCCCCTGCCCCGCCTCCGGCCTGATCCTGCACGGCCAGAACGACACCGTGGTGCCGCCGATCGACGTGGAGCGCGTCGTCTCCAAGCTGCGCACGCAGAAGGGCATCGTGATCGACTACGACGTGGTCGAGGGCGCCAGCCACTTCTGGATGGAGAACCTGCCGGACGTGGAGCGCCGCGTCGGCGACTATCTGGACAAGCGCCTGGCGGCGAACCCGGCCTGACCTGTCATACCGGTTTTTGGCGCAGCCAAAGACCGGGATGACAGGGGTAGGGAGAGGCGCATGACCACCTCCGAAGACGCCATCCGCGCGCGGCGGAAGCTGACCAACAAGCTGATCGCGACGCACGAGGCGCAGCGCCTGCGGCCGTTCTTCACGCCCGACGTGAAACTGATCGTCGGCGACGGCAGTCTGATCCTGGGCGTCGATGCGGTGGTGGACGCCTTTGCGGCCCAGTTCGCCGATCCCGCGTTCAAGACCTATGTGCGCGAGACCGAGCGGGTGTCTCTCGACGCTGACGGCCAGCGGGCGGCCGAGCATGGGGCCTGGACCGGCCGCTGGGCCGACCATGAGATGTCCGGAACCTACCTCGCCGTCTGGCGCAAGGTCACCGGCCAATGGCTCATCGAGAGCGAGCTCTACGTCACCCTGAGCTAGAACCAGCGGCGGTGGGTGCGCTGGAGCGCCTCCGCCACCTCGGCGACGAAGGCGGCCGACCGCCGATCGGCGCCATCCGGAACCAGGACCCGGTCGCGCGCGCCGTCGGCCGGCCGCCAGGATAAAGCCTGGGCAGCGGCTGGGGTTCGTCCGCTGGACGTGGGGGATGTCGGCTCGTCCATGGCTGCAGGATGCTGGCCCGCCGTGCAGCGGCGGCGGCCCGCGGTGTGGAGATTCCGTGCAGGTCAGTCGGCGCGCGGCAGCGTCACCCGGAACGTGGCGCCAGCACCGCCGTCCATCAGCTCGATCCGACCGTGGCTGGCGGCCAGAAGCGAGCGGGCGATGGAGAGGCCGAGCCCCGTACCGCCCTGGGCGCGCCGGCTGGTGAAGAACGGCTCGAACAGGCGCTCGCGGTCGGCGTGCGGCACGCCGGGGCCATCGTCGGAGACCGTCAGAAAGACCTCCGCACCCTCGGTCATGGCCGAGACCTTCGCGCTCCTGGCGCCGGCCTGGCGGGCGTTCTGCAACAGGATGGTCAGCACGCTCTCCAGCGTCGTCAGCGGCGCCGCCACGGCCGGAACCGTCCGCGCCACGTCCACCTCCACCGGGAAGCCCGCGGCGTCGGCGGCGCGCCGGGCGGGCTCCGCCAGGTCGACCGACGCTCCGGCCTCCGGCGTGGCCATGTCCGCGCGGGCCAGGTCCAGGAGACGCGTGACCAGCTGGGAGAGCCGCTCGCTGTCGCCGGCGATGTTGTCGAGGAAGCGCCGCCGATCCTGTGGCGACATGGTCTCGAAGTGGTCCTGCAGCAGTTCCACCGCGCCGGTGATGCCCGCGAGCGGGGTCTTGAACTCGTGGCTGACCGCGGCGGCGAAGTCGCGCAGGTAGCCGGAGCGTCGATCGATCGCCTCGGCCATGGCGCGGAAGTCCTCGTAGAGGTCCCGGATCTCGACGGCGGCGGTCCGCGGCGTGCGCGGGATCACGCCGCCGCCCCCGGCCACCTGGCGCGACGCGGCGCTGAGCTTCTCGATCGGCAGCGTGACGCCCCGGGCGATCAGACCCGAGACCACCACCAGGAGGCCAAGGATCACGCCCGCGGCGATGGCGAACTTGCCGCGGTCTTCGTACAGGCCGCGGAAGAGCGCCCGCGGCGACCGCGATAGCAGCACCACGCCCTTCACCTGGTCGCCGACCAGGATCGGCCGGGCGTGGTGCAGGCGGATGCCCGAGGCCTTGCTGAGCCATTCGAAACGGTAGAGCGGCCGGTAGTCGCCGTTTTCGCGCAGGACGGTTCGGGAACGCCCGCCGAGCGCGGCCTTGACCTCGGGCAGCGCGGAATAGTCCTCGCCGTCGGGCGAGACGCCGCGCGCATCCAGGATCACCGCCGAGGCCAGGGTGGTCCGCGTGGTCCGCTCGACCACCGGCTCCAGCGCCCGGGCGACGCCCACGGCCTGCGGATCAGGCGTCCGGCGAACGGCCGGCGGCGGCGGACGCTCCGGCAGGACCGCGTCGCGGCTGAGGTCGATGGTGGTGAACTCGGGCCGGAAGTAGCCATCCGGCGGCTTCTCCGGCCGCGGGACCGGCGAGGGCGCGCCGGGCCAGCCCACGGCGGCCATGGCGGCGATGGCCGCGCCCTGGGCGACCAGCTCGGCCTCGGTCTGGCGGACCAGGGTGTTCTCGTAGACCCGCAGCGAGATGGCGCCGATGGCGGGCATGGCGGCCGCGAACACCAGCACGCCGAACAGGATGGTGCGCAGCCGCAGCGCCGGCCACCACCGCGCGATCAGGTCCTTGAGCCGCTCGATCAAGCCGGCTGGCCGAGGCAGGGCCCGAGGCGATAGCCGACGCCGGCCCGCGTCTCGACCACGTCATGGCCGCCCAGGGCCGCGAACTTGCCCCGCAGGTTGCGCACGTGGCTGTCGATGGTGCGGTCGGTGATGGCGAAGCCGGGTCCGTGAAGGCGGTCGATGATGGCGTCGCGGCTGAACACCCGGGTGGGCGCGCTCATCAGGATCCGCAGGATGCCGAACTCGGTCACGGTCAGCGCCGCCTCGGCTTCGCCCCAGCGGGCGATCCAGCTCTCCGGATCGAGCTTCAGGCGGCCCTGGCTGAGGACGGCTTCGGTCGGCGGCGGCGGGGCGCTGCGCGCCCGGCGCAGGATCGCCTGGACGCGGGCGGTGACCTCGCGCGGGCTGAAGGGCTTCACGACATAGTCGTCGGCGCCCAGTTCGATGCCGAGGATGCGGTCGATCTCGTCGTCGCGGGACGAGAGGAACAGGATCGGCAGGTCGCCCTGCGCCCGCAGGCGGCGGCACACCTCCAGCCCGTCCAGCTTGGGCATGTTGATGTCCAGGACGACGAGGTCCGGCCGCTGCTGGTCCACGGCCGCCAGCGCGGCCTCGCCGTCCTCGGCCTCGCGGGCGGACAGGCCGGCCTTCTCCAGGGCGAAGACCAGGAGCTGGCGGATGTGCGGATCGTCGTCGACGACGAGGACCTGGGGCATGGAGCTCATGTTCCGGGGTTCGGGG
>NZ_LSJI01000245.1 GCF_001557235.1 Phenylobacterium sp. CCH9-H3 | reverse complement strand
ATCTGGTGGCGCGAACCAATCCCCCGGTGCCGGCGAAGGACGCTTCGAACGGGTCGGAGGCGGCGGCGATGGCGGCGGCGCGTCCGATGAACGTCCAGGTGGCCCAGGTCGCCCCCCTACCCGTCCCCTCGGTCGGCGCCGACAAGCTTGAGGTGCTGCCGCGTGACACGGGCGAGAGGCCGGCGCCGGTTCGCGCGCCCACCCCGCCGCGCGTCGCCCCCGCGACCGCGCCGGATCCCGCGCCACCGGCGAAGGCCGAACCGCCTCCGGGCCAGGACGCCGTGGCCACCGCGCCAGCGTCGCCCGGGCCGTCACCGACCGCCCGGCGCGCCAGCTACGATTGCGCCGACGCGCCATCACCCGCCCGCGCCATGGTCTGCAGAGACGCGGGACTCGCGCGCATGGACCAACGGATGAAGCAGGCCTACGCCGAAGCGCTGGCGGCGGGCGTCCCGGAGGAAGAGCTTGCGGCCGAGCAGGAGGATTGGATGTCCATACGGGAAGAGGCGGCCCGCTATTCCCGGCGCTCGGTGGCGAACATCTATCGCCAGCGGATCGAGGAGCTGGAATCGATGAGCGAGCCCAGCTGGCAGTGACGTCTCACGCGCCGACGGGCGCGCTGGCGAACAGGTCGGCGACGCTGGCGGTCGGCGAGGCGACCTCCAGGAAGCCTACTTCGAGGAACCGGGCGACCAGGGCGAGGCGGACCTCATCGCCGATCGGCCCGGGCAGGTCCCGGACCCGGAACCGCGGTGTGTCGGCGATGAACACCACCGCCTCCTGCGCCCCGCGGTGGATGTAGAGGTGACCGCCGGGATAGGCCACGTCGATGGTGTCCGCGTTGGCCCCGATCTGGGTGAACGCGCCGTCCGCGTGGCGCAGGACGGTGTCGAGACTCACCGCCGGCGTCTTCGTCGGGCGCTTCAGCGGGGCCAGATCGCCCACCGCCCGCGACGCCCGGCGCTGCAGCGCCGCAGCCACGAAGCCGGGCGAGCGCGTGGCGTTGAACAGATGGCCGACCGCTTCGGCCACCGTCGGCGCCAGCGCCTCAAAGTCCGCGCCTTCGAGCTGGCCGGCCAGGGTGGCGCGCAGGGGACGGTTCAGGTCGGACAGGTGGTCCAGGGCCGCGATCAGCGCTTCGCGCAGAGTCAGGGGCGTGAAGCCGAGGGCGAGGTGGACGGACTCGGTATCCGAGTCGACGGTGTGGAACGTGCCCCGCGGCAGGTACATCAGGTCGCCGGGCGCGAGATCGAGCACCTGGTGCGCGCCGAGATCCGGCGGATTGCCGGAGACGCCCCGCCAGGTGTTGAACAGCTCGGACTGCCGGGTGGCGACGTACCAGCGCTTGGTTCCTTCGAGCTGGACGACGATCAGATCGTGGTCGTCGTAGTGGACCGGCGCCCGCATGCCCCCACGGCTCCAGAACGCAGAGGCGGTGACCGGCCCCTGGATCAGCAGTTCCAGGGCCCGCGCCAGGCCGTCGAGCTCGGGCGACAGCGGGCGCAGGTCGGGGAAGCGGATCGAATAGTTGCGGGCGTGGAAGGCGGCTATGCGCTCGCGGAAGTCGGCGGCGTCTCGGACGCTTGAGAGGTCGGGCGGCGGGCCCGATGCATTGGCCGAGTGATACGTCAGCTCCGGAGCCAGATGGACGGCGTCCGCGAGCACCGCCTTGGGATCGGCGCCCAGCAACGCCGGGCGCGAGGAATGGCCGTCATGGCGCGCCAACCGGAAACCGCCCGAAAGACCGGGCCCCAGGAACTCGTCTACAGCGAGCGGCGACAGGAACTGCCCCAGGCGCGCCTGGGCCTCCGCCAAGTCCATTCGAAAGCATCCCCGCGGCGCGACGCTTCAGCGTCGCGATGGCGGCGAAATCACATGCGTCGGCGAGTGTTGTCATCCAGCGTGCGACGAACGGTCGATCCGGCGGGGCGAGTGCGCGCTTCCTAGCCGTTCATCGCCTTCTCCAGCGCCAGGGCCAGCGACACGCAGGCGCTGCCGGTGACGGCGGTGGACAGGATCGGATAGCGCGACGGCGTGTCGGGCGTCTGGTGATCGAACAGCCACTGGATCAGGAACGCCGTCAGGAAACCGCCCAGGATCCAGCTGTCCGGCGCGCGACCTCGGGCGAGCAGGATCATGACCGCGCCCACGGCGCAGAGAAATGAGAATGCCTGGCGCGCAACGCGCGGACGGGGCTCGCGCGTCTCCAGGCCCCAGCGCACGCCGCCCAGGAAAGCCAGGGTGATGGCGGACCATGCGATGAGCAGGGTCAGGGACGGGGCGGCCCATTGCGCAGAGCCGTAGGCGAACAGCAGGGCGGCGACGGGAAACGGCGCCAGCGCGATCAGCGCGATGCCCCAAAGCGCGACGGGAATGGACTCCGCCCTGGCGGCGGGTCGCACGTCATCCATGAGCAATCAGTCTCTCCGGAATGCCGCCGAGGCCGCCCAACCGGCCGCCAGCGCGAAGGCCATGGCCGCCAGACCGTATGACCATGGCCTGTCATGGGCCCACACGTAAAGAGCCCGCTCGATGCCCACCTTCTCGACGGTGAGCGTCCGCGCGCGGCTGGCCACCGGCTTGCCGTTCTGGAACAGCAGGATCTCGGCGCGGTAGACGCCGGTCGGGGCGCCGGTGGGCAGGGCGATCTCGGCCCGGAACAGGCCACGGTCGACGAAGCGCACCCCGCGCCCGTCCTCGTGATACAGCCCCGCCTTTTCCTTCAGCCGGACAACCGCTCGGCGCCAGTCGTAGTAGTCGGGGCCCAGGCTGGAGACGACCACGTCGCGCACGCCATAGCGGGTCTCGATGTGCTGTTCCGCCGGCGCGTTGATCGGCAGGTGGTCGACCCCCGCGCCCAGCCGCCGCAGTGTCCCGAAGGTGGCGATATCTCCCAGCGGCCGGTTCGATGCGGCGCGGTAGAAGCCCGGCGCACCGCGGAACACCACGGGGCGGCTGTTGAGCCAGAGTCCGGCGACCCGCTGCTTGCGGGTCAGGCGGACGGGCTGTTCGGGACCACGCACCAGCACCACGACGTCCGAAGGACGGGCGGCGGCGTCGAACACGGCGCCGTAGAGCACGATGCGGGCGCCGCGGAAGTCGGACTTCACCTGCACCGTCGTGTCGGTCAGCGCCGCCGAGATCACCGGCGCGCCCTGCGCGGCGGGCGCCGGCGGCAGGGGCGGCGTCGGCACGACGGCGACGGTGGCGGCGGCTAGGGCGGCGAGCGCGACCATCAGCCCATCCCCGACATCAGGACGAACGGCTCGTCCGGCGTGAGGAACAGGCCCAAGCCCATTCGCAGGCCCACCAGCAGGACGATCAGGGCCAGGATCGCCCGCAGCTCTTCCGCCCGGAAACGCGACGAGGCGCGGGCGCCGAACTGGGCGCCCACGATGCCGCCGACTAGGAGCAGGGTGGCCAGCACGATGTCGACGGTCTGGTTGCGACCGGCCTGGAGCACGCCGGTGAGCGCGGTGGTGATGATGATCTGCAGCAGGCTGGTGCCCACGACCATGCCGGCCGGCATGCGCAGGATGTAGACCATGGCCGGCACCAGGATGAAGCCGCCGCCCACGCCCATGATCGCCGACAGCACCCCCACGAAGGCGCCCAGGACCAGCGGCGGGATCACGCTGATGTAGAGCCGCGAGCGCGGGAACCGCATCTTGAGCGGCAGGCCGTACAGCCAGACCGGCCGGCGGTCGCGGCGCGGCGGCGGGGGCTCGTTGCGGCGCCGGCGCAGGATGGCGCCCAGGCTCTCCATCAGCATCAGGCCGCCGATGACGCCCAGGAAGAGGAGGTAGGAGAGCGAGACCACAAGGTCCGCCTGGCCCAGCAGCCGCAGCCAGCGGAACAGCTCGACGCCGGCGAAGGCGCCGATGACGCCGCCCGCCGCCAGCACCGCGCCCATGCGCAGGTCGACCGCCCGTCGCCGGCTGTAGGCGATGACGCTGGACATGGACGACGCGGCCACGTGGTTGGCCATCGACGAGACGGCCACCGGCGCTGGAATGCCCAGGAACACCAGCATGGGCGTCATGAGGAAGCCGCCGCCGATGCCGAACATGCCCGAGATGAAGCCCACGGCCGCGCCCAGGAGCACGATCAGCGGGGCGTTCACGGACACCTCGGCGATGGGCAGGTAAATGTCCACGACCGGGCCTACTTCCGCCCCGGCCCTACCGTCAACGCCGGTCGACGTGCAGCGGCGGGCCGCCGGCCTGATCGCGACGATATTCGGCCAGCGCGCGGTCGTAGGCGACGCTGGCGCGGCCATCCAGCGGGCCGTCGTAGTAGCCCAGGCGCGTCAGGACGAGCTGGGTCTGGCGGACGTTCATGCTGTGAGGCGTCAGCGCCGCGGTCTCCGTGGACCTCACCGGCTTGAGTTGGGGCTTGGGCCCCATCTCCGAGAGCGCCTTGCGGGCCTGCTCGTCGCCCTTGGCGGCCGCGCGCTCGAACCAGGCCCTTGCGCGCACGAGGTCCTTCGGAAGGCCCGAACCGGACTGGTAGAGAAGGCCCAGGTTGTACTGGCTTTCCACCACGCCCGCGGCCGCCGCCTTGCCGAACCACTGGGCGGCGCTCGTCAGGTCCTGGGGGCCGCCCTCGCCGCGGAAGAGATAGACGCCGAGGTTGTGCATCGCCTTCACGTCGCCGTTCTCGGCGGCCGAGGTGGTGAGCCGCCGCGCCTCGGCCGGGTTCTGCGGCAGGCCCGCGCCCCCCTCGTCGTAGAGCTGGGCGAGATAGAGCTGGGCCTGGGCGTGGTTCGCCTCGGCCAGGGACTTGAGGGTGTCGAGCGCGCCGGGGACGCCCGCCTCCACGTCGGCGCGCACCTTTTCGAAGGCGGGCTGAGGCCGGGGCGCGGCCGCGAAGCCGGTCGGGCCCAGCGCCATCGAGGCGCGGGCGGGCGAGCCGTCGGGCGTGAGGGCGACCGGATCGGGAGCCGGGGTCGGCTCCTTCGGCGCCTGCATCAGGGTGAGGCCGGCCGCTCCCACGCTCATGAACGCCGCCCCGCCGGCGACCAGCAGCGCGGTCTGCAGCGCCGAGTGCCGCGGCGCGCCCTTGGCCTTCTGGGTGTTGAACCCCTGGAACAGCCGGCCGGAGGCGGCGGCCTTCATCTTGGCGCGCACCTTGGCGGGGCCGGCGGCCTTGGCCTCCTGGGCGGCCCGGGCGGTGGCGCGGGCCTGCTCGATCACCTGGCGGGTCGAGAGCTCCCGGATCGGATCGATCGGCTCGGCCGACTGGAAGAGGTCGTCGTCGTCCTCGTCGTCCAGCGGCTGGAACGTCTCCGGGATCCGCGGCTCGGGAATCTCCAGGTCCAGGCGCCGCCAGGGCGGAGCGACGGTCTCGGCGCTGATCTCGGCCACCGCGGCGATGTCGTCGGCGGTTTCCGCGCGGGAGTAGAACTCCGGCCCGAACACGGCGGCAGCGGGTTCCGGTTCGGGAGCCGCCTCTACGGCTAGCGCCGATTCCGGCTCCGGCTCCGGCTCCGGCGGCGGCCCCAGGATGCGCATGGCCTCGGCCAGCGGATCGAGCTCGTCGAGATCGGCAGCCGCCGACGCGACATCGAGGGGATCGTCCTCCGGCTCGGCGGCCGCTTCGGCGGCGGCCTCCGCCGCATCCTCGACCGTCGATTGCGGGAGGAAAAAGGCCTCCGGCTCGGGGACATAGGCCGCCACGGGCTCCGTGGCGGGGGCCGCGGCGGGCGGCGGGGCTGTCGCGATGCGCTCGCGGATGGCGGCCAGTTCCGCCCCGAAGCGCTCGAAAGCCTCGGCCTGCGCGTGTTCGCCGCGCGCCAGGCGCTGCTCGACCGCACCGGCGATCCGGGCGATCTCGGACCCCACCTGATCGATGGCTTCGGCGCCGCGCTGGTCCACCTCGATCAGCTTCTTGCCCACGGCCTCGGCCATGGACAGCACCTGCCGGCCGATGTCCTCGACCGCCTGGGCCGAGCGGCGCTCCGCGGCGCGGACCTGTTCGGCGAGCTCGGCGAACCGGTTCTCTCCGCCGGCCGAGGCGATCTTCTCCGCCACTTCGGCGCGGACCGCCTCGACCCGGTGCGTCAGGACCTGGGCCAGGGCCTCGAACTTCAGCTCAGCCTGCTCGCTCCCGGCGCCTTCCACCGCGCCGATCCGGCGGTCCAGGGCGGCCAGCGCGCCTTGCAGCCCCTCGAGCGCCGAGGCCGTGCGGGCTTCCGCCGTGGCCAGCCGGTCGCCCAGCCGCTGGAGCACGGTGTCGACCACCACCGCCGGCTCGATGCGGCTGAGCCGGGCTTCGATGAGCCGCAACGCCTCGATGGAGCGGGGGCCGCCGCCGGCCTCGCTTTCCAGCCGCCGCAGGCGCTCGCCGAAATAGCTCTGCTCGGCCGAGGACTCCGCAAGCAGGCCCTCCAGGCGCGTAGCCGCCGCATGCTGTTCGCGCTCGGTGGTCTCGATCCGCGCCAGAGCCTGGCGGACGGAATGCTCGACGCCGTTGATGGCGAGGCCGGTTCGGGTCTCCGACGCCTCGATCCTGTCGGTCAGCCGGTCCAGGGCGTGGGCGATGCGGGCCATGTCCGGCGGCGTGGCCGGCGGCGGCGCGGGCGGCGAGATCGCGCGCAGACGCGGGGCCTGGGCGCGGAACGGACGGTCGCCGAACTGCGCCTCGGCCGTCACCTCGTCCGGGACGTCGTCCTCGAGGATCACCCGGTTCAGCCATTCGCCCAGCGTCATGCCGGAACGACGGGCGAGGTCCTTCGCGACCTCGCGGGCCTTCGGGTCGATCCCCTTGACGCTCCAGGGCGCCCCCGCGCTCATCCGAATCGCTTCTCCGCCTAGCCTGGGACGCTACCGACCGATTCCTGGGGTGTAAACGAACGCTTAACGCTACATCTGGTGTGCGCCGCCCATTCCTGTGGATGGCCGTCGTCGGTTCGCGTAGGGGTCCGGCATGGATCTGCGCCTGCTTGTCGCCCTGGGGCTGGGCCTCGCCGCCCTGTCCGCCTTCGCCGGCTGGCGCGGCGCGCGGCCGCCGAATCCGATGAAGGGACCTCGCCTGATCCCCTGGCGCGCGATCATGGTCTTCGCCGCCGCCGGCGCGGTGATCGTCCTCGTCCAGATCGAGCGGGCGTTCGGCTTCGCCCCCCGCTAGGAGTTTCGGCCCTAGTCGGCTGCCGCGAGAGTGGTCGCCGCGGGGCGGTATTGCGCGACGATCATCCGGGTCGCGTCGAGGCGCGCGCCCCGCCGGTCGATGATCTCGAGGTGCACATGGTCGGTCATGCCGCCGGGGTACTTGCGTTGCAGCGAGTGCGCCTTGCCGATCGGACGGCCGATGGCCACGGCATCGCCCACATCGACGGTCGGCTTCACATAGAAGACCCGAGCGGCGTAGTTCAGGGCTGGATTGGTGATCTCGACGAACTTCAGGCTCTGATCGCCCGCATAGGCGTAGCCGATCTTGGTGACATAGCCGGAGATCGGGGCGTCGACGTCCTGGCCCGCCTGGGCGCGGTAGTCCACGCCTTCGTGCCGACGGCTGCCCCCGTCGCGGCGCGCTCCGAACTGGCCGGCGCCATAGGCGTCATGCTCGCGAGGCTCGAGGCCCGTCGGATTGGCGAAGTCGGCGCGGCCGTCGCCGTCGACGTCGGCGCCGTCCCACACCCGCTCCATCGGCGTGGGTTCCGCTGGCGGATCCGCCCGCTCGATGGCGCGTTCCACCGCCGTCGCCAGAGTGATCCGATGCCCCGGCTGGCTGAGCGGCGCCGCAGCAGCGGCCGTCGCCGTGACAAGCGCGACTATAAATACCAACAGCGCAGGTTTCGTTTCGACCAGCTCAAGCAAACGCGTGGGAACGCCCAACTTCATCCAGGATCCTTCACTCAACAAATGCACGCCGCACTTGGACTATTGCCAAGCTTCGTGGCGGTTTGACTGGAACGCCGCGCCGAAGGCGGCGATGTGATGGGTCCTGGCTTCGGACCGGGGCGAAAAATAGGCGGAGCCGCCAAATTTAACCATGCGACCGGTCGCCGCCGGGCGAACACGGTTCCGCTTGCGCTGTCGCGCCGCAGCTGTTACTAACCGGCCAGTCAGTTATTTAAAGAGCGATCCATGGACGCCGGCGCGCCCAAGTTCCGAAGACGCAAGGCCGACCGGCCCGCGGAAATCGTGCAGGCCGCGCTCGCGGTCTTCGCGGAGAAGGGGTTCGCCGCGGCGAAGCTGGAGGACATCGCCCGCCGGGCGGGGGTCTCCAAAGGGGCGATCTATCTCTACTTCGAGACCAAGGAAGACATCTTCCGCGCGGTCGTCGGCCAGGCCATCGCCCCCAACGTCGGCGCGGTGAAAGCCATGGCCGCCGCCCACCCGGGGCCGCTGGCCGACCTGCTGCGCGGCGTGACCGGGCACATCGCCTGGGTGGTGACCCATACGCCGCTGGGCGGTGTGCTGAAGATGGTGGTCGGCGAGGCGGGCAACTTCCCGGAAATCGCGCGGGTCTGGCATGACGAGCTGGTGTCCCAGGCCCTCGGGACCCTGACCGCCGCCATCGCCGCCGCCCAGGCCCGGGGCGAGGTCAAACCGGGCGACCCCCGCATCTACGCCCTGCAACTCATCTCGCCGCTGCTGGTCGCAGTGCTCTGGCGCGAGACCTTCGTGCCGGTCGGCGCCGAGCCGTTCGACCTCCCCGCCGTGATGAGCCAGCACATCGACACCCTGCTGCTGGGCCTGCTCACGGAAGGAGCCCGCGCATGACCATGACCCGTCAGCGCCTGCTGGTGGCCGGGCTGATCGGCGCGGCCGCCGTGATCGCCGCCCTGGTGATCTGGGTCCCAAGGATGGACCGGCCCGCCACCCTCTCCGGCTATGTCGAGGGCGAGCCGCTGTACATGGCCGCGCCCGTCGCCGGGACGGTCCGCCAGGTCAGCGTGGCGCGCGGCCAGGATGTGGCGGCCGGCCAGGCCCTGTTCGTGGTCGATCCGGCCCAGGTGCGCGCCCAGGCCGATCAGGCCTCGGCGGAAGCCGCCGCCGCCCAGGCCCAGGCGCAGGACGCCCGCAAGGGCCAGCGGCCGGCCGAGCTGGCGGTGTTCGAGGCGAACATCGCCGCCGCGGAGGCCCGCGCCCGCGACGCCCACGCCGATCTGCGGCGGGTCCGACCCCTGGTCCGCCAGGGCTGGTACGCGCCGGCCCGCCTGGACGACGCGCGCGCCGCCGCCGACGCCGCCGACGCCCAGGTGCGGGCCGCCCGCAAGCAGCGCGACGCCGCCCTGCTGGGCGCCCGCGAGGACCAGGTGCGCGCCGCCGACGCCCGCGTGGCGCAGGCGGAGGCCGCGGTGACGGGCGCCGCCGCCCGCCTGGCCGAGGTGGCGCCGCGCGCGCCGGCCAAGGCGCGGGTGGAGGACGTGTTCTTCCATCCGGGCGAATGGGCGCCGGCCAACCAGCCGATCCTGTCCCTGCTGCCGGACGAACGGATCAAGGTGCGCTTCTTCGTGCCCGAGCGGCAGCTGGCGGCGTACCGCATCGGCCGCACGGTCCGTTTCGCCTGCGACGGTTGCGCCAAAGGGCTGTCGGCGCGCATCGAGTTCGTCGCGCCCCGGCCCGAGTTCACCCCGCCGGTGATCTACAGCCGCGAGGCGCGCGACCGCCTGGTCTATCTGGTCGAAGCCCGCCCCAGCGCGCGCCTGAACCCCGGCCAGCCGGTCGACGTGGAGCCCCTGTCGTGAGGCGCGCCGCCACATGACCCTGGCCATCGACGTCCACGGCCTGAACAAGTCGTTCGGCGACAAGCACGTCGTCGACGACGTCACGATCCAGGTCGAGGCCGGGCGGATCTGCGGATTCCTGGGCCCGAACGGCTCCGGGAAGACCACCACCCTGCGGATGCTCTGCGGATTGCTCACGCCGGACTCGGGCTCGGGCGAGGCGCTGGGCTTCGACATCATCGCGCAGGCCGACGAGGTGAAGCGGCGGACCGGCTACATGACCCAGAAGTTCTCGCTCTACGAGGACCTGACCATCGCCGAGAACCTGCAGTTCACGGCCCGGGTCTATGGCCTGGACCGCCGGCGCGAACGGGTCGACGCGGCGCTGGAGCGGCTGGGACTGACGTCGCGGCGTGGCCAGTTGGCGGGCACGCTCTCGGGCGGCTGGAAGCAGCGGCTGGCCCTGGCCGCCGCCACCTTGCACGAGCCCCGGCTGCTGCTGCTGGACGAGCCCACGGCCGGCGTCGATCCCAAGGCGCGCCGGACGTTCTGGGACGAGATCCATGCCCTGGCCGCCGAGGGCCTGACCGTCCTGGTCTCCACCCACTACATGGACGAGGCCGAGCGGTGCCATGAGATCGCGTACATCAGCTACGGCCGGCTGATCGCCCGCGGGACGGCGGCGGAGGTGATCGCCGCGTCGGGCCTGGTCACCCTGCACGGCGAAGGGCCGAACGCCGACCGGCTGGCCCACGATCTGGCCGGGGCGGCCGGGGTCGAGACCGCGGCCGCCTTCGGCGCGGCCATCCACGTCAGCGGGACCGACCGGTCCGCCCTGGAAGCGGCGGTGAAGCCCTACCGTCGCGCTCCTTACCGCTGGAGCGAGGTCCCGCCCACGCTCGAGGACGTGTTCATCCAGCTCATGGGCCAGAGCCAGGACAACATTCGATGAGCGGCCTGTCGTGGCTCCGCGTGTTCGCCGTCCTGGTGAAGGAGTTCAAGCAGCTCACCCGCGACCGCATCACCTACGCCATGATGCTGGCCATCCCCGTCGTGCAGCTCACGCTGTTCGGCTACGCCATCAACACCGAGCCGCGCCACCTGCCCACCGCCGTCCTGATCCAGGAGGACAGCCGCCATGCCCGCTCCATCGTCGCGGCGTTGAAGAACTCCGCCTATTTCGACTTCGTGGCCCAGGCGCGCAGCCCGGCCGAGTTGGACCGGCTGCTCCGCGATGGCGAGGTCCAGTTCGCGGTGACCATACCGGGCGACTTCAGCCGCCGGGTCGCCCGCGCAGACCGCGCCCAGATCCTGGTGGAGGCCGACGCCACCGACCCTTCGGCCACCGGCGGGGCCGTCGCCGCCCTCGCCGCCCTGCCGGCCCACGCCCTGCGCCACGACCTCGCCGGCGCCCTCGCGCCTCGGCAGGGTGACGCGCCGTTCGAAGTGGTCGTCCATCGCCGCTACAACCCCGAGGCCATCACCGCCTACAACATCGTGCCGGGCCTCCTGGGCATCATCCTGTCCCTGACGCTGGTGATGATGACGGCGCTCAGCGTCACCCGCGAGACCGAGCGCGGGACGATGGAGACCCTGCTGTCCACCCCGCTGGAGCCCCTTGAGGTGATGATCGGCAAGCTCGCGCCCTACGTCTTCGTGGGGCTGGTCCAGACCGCGATCATCCTGGTCATGGCCGCGACCCTGTTCCAGGTGCCGATGGGCGGCGGCTGGATCGGCCTGTCGGCCGGCATCGCACTCTTCATCACCGGCTCGCTGGCCCTGGGCTTTCTCATCTCGACGGTGGCGAGGTCGCAGCTCCAGGCCATGCAGATGAGCTTCTTCTACATCCTGCCGTCGATCCTGCTGTCGGGGTTCATGTTCCCGTTCCGCGGCATGCCGGCCTGGGCGCAGTGGATCGGGGAAGTGATCCCCGTCACGCACTTCCTGCGCGTGGTGCGAGGCTCGCTGCTGAAATCGCAGGGGCTCGGCGACCAATGGCGCGAACTCGCGGCCCTGACCGCCTTCGTACTGGTGGTGACGGCGCTCGCCATGGCGCGCTACCGCCGCACCTTGGACTAGCTAGACGGCCAGCAGGTCGCGGAAGTCCGCAGGGTTCAGGCCCATCTTCTGCAGGTCGTGGCGCATGTCGGCGAGCATCGCCCGGGCGCCCCGGACGGCCTCGAACCCTGCGTCACCGGCGGTCAGCGCAACCTCCTGGCCGAGGTTGGGGTCGAAGGCGAGCCGCACCTCCGTCCCCAGCTCCCGGCTCAGATCGCGCTCCCGACGCGCCGCATCGCGGGCGTCGGCCACCTGGTCGCGGACATAGCTCTTCAGCGCGTCGGGATCGCCGCTGGTAAACACGTCGCCGGAAATGAAGCCCAGTCCGGAGACCTCCTGCATCGGTTCCGGCGGAGGCGTCGGCGTCAGAATGCCGACCTCCGACATGCTGGCGAGGCCGTAGGCGCGGGCGGCGCGGGCCCGATCGGCGGCGTCGCCGCTCCACATCTCCGCGGAAGCCAGGAGTTGCGCGTCGACGCGCACCAAGGCGCCCTGGGGGACCATCTGCAGCTGAACTGTCTCCGGCGGCGTCGGCGTCAGCGCGCCGGCGAGGTCGGTCAGGGCAGAACCTACCTCATGGTGACGCTTGACCCGATCGACCGGGAAAGAATTGCCGATCCCGCTGATAGACATGGACATACGCAACTCCCTGTTGCGGGATGCTGCGCAAAGGCTGTGCCAATCCGACGCAGGGTCAGAAGCTGTAGACCAGGCTCGCCCGGGTCGTGGTGTCGGTGTGTTCGCGCCCGGCCGGTGGCTCGGTCTCGGCGCGCACGTCGAAGGAGGCCCGGGCGGAAAGGTCGCCGCGCAGCTTGGTGGTGAGCGCGGTCGTGGCGGTGAGCGAGGAGCTCACCGAATCCAGGAACACCGTGGCGTTCTGGGTGAAGACGAGGTCCGGCCGGATCGTCCAGGACAGATCGCCGCCCAGCCGCGCCGAGAAGGCGACCTCGTCGCTGCGGTCGTAGTAGTTGATCTGCCGCAGCGCCGGGCCGGCCTGGACGTCCAGGCGCAGGTCCCGCTGTTCGACCAGCCGGTAACCGAAGCCGACGCTCTCCGAGAATCGGCTCCTGAAACCGGCGAACCGGTCGCGCTCGCCCGACAGCGAGACCGCCACGAACGAGCGGCCGTTCAGCTTCCACTGGCCGGCGTAGCCCGCGAAGTAGCGCTCCTTGGAGACCGCCCCACCCGAGCGCTGGTAGTCGCCCTGCGCCCGGATCTCGTGCCGCCAGCGCAGCGTTTCCTTGGCGAAGGACAGGCCTGCGGAACCGCCGATATCCTCGCTGTTGCCGGTGCTGATGAAGCCGCCGGCCTGGCCCTCGCCCTTCCAGCCGTCGCGGAAGCGCAGGCTGGTGATCCGGGCGACTCTCTCCTCCTCGGCTCGCGAGGTCAGCGCCGCCACCTGGGCGTCGATCTCGTCGAGGGATTCCGGGTGGGTGCGGCGCGCCACCTCAGCCACCGTCGCAAGGGCGCCGGGGGTCTCCGCAGCGGCCTCGATCATCCGCGCCACCGGGGCCGGAAGGGGCGCGGCGAGGGCGAGGCCTGGCATGACAACCAAGACGACGGACATCAGCAGGAGGCGCATGCCGGGCTCCGAGTCGGGAAAGGGTCGGGAGCCTAGCCAATTCCCCGCAGAACGCGGCGGCCTTGCGGCGCCTGGCCTCCAGACGGCTCGTATTGTCCTCCGGTTTGGGCAATGCGCGCCGCGCGAGCCCCGGCGCATGGACGCAGCCGGTCGACCAGCCTAGACTTCGCCGTCCCTCCAACGCCCTGGGACGATCCCCTCCAAACATGCCGACCTCCGCCCCGCCCGCCATCGCCGCGGAACTGCGCCGCCTGTTGGCGCACAGCCATGCGCCCTACTCCGGCGTGCACGTGGCCGCGGGCGTCGAGGCCGAAGACGGCTCGATCCACTACGGCGTCAACGTCGAGAACGCGGCCTACCCGCAGGGCGTCTGCGCCGAGGCCAGCGCGATCTCGGCGATGGTGACGGACGGCCACAAGGCGATCCGCCGGGTGTGGCTCGCCTCGTCCCTGCCCGGCCTCATCTGGCCCTGCGGCGGCTGCCGGCAGAAGATCTGGGAGCTTTCCGAGCCCGGTTGCGAGGTGGTCAGCGTCGGCCCCGACGGCGCGGTCGAGACACACGCCATCGAGGCCCTGCTGCCGCTCGGGTTCCGGCTGGAGCCCCCGCGCTAGGCCGGCTTGGCGCCCGCCACGTAGCGGTCCACCACCCCTTCCAGCACCGCCAGCGGACATCCGCCCGTGGTCACCACCGCATCGTTGTAGTCGCGCAGGTCAAAGCGGTCTCCGAGGGCCGCCTTCGCCTTGGCCCGCAGGCGCACGATCTCGTTGTGGCCGGTCTTGTAGGCGCACGCCTGGCCCGGGCTGGCGCAATAGCGGTCGACCTCGCTGGTGATCGCGCCGGTCGAGCGGCCGGTGGCGGCGACCATCCAGGCCACCGTCTGCTCGCGGGTCCAGCGCTTGTCGTGCAGGCCGGTGTCGACCACCAGCCGCGCCGCGCGGAAGCGGAGGGCCTGCAGGTAGCCGAGCCGTCCCATCGGATCGTCCGCATAGAGGCCCACCTCGTCGGCGAGCTGTTCGGCATAGAGGGCCCAGCCCTCCGTGAAGGCGCCGAAGTTCATCAGCGAGGCGATGGTGTGGATCTCGCCGGGCCGCTCGGCGAGGTAGGCGCCCTGCCAGGCGTGGCCGGGCAAGGCCTCGTGCATGGAAAGGCTGGCCAGGGTGTATTTCGGCCAGTTCGAGGTGTCGCTGAGGTTCACGTAGTAGATGGCCGGTCGCGACCCATCGAGGGCGGCGAAGTTCATGTAGCCCAGGCCCGCGCCAGCCTCGATCTCCTTGGGCACGGCGCGCACCTCGACCGGCGCCTTGAGGTCCAGCTTCGAGAATTTGGGGATGAAGGGCCGGATGGCGGCGATCCGCCCCTCGATATAGGCCAGCACCTCGCGCTTGCCGGCCTCGGTGTTCGGATAGACGAACCTGGGATCCTTGGTCAGGGCGCCCATGCGCTCGCCCACCGTCCCCTGGGTGAAGCCCTGGGCCTTGAGGATGCCGTCCATCATGGCGTCGATCTCGGCGCCCTGCTCCAGGCCCGCCTTGTGGATCTCGGCCGGGGCGCGGTCGGTGGTGGTGTTGTACTTCAGGCCCCAGCGGTAATAGTCCGCGCCGTCCCGGAACTTCCAGACGCCGGCGTCATGGGTGGCGCGGGGCTGCTGCGCCTTCAGCACCGCGATCTGGCGCTCCAGCGCCGGATACACCTTCTGCGCCACGATGGCCGTGGCGCGGGCCTGCCAGTCGCCGTCGATCCCCTTGGCCTTGGCGCGCTCGGCCAGCGAGCCGACCAGCCGCGTGGCGGCGGGATCCTGGGCGCGAGCCTCCTCGCCCTGCCGCAGGGCCGTGGCCAGCAGGAAGTCGGGCAGGATCACGCCCTTGCCGGCCGCGTCCTTGATCCGGTCGCTCTCCTGGTCCAGCGCGGTCCCGTACTGCTCGAGACGGGCCAGATAGGCTTCGGCGTCGTCACGGGTCTCGATCAGGTGCTGGGCGTTCAGGAACTCGCCGGTGTTGACCACCGTCCCGTCCTGCTGGCTGACCACATAGGGGTTCGCATAGTCCTTGCCGTAGCCGAACCGGCCGCCCTCGGCGCCCACGTCCTGGGCGTAGAGCACGCTGTCGTAGGTGGTCAGGTCGCGACCCCGCAGGCTGGCGCGCGGCAGGGCCCGCAGGCGCTTCGCGCGGTCGGCGTAGGCGGCGATCTGCTTCGCCCGCCCTCCCGCCGAGACGTCGTCCAGCCGGCGCTTCAACGCCGCGTCGGCTCCCTTGTCCTTGCCGAGGCTGCTCGCGGTCTGCGGCGCATCGGCCAGGATCTCCTTCACGAAAGCGTCGAGCAACCCGGCGAGCCGCGTATCGTTCACTCCTTCGCCCTCTGCGGCGAAGGCGGCCAGGGGCGAGGCGGCGAGCCCCAGGGCGGCCCCGGTGAGGAGCAGGTGACGGCGGGTGGTCATGGGCGGGAATCCCGAATGAGCGAACGATCGGGCGCGACCCTAGCGGGCGGCGACGGCTGCGCAATTCCTAAGCGCCGAACGGTGTTTGCACAGAACATCAGCGCCGCTCTTCGCCGCGGATGGCGAGGCGCCGCTTGTCCGACTCCCCCGGCCATCCCACGTTGAAGCCATGAGCGACCGCCCTTCGGGCGCGGCGCCGTCCCGGTTGGTGGCGGTGCTGGGGCCCACGAACACCGGCAAGACCCACCTGGCGGTGGAGCGCATGTTGGGGCACGCGTCCGGCATGATCGGACTGCCGCTGCGGCTGCTGGCGCGCGAGATCTACGACCGCATCGTCAAGGCGCGCGGCGTCCGCTGCGTCGCCCTGATCACCGGCGAGGAGAAGATCGTCCCGCCCCGGCCGCAGTATTACGTCTGCACCGTCGAGGCGATGCCGCTCTCCGTCGAGGTGGAATTCCTGGCCGTCGACGAGATCCAGCTCTGCGCCGATCCCGAGCGCGGCCATGTCTTCACCCACCGCCTGCTGCATGCGCGCGGCCGGTCCGAGACCATGCTGCTGGGCGCCGGGACCATGGCGCCCCTGGTGCGCCGCCTGTTGCCGCACGCCGAGATCCAGACCCGCGACAGGTTCAGCCAGCTGACCTATTCGGGTCCGAAGAAGCTGACCAAGCTGCCGCGCCGCTCGGCGGTGGTCGCCTTCAGCGCCGAGCAGGTCTACGCGATCGCCGAGCTGATCCGCCGCCAGCGCGGCGGGGCGGCGGTGGTCATGGGCAGCCTCAGCCCCCGCACCCGCAACGCCCAGGTCGCGCTCTACCAGTCGGGCGAGGTGGACTTCCTGGTGGCGACGGACGCCATCGGCATGGGCTTGAACATGGACGTCGACCACGTGGCCTTCGCCGGCCTGCGCAAGTTCGACGGCCGCCGCACGCGCTTTCTCCATCCGCAGGAGATCGGGCAGATCGCGGGCCGCGCCGGCCGCTACCAGAAGGACGGCACCTTCGGCGTCACCGGCGAGGCCGAGGACATGGACCCCGACCTGGTGGAGGCGGTGGAACACCACGCGTTCGAGCCTGTCGCCGGCGCCGAATGGCGCAATTCGAAGCTCGACTTCTCCGCCCTGCCCGCCCTGATCCGCAGCCTGGCGAAGCTGCCCGACCGCGAGGGCCTGAAACTCTCGGCCGAGGCGCTGGACGAGACTACGCTCAAGGCCCTGGCCGAGGACGAGGTGGTGCAGGTCCGGACCCGCGACAAGACCAACCTCATGCGCCTATGGGACGTCTGCCAGACTCCCGATTTCCGCAAGGTGGCGCGGGAGGAGCATGTGGGCCTGGTGAAGGCCTTCTTCCTGCAGCTCACCGAGCGGCGGCGGCGGATCGGCGACGACTGGATGGCACGGCAGTACGAACAGTTGAATCGCACCGACGGCGAGATCGACACCCTCGCGACCCGCCTCGCCAGCGTCCGCACCCTGGCCTACGTGGCCAACCGGCCCGACTGGCTGGTCGATCCCGGGGCCTGGCAGCAGCAGACCCGTGGGCTGGAGGACAAGCTCTCCGACACCCTGCACGAAAAGCTGATGGCCCGGTTCGTCGACCGGCGGACCAGCGCCCTGATGCGCGGCCTGCGGGTGCGGGAGGAGATGCTGGCGGGCGTCGCGGCGGACGGCGCCGTCACCGTCGAGGGGCACTACGTGGGCCGCCTCTCCGGTCTGGACTTCGAGGCGGCCCAGGGCGGCAGCCTTCTTGAGGAGAGGGCCCTGCGCGCAGCCGCCCAGCACGCCGTGGCGCCCGAGATCAGCCGTCGCCTGGGCCGCCTGGCGGCGGCGCCCGACGAGGCCTTCGATCTCGGCCAGGACGGGGCGGTGCTGTGGGACGGGGTCGTCGTCGGCATGATCACCGGCGGCCAGCCGTTCGCGCCTCGGGTCCGGCTGCTGGGCGAACTCGGCCACGACGCGGCGCGGCAGCGGGCCGCCCGGCGGCTGGAGGCCTTTGTCGCCGCCGAGGCGGGCCGCAGGCTCGCGCCGCTGCGGCGGCTGGAGGCGGCGGTGGCCGAAGGGAAGATCCGCGGCCTGGCCCGCGGGGTCGCCTACCGCCTCATCGAGTCCGGCGGGGTGCTGGACCGGGCCGAGGTGGCGGTGGAGACCCGCGGCCTCAGCCAGGTCGAGCGGCGCATGCTGCGGGGCCTGGGCGTGCGGATCGGCGCCTTCTCGCTCTACCTGCCCGGCCTGTTGCGGCCGGAGGCCCGGGCGCTGGCCCAGGCGATCACGGCGCGCGAGGCCGACGGCTGGCGGCCGCCCCACGACGTCCTCAGCCGCCTGCCTGTGGCGGGGCCTTCGCCACGGGTCCTGGCCGCCCACGGCCTGCGCGCAGTGAAGGGGCTGGCCGCGCCCGTGGAGCAACTGGAGACGCTGGACGAGCTGCTACGTGCCGCGCCCGTGCGCAACGGGGGCGCCGTACTGACTGAACACGCCCGCGAGACCCTGGGCTGGAGCGCCGAGGAGGCGACCGCGATCCTGCGCGGCCTGGGATTCGCGCCGGCCAACAAGCCGCGCGAGAACGAGCCGATCGGCTGGCGCCGCCGTTCCGAGCGCAAGGTCGATGCCGCGGCCGCCCGGCCCCCGCCGCACTCGCCCTTCGCCGCCCTCGCCGCGCTGAAGGACCAGCCGGCGCCCACCCGCCGGCCGCGACGCCGGCGAAGGAAGGCGGCCGGACCCGCGTCGGCATGAGCGAGGCCGCCGCCTGTCGCGCGGACGTCTGGCTCTGGCGCGCCCGCTTCTTCAAGACCCGGGCCCTGGCGGCGAAGTTCGTCGAAAGCGGCCGTATCCGGATCACCCGTACCGGGCAGGATGAGCACCGTCTCGACAAGCCTGCGCGACCTCTGAAGGTGGGCGACCAGCTTGTCTTCGCCCTCGGCGGCCGGCTGATCGCCATCACCGTACAGGCCGTGGGCGACCGCCGCGGACCCGCGGATGAGGCGCGGACGCTCTACTCGACGCTGGGCCAAGGCTGAGCCACAATTCCTCAGCGAATTGGGGGCGCGCGTGAGCGACAGGCTGGAGAGCGCTGCGGCCGGCAGGGCCGAACCTAGCAAGGACGGCTTTGGACGCTGGATCGCCGGCCGCGCCCGGCGCCGGGAATATTGGGCCCTGGCAGCGCCCTGGTTCATCGCGGCGACCGCTGTCGCGATGATGGCGCCAGGCTTCGAGATCGTGCTTGGCCCATTGCTGCTGCTGCTGTGGATCCGCCGTCTGCACGACTTGGGCTTCACCGGTTGGTTTGCGCCGCTCATCAATGTCGCGGTGGCGATCGTCGGCTGGATCGAAAGGGGCGTGCTTTCAGCCGGCGGCGACGGCGGCGGCCTGGCCCAGGGCCTGGTTTCGCTGGCGGCCCTTGCGATCCTTGGCCTGGTTCCGGGCCAACCTCACGCCAACCGCTATGGCCCGCCGCCGGGCAAGCGCGACCTTGCCGAGACCTTCAGCTAGGCCGCTATCCCTGTTTCCAGAATTCCTGGCGCCTCATCGCATTGACAAGAGGCGCCCCGGCCGTGAAAAACCCGCGCCCCCGACGAGGGCGGCGCCGCCGGAGCCTTGAAGCACCCGCCATGACCTACATCGTGATGGATCCCTGCATCAAATGTAAGTTCATGGACTGCGTGGAGGTGTGCCCCGTCGATTGCTTCTACGAGGGCGAGAACTTCCTGGCGATCAATCCGGACGAATGCATCGACTGCGGCGTCTGCGAGCCCGAGTGCCCGGTCGACGCCATCAAGCCCGACACCGAGGACGATCCGGACGGCAAGTGGCTGCGGATCAACTCCGAATACTCGAAGGTGTGGCCGAACATCACGGTCAAGGGCGAGCCGCCTGCGGACAAGGAAGCTTTCGAGCGCGAAACCGGCAAGTTCGAGAAATACTTCTCCGAGAAGCCCGGCCGCGGCTCCTGAACCCGACCTCCGCGACCGCCCGACCAGGGTCGGCGCAACCCTTTCTTTCGGCTCATTTTTGTGTTAATGTCGGCAACGACACGACACGAAGGCTTCGCCTGCGTCGGTCTGCAGCTAGAACAGCCGGCCGGCGCCCATGTCGGCACGGGCGAAGGGTGTCTTAAGAGGTCAGCTCCGAATTTCCAAGTGATGCGCTGCCGCGATCCTTCCCGCGGAAGGGCAGCTATTCGCTAATTCGGAGCCCGACGGATGTGCCGCGGCGACGCGGACGGATAGAGAGGTATCTCGATGAGCAAGAGCGGTCACGAATTCTCGGTTGGCGATCACGTCGTCTACCCGGCCCACGGCGTGGGTCAGGTGCAAGGGATCGAAACCCAGGAAGTCGCCGGTCTGAAGCTTGAAGTCTACGTCATCACCTTCGACCACGAGAAGATGACGCTGCGCGTACCCACCGCCAAGGCCAAGACGGCCGGCCTGCGTTCGCTCGCCGAGACCGGCGTGGTGTCCAAGGCCCTGACCACTCTCAAGGGCCGCGCCCGTGTGAAGCGCACCATGTGGTCGCGCCGCGCGCAGGAGTACGAAGCCAAGATCAATTCGGGCGACCTGATCTCGATCGCCGAAGTCGTGCGCGACCTGCACCGCGCCGAGAACCAGCCCGAACAGTCCTACTCCGAGCGCCAGCTGTATGAGAGCGCCCTGGATCGCATGGCCCGCGAGGTCGCCGCCATCGAGCGCATCGACCGCGACGCGGCCATCGCCATGCTGAACAAGTCGCTGGTGAAGACTCAGGCCGCCGCGGCCTGATCAGCTTCCCGCTTTGAACGCGAGACGCCCGGCCTCATCCGCCGGGCGTTTTCGTTTGCGCTGGCCACCCCAGTTGCCCCGCCGCCTCGCCCGTGGCACGAACCGCCCCGCGTGGCCTCGTAGCTCAGCCGGATAGAGCAGGGCTTTCCTAAAGCCAAGGTCGGGGGTTCGAGTCCCTCCGAGGCCGCCACTCTTTGTCGGGCCAACTTAGGAGTGGCCCCTTTCCAAGCTAAGAGTGGCCTCTTTCCAACTTGGCGGCCGGAAGGCCGCTCGGCGCCAGTTGGTGACATTGGGATCGGGCTCGAGGGCGGACATTCCCCGCATCCGCGAGCAGGCCCGATTTCTCAGGCCGCTCGGATCGCGCGTCGCGCCGCGTCGGTCTCGCGGCCGGGCGGCAGCCCGAAGAAGCGTCGGTACTCTCGGGTGAACTGCGGCACGCTTTCGTAGCCGACTTCGTAAGCGGCGTGGCTAGGCCTCCCTCCCTTGGCCAGCATGAGACGACGCGCTTCGATCAGGCGGAGCTGTTTCTGGAACTGAAGCGGCGACAGTGACGTCACCGCCTTGAAATGCTGGTGGAACGTCGATGGGCTCATCCCGGCCGCCGACGCCAATCGTTCGATGCCTAGAGTCGACGCGAAATCCTGCCGGATGATCTCGATCGCCCGGCCGATCCGCCGCGCATGGCTGTCGGGAGAGCCCAACTGCCGGATCGCAGCTCCGTGGCGCCCTGCCAGCAGCCAATAGTGCATCTCGCGCACCAGCTGGGTCTGCAACAGGGGAATGGCGGCAGGACGCTCCAGCAGGTTGATGAGCCGGAGCGCGGTGTCGGCCACTTCGGCGTCGGTGGCCTGGAGGCGGAGCGCGTAACCGGTCTTCGCCATCGCCGCCCTCATCTCCCCCGAGAGCGCAGCGATCAGCGCTGCATCGAGATAGAGCGCGAAAGACAGATATGGCGCAGCACCGCTCGCCCGGGTGATCTGGTTGACCGTGGGCGCGTCGGCCGTAAGCAGCATGGAGTCGCCAGCGCTGAACGCCAGGGTCTGGCTTCCCACGGTCACTTGCTTGGCTCCCTGCACGACCAGGCAGATCAGCGGGCGCTGGATGGCGTACTGCAGCTCGCCCACGGCGGTCGTGCGAACGAGGGTCATGCCCTTGATGTCCGTAGGGGCGATACCCCCCGCGCCGGCATTGGCCACGGTGTAGCGGCTGACGGCGTCTCGCAGCTGTCGGGTCATCGAGACCTCGGTACAGGAAGCATCGCGAGCGTAAAGCGGCTTCGCAGTTTTAGGCAAGATTACCGCGCAAGCAGGCAACCCGGTCTGTGGCGATCGGCGTACCGGAGGGTTCCTCGGCGACCCGCCCCGGGACGCGCTCACGGATGAAACGGAAGGTTCAATGACCTCGCAGGCAGTTCAGCAGCATCGCGGCGTCGTCATGACCGGTGAGGATGGCGATGAGGGCCGCAAGGCCTTCTACATCCTGATCGAGGCTCGTCCCGGCCTTGAAACCGAGGTCCTTCAGATGCTGAAGGACATCCGGGCCTGCGTCGAGAATGAACGAGCGACCGGTCCCTGGTACGCTGTACAGCAGTCGCCTACTACGTTCGCCATCTTCGAGGTCTTCCCGAACATCGCGGGGCGCGACGCCCACGTGGCCGGGGGAGGTGGGGACGTTTTCCGCGACGTCGAACGGATGAACCGCCTGCTGGCGCAGCCGGCCCATGTCCGGAAGGTCGACGTCCTCCTCAGCAAACAGGTATTCGCCTAGCCTGGGGCGCGTCCGTCTCGCCAACGGAGATATCGCGGTCGCGCCAGGAACCGGACGTTCGCGGGAGATGATGGAGATTCGCGCCATCGGGAGCGGGGGGCGATGGCGCGAGGATGTTCGAAGGCCTCGCCGTGGGCACGCCCTTTCGACGCGGTCTAAGGTGCGCGGTCGAGCTCCAGCCCCGCCTTTATGAGCTCGAGTCGGCTTTGAGCGAAGCACTCGGTCGGCACGAACTCGCCGTCGCGATCACACAGCTCCTCCCATCGTGCGACGAGCTGCTCCGGCGCGTCGGCCGCCGCGCCGACATGAACGCCTTTCGTGAGCGTCACGTAGTTGATCTCGAAGCTGCCGGCTCCACCCGCCAGAATGGTCTTGCTGGGGGCGTCGTCCCACACCAGCGCCAGAAGCCCTGAACTGACGAGATCTGGCTTCAGCAGTGCGAGGTGTTCCTGCGGAAGCAGGCCATCCAGCATCTGGGTGGAGGCCGTGGGCGCCAGGCAATTGACCCGGATGCCGTGCTTTCGTCCTTCGATCGCCAAGGTATTCATTAGGCCCACGAGCGCCATCTTCGCAGCGCTGTAGTTGGCTTGGCCGAAGTTACCGTAGAGTCCCGAGGAGGAGGTCGTCATCACCACGCGGCCGTGATTCTGACTCCGCATCGTTTCCCAGACGGCCTTGGTGCATACGGCGGCGCCCATGACGTGAACCTCCAGCACGTGGCGGAAATCCTCCAGGCTCATCTTCGCGAACGACCTGTCCCGGAGGACCCCGGCGTTGTTCACGAGTATGTCGACCCGTCCCCACCGCGCCAGTGCACGCTCGACCATCGCCTCGACGGCGTTGGCATCGGTAACCGACGCGACGGCGGCCTCGGCCTCGCCGCCGCTCGAGGCGATCTCGGCCGCCACCGCTTCGGCCGCCGGGGTCATGTCGTTGACGACCACCTTGGCGCCGCGGCTCGCCAGGAGCTTGGCATGGGCGCGTCCGAGCCCGGCGCCGGCGCCCGTGACGATCGCCACGCGCCCCGTCAGGTCTATCCTGGCCTTAGCCTTTCTCATTTGACGATGCTCCCCAGCTTCACGCTGTCGTGCGAATGCTCGGACACCGTCGAGGCGAACAGTTCGAAGCCGAAGTGCATGTTGAAGTCGTCGGTGAAGAGCCGTTTCCAGCGCCGGCGCGAAAGCTGCGTCGTGAGGCGCCGCACCACCCGGCTGCTCTTCATGATCTGCGCCGCCAGCTCCCGCGCGCGGGGCAGGAGCTGTTCGCGGGCCATCACCTCGTTGACCAGCCCCACCCGCAGCGCTTCCTCGGCGTCGAGACCGCCGTTGGCCAGCGCCAGGTAGTTGGCGCGCTTCATCCCCAGGAGCTCCTGGTAGACTAGGAACTGCCCGTCACCCGGCACCATCCCCAGGGGAATGTGGGCCTCCATGAAGCGGACGTCGTCCGCGCAGATCGTCAGGTCGGCCAGAAGCGCGATCTCGAGATGGTGGCCCGGTCCGTTGATGACGCCAATGATCGGGATATCCACCGACCAGAGCTGGTTCTCCTGCAGCTTGGTCCCGTCGACGTACCAGATGTCGTAGCAGCGTCGCAGGAACTCCGCATGGCTGATCCCGAAGCTGTCCTCGTTGAAGCCCTGAGCCAGCCAGCGGTCGCCCGTCCCGCTGATGATGAGCAGTTCGTTCTCGCGATCGGCGCCGACCGCGGCAAACATCTGCGGCCAGGCCCGATGGAGCTCGTAGCTCCACCTCGGCGTGTCGCCGTTCTCGTGCATCCGCACTTCGATCACGCCGTTCGTGCGGGTCATCACGAAATGCTCCGCAAAGCGCCGGCTGTAGCTCTCGAACGACTCGTCGGCGACGAAACTCACGCCCATCCAATCACCCTCCCTGCAAGCGCTGCCAGGTGCCCTCAATATATGAATCTGTTTCTAGAATCACATTCTCATAAAGACAAGCATCCAGGATTGGTTGGGGGCGCAGGGCCTTCGCGGGGCGGGGCAGCGCGCAGGCGCGCTCGGCCGGCAGCACTGTGGCGCTCCGCCGGAGCGTCTCAGCTCAGGGGCCCGCACGTGATCGCGAACCCGGGCGGCAGGGACATCGGCACGCGCAGCGAAGTCGCCGTCGGCGCCGATCGGCGCGGCGAAGCCGGCGGGAGAGCCGGCGCGTCTGAATCTCAGCCGGGGTCGTCGAGGGATGCTTCGGTCGCCGTCAGCGCGCCGCTCTGGGCGCGGGCGATGGTGTCGACCGCGAACCGCGACAGATGCTCCAGCGCGGTCGCGTTGGACACCGCCCCCTTCCAGCGACCGATCCAGTCGATGAGGACAGACTGCATCGCCACAGCCGTCGTCAGGCGCACGATGATCTTCACCGCCAGATGCAGCTGGCCGGGATCGCTCTGCGGCGCCCGCGCCACAAGCAGGGCCGTGAAGTTGTCGACCGCGGCCTGCCAGACCTTGGTCCGCATCTCGGTGATGTGGCCGGTATCGGCCAGATAGGCTGCGCCCAGGACGTGCGCGGCGCGCCGGTAGAAGCGATCGATCGCCTTCATGATGCCGCGCACCATCTGGTCGTCCGACTTCCCGTCCCACTTCGATGGGGCGCTGAGCGGTCCCATGCAGGCGATCGCCTGGTCCGAGACCTTCAGATGGAGACCGGCGAGCAGCGCCTTCTTGTCCTTGAAGCGCGCATAGATGGACCCGACGGCCACGTCGGCGTGGGCGGCGAGGTCCGCGATCGTGATCTCGTCGAAGGGCTTGGCCTTCAGTAAGGCGTCAAACGACCGGTAGACCTCGTCCATCGTCCGCTGGCTGCGCGCCTGCGCCGGGGCGCGGATCACATCAATCATGGTCTTGATCCATCCGACGCCCCCGCTTGCCTGCGACCACCCCAGTTGCGCGAACTGACTCGGCCCTGCCACTTGGTCGCGTATTCCACCGGCAAGATCAAGAACGTCATTCTATTTCTTCGCCACATCTCAGGCTGCGCGCTTCGGCGCAGCGGATGGGCTTGGCGCGCGTTCCGCCTCTCCCCGCAACCGCGTGCAGGCGAACGCCGCGGCCAGGGCCGGCGTCGACAGCAACGCCAGCAGGGCGCCCTCCGGAACGCCGCCGGCCAGGAGAAAGCCGCAAAGCGCAGGTCCTGCGATGGCGCCGCCGCGGCCCGCCGTGGCCGCAAAGCCGATCCCGGTAGCGCGTAGGGCGGTCGGATAGAGGCCGCCGGCGAAGGCGTTCAGGAGCAACTGGCTGCCGCCGGAGACGCAGCCCAACAGGGCGCAGAGCACGAGGACGACCGCGAAGGGCGCCGCCAGAAGCGCGCCGGTGAGCACGAACAGCCCTCCGCCCAGCACGTAGGTGACCGGCAGCACCCGGCCCATGCCGAAGCGGTCCGCCGCCCAGCCCAGCGGAAAGCTGCCGACGAT
>NZ_LSJI01000244.1 GCF_001557235.1 Phenylobacterium sp. CCH9-H3 | reverse complement strand
GGCCCACCGCCGTGAGAATCGCTCCCCGTCACCAGCAGACGCCTGGCGGTTCCTGGAGGGGGCGTTTGGGGGGCCCATAGGTGGCGCTGCGCTCGTACTCCTTGGAGACGCCCCGCCCGCGCGGGCGGAGCGTCCCGGATCAAGCCAAACGACTTAGTGGTGGCGATCGTAGCGCGCGCGGAAAGCGACATGATGGCGGTCCCGGCGAACGTGCCGGTCGTTGCGGTAGCTGTAGTTGTGGGCGCGCGCGCCGTCGTGCCCGCCGTTGTAGGCTGGACCGCCATAGGCATAGCCACGACCCGCGTAGGGCTGAGCGTAGCCGTATGGCGCGCCGTAGCCGCGATCGTCGTAGGCTTGGCCGCGGTAGGGCTGCTGCTGGCCATAGTAGGGCTGCTGGCCATAGTAGGGCTGCTGATCGTAGTAGCCTTGCTGACCGCCGTAGCTGTAGGGCTGCGCCATGGCGGCCGAGGCTCCGAGGACCGAAAGCGCCGCCGCGGCGGCAATGAGGTACTTCATGGGAACCACTCCTCTGCCGCGGGGCGAAGGCCCGCGGCGATCAGGCATCATGGACTTTGGGGCCTGAACCTCCGGAGAACGCTGTACGTCACCTCCCGTTCATCTAGCCCGATTTGAGGCTGCAGGAGATACGACACCCAAGCATTTGGGAGATCGCCGCCAACATCTTCAACCTGGGCCTCGCCGACCTCCTCGCATACCTCGTGCGGTGAGAGATTCTGCCCGAGATAGCCTGAGGTCAGTGGCGCATTGGGGCTGCCCCGGGCAGGCCTACCGTCGCCGACCCCTCTTCGGCGGCGGGAGGTTTCGGGGCACTCTGGATTTCCCGGCCCTCGGGGGCTTCGGCTTCGGCGCGGCCGGGGCTGCCAAGCGATGGCGCACATCGTTGACGAAGGTTTCGAAGGGACGCTTCAGCAGCCGCTGCAGCCGCCCCTCGATCACGCGACTCAAGAAGCTCTGAGCCTCAATTCCGTGGCGCAGCCGGCTGCCGTCCCCGTCGCGCTCCAGCTCGAAGCTGAGTTCGTAGCGTATAATGCCGGGCCACCCGAAAGACAGCGCCAGGCTACGCCCTGGCGTCAGGCGCGTAACCTCGCACGGGAGCGCAAGCCGGCGGATCGGTCCGGCCGGGCGAGCGAGCGGAACGACATAGTCGACGGGCGCGTGGGGCTTCAGCTTGCCGGACAGCGCCAGGGCGCGTGTCCACAAGGGGTAGTCCTCGAAGCAGATGAGCAGCTCCCAAACCCGCTCCGGCGGCACGGCGACATGCGCCTCGGCGTGCATTCCCGGCATCGCTTAGCGCATCCCCGATGGGCATAGCCGTCCGGCGCCGACCACGCGGCGACGGGTCGTCTCGTGAGCGGCGCGCCCCGTCGTGAGGAAGAACATGCCCATCAAAGAGCAGACGCGCCGCCTGCGGGCAAGGCTCGGCGCCGCCTCCGGGTTTCCGATGTCGGCCCGAATCTTCGAACGTGGTTCGGCGGACCGATGGAGGCGTCGACGTCGGCGCGAGACGCGTGTAGATCACATCACCGCCACTATTGAGGCCCAGTGGTTTTAGGCGCACACGTCGCCAACGAACCGCTCTCCATGCTCGCTGGCCGCGTCCCTGTTCCCTGGCTGCGCGGTCGCGATGCACGCCATTGGCAAGTCGGATCCCCTCCTGCTCTGAACCGGAGGCAGAATATGGCTACACAACAGATGCCCATTTCCATCGCCATCGTGCGGCACCAGGCCGGTTGGCGCGTCATCTCCGACGCCGGCTCGATGGGTAGCTACGCCTACCAGGTGGACGCCGAGGAAGCGGCTCTTAGGTTCGCCAGCGCTGCCAAAGGCGCCGGACGGCCAGTCGAAGTGCTGTTGCAGCGACCGGATGGAGAGCTGCGTCCGTTCCCCGGATGAGTAGGTCGCAGGCTGAGGTTGCAAGGTCGGTCTATCAGCGGGCGTTCAAGCCGGGCGGATTCGGCCCTCCCTTGTTCCAGCTCGGTCGCCCCGGCCGCGTCTCACAAATGGGTGCGGGCGCGTGCCTCCTCATTGAGGGCTCCGTTTAACATCGTTGGCGAGTTGCGTCGTGCGGGAGAGCTGCTTGCGCAGCCATGTGGGGTTTCATCCTCGGACATGCGAAGCGTCAGCGCTTTAGGAGATTCGACGTCCTTTCTTCCATCGCATCTTCGAGGACGTTCAGGTTGGCTTCGTAGGCCTGTTGCGGCTGCTTCATGTCGGGCGGCTCGATCAGCGTACTGAATCGACGACTGGACGACGGTCTGTCGATAAGGCCCGCGCGTGTGTAGTGTCAGGTAGGATCGGCAGAACCGAAAGCGCGAACTCATGACGCAGACGAAGCCGCTAGCGTCCATTGGGAAGACGCTTGTCTTTTTGCTGAGCGTCGCGATCCTCAGCGCTTGTGCGACGGCCACGCCCTATCAGCCGAACCTCCCGCGCCAAAAGGCCAGCGGCGGATATGCCGAGCAGCGCCTGGAACCAAACCGTTGGCGGGTGACGTTTGCCGGCAACAGCCTAACGTCCCGCGAGACGGTGGAGAGCTACCTCCTGTTCCGGGCGGCTGAGCTAACTCAGGCACAAGGCTACGACTGGTTCGCCATCGCCGATCGCCGGACGGATAAGCAAACCCGTAGCGATCCGCAGACCGACCCGTTCTACAGGTCGTGGTACGGGTCCCGCTTTGGACACTTCGCGCCGACGTGGCGTTATCACGGAGGGCACGGCTGGAGCAGTTGGCATCCTCACATGGGCAGCCCATTTTTCGCCAGCCAGATGGACGTGCAGACCATCCAGAAGTTCGAGGCCACTGCTGAGATCGTGATGGGCCGCGGCGCGAAGCCCGCGGATGATCCGGTCGCCTTCGATGCGCGCGCGGTCCAGGAGAACCTCCGCCCCAGGATCCTGGGCCCGGCGCCCGAGTAGGGTGGCGGTGGACGCGGGTCGGCTCTAGCTAGCCGCTATTTCGCACGGCGCAAGCGGCGCGCGCGAGGGATCCCGAAGGATGTGCCACGCCCCAAGCTTCGCGTGAGCGTTTAGCCTAGAGGTGCGCGATAGCTGAATCCTCACAGGGGATGCGCTCTGTCTGCAAGGTGATGTGCTCGAGCTTGTAGTCGTCGCGCAGACGCGCCGACACAGCCAGGCGGACGTCTTCAGCCTCCGCGCCATCGACCAGCACCACGTGAGCCGAAGCGCTCGTCTGGTCCGCGCCGGTGACCCAGACGTGCAGGTCATGAACGCCTGCGACACCCGGCGTTCCAGCGATGACCTTGCGGATTTCGGCAAGCACCATACCGCGGGGCGCACTCTCAAGCAGGATGTTCGTGCTGTCGCGCAGCAGAATCCAGGTCCGTGGCAGCACCCACAGTCCGATCGCGATGGCCACGATCGGATCGACCCAGGGCCAACCGGTTACGCGGATCACAAGGGCCCCGACAATGACGCCGAGCGAGCCGAGCATGTCGGCCCACACCTCAAGATAGGCGCCCTTCACGTTGAGACTCTTGTCCTTGCCCCCCGATAGCAGGCGCATCGACACCAAGTTGATCACGAGGCCCAGCACCGCGACGATCAGCATGCCGGTCGATTGCACGGCCTCGGGCTCAAGGATTCGCCGAATTCCCTCTACCAGCACGTAGATCGCTACGCCGAACAGCAGGATCGCATTGAATGCGGCGGCCAGGATCTCGAATCGCCGGTAGCCGAAGGTGCGGCGATCGTCGGGCTTGCGCGCGCCGATCCGGATGGCGGCCAAGGCGATCGCGAGCGCCGCGGCGTCGGTGAACATATGCGCCGCGTCCGATAGCAGCGCTAGGCTGTTGAAGACGAAGCCCGCCACCACCTCGGCGATCAGGAAGGTGCTGGTCAGCGCCAGGGCGATCGCCAGCCTACGGCTGTTGGTGTTTGCGTCTGCGTGGTCGTGCCCAGCGCCCATCTATCTTTGCTCTCGCTCTCGTTGATCGCACCTGCGGCGCGGGTGATGAACGCACGGATCGTGCCGATGGCGTCAACCTAACTCTGCCAGCCTTCGCGGTCTGGAGGATGAGCGAGCAGCGGGCATCCGAACAAGTCGTTTCATTCAATGTTGCGCCGCTTGGAAGCGAACGCCTCATGTTAAGGGGGATGACGCACCCCAATCGGACTGCTGCTCGTCGCCGGACTGACAGGTCTCGCCCTAGCGGGGCGTGCCGGCCCTAGGTGTGGTGTAGCTCACCGGCGGTGACGAACCGCTCGCGACGCGCCCTCCATTCACTGTCTTCTATCGCGGGCGCTCTCGTGGTCTTCTTGGTTGGCGCTCTTGTCGATCGGGGGCAAAGAGCCGTTGCAGAGGAACTGCGCCGTGGTTCGAGACGCTCGCAAACTCCTGCTCCTGCCCCTGCTGGCGCTTCTGCCAGGCCTCGTTCACGCCCAGGAGCCGGATGCGCTGACTTCGGTGGGCGCCACCGACCAAGGTGCGCTGGCGTTGGAGATGGAGTCCAAACACGATCATCATCGTCATGGCTACCAACGCGTCCAGGGTTTCGTGGAGTTGCGGGAACCAGAATTGGAGGCCGGGCGCACGGTCACGAAGCTCGAGGTGACGTTGGACTTCGACTGCAAGAGCCAGGAACTCCGGTCTGTCCAGACAACCCGGCGCACCTGGACTGGCGAATACGCCGGCACGACATACAGCCGAGAAGCGTGGCGGCCCCCGGCGATGAACGCCGAAACCCGCGCCTTGCGCCTCGTCTGCTTTGGTCCGGAGAGGTCGCGAAGCGAGGCCCCCGCGCGGGCTCGCTCTGGTGCGCCAGTGCGGCGGTCCGGAGCCCAGGTGATCCTGATGCCCAGGAGCACGCCTCCGAACCGCTAAATGCGGGCCTAGGGCGCCCACCCATTGAACAGGCCGCAACTTTAAGGAGGTCCTGGCAAGACGGTCGGAAGATCCGGCCATCGGCGATGGATCGACGACGCCCGGCTGGTTTGCGGCCTGCAGCGGCGTTCCCTACAGTCGACGCGGTCGCACGTCATCGTGCCGTTCTGGAGTCTGGCCGATGAACGAGATCGCCTATTCCACCGAGCTCATCATCCGTCAGCCGGCGCAGGTGATTTGGCGTCGCCTGATCAGTTTCGACCAATACCCGAGTTGGAACCCTTACCAGACGATCGAGGGGGAGGCGAAGGGTGGCGCCAAAGTCCGTTTCTCGGTGAACTGGGGCAATGTGGCCCGAAAGTCAGTCCCGGCCCGGATCACCGTATTCGACGCGCCAATGCGTCTGGAATTCACGATCGGCTGGATCGGGTTTCGGGAACGACGGTGGATCGAGCTCGAGCCCGTCGAACAAGGGGTCCGGGTTCGCCATGGTGTCCGCTTCACGGGCTGGCTGGCGCAGATCGCGTTCAAGCACAAGTTCAAGATCGAGCGGCTCAAACCCTACTACGAGGCGTGGGGCGCCGCCTTGGCGGGACGCGGTCGGTCTGCGGCGCCGCCACAGGACGGGAAGCCGCTGAACCGGCGCCAGCGTCGCGCGGCGCGGAAGAAGGCAGGCGCCTAGCGCGGGCGCAGGTTAGAGGGGCCGTGCAGCAGAGACGGAGGCTTCTTTGCACAAGGCGCCCGCGGGAGGTTTCCGCGGCCGAATCTCAGTGCGCCAGAAGCCAGGCCATTGGGAGGCCCCGCACAAGCTCCCGCGTGACGCCGCCAAAGACCCTCTCGCTGTACCGAGGCCGGCTGTAGGCTCCGCTCACCAGGAGATCACACCCTTCGGTTTCGGCGTGCTGCAGGATTTGTGCGCAGACGCCAGCGGCGCTCTTGGAGAGGTGAAGATGAGTTGCGGCGACCTGGTGTCGCGCAAGATGTCTGGCGACCTGCGCCAGGCGTTCACTTCTGGCCTCGTCTCCGACGCCAAGGACGACGACCCGCTCGGCGCGTCTCAAAAGCGGAAGCGCCTCATGGACGGACCGCCGGGCTTCCCGGCCGTCCTTCCACGCGACCAGGGCGTGCCGAAACGGCGGCCGCGGCCGGACCGATCCGATCTGCAGAACCGGGGCTCCGGAGCGGGCGGAGAGCTCGGTGGGGTCGACCGTCGCAAACTGTCCGCCCGCCGACGCGCCGAGGATCGCGAGGTCAGCTGCGAGCAGATGTTCGTTGAGGATCAGATTCGGATCAGAGATGCCCGAGCACCAGTCGGTGGCGACCTGGCGGCCGGCGAAGACCTCGCTGTGGATTGCCTGCGTGCTCTCGAGGGCCTCGCCAAATGCCAAGGCTTGAAGCTGAGGGCCGCCGGCGCTCCCAAGGAGCGCTTCGTTCACTAGCGAGGTTCGCGGCCAAGCGAACGCGGCGACCGAGAGGCGACCGCCATATGCCTCGACGAACTCGGCCGCGACCTCCAGGGTCTGACGGACCGTCGGGCTGGGGGTGGCATCCACCACGATATCGGCATAGGTCATCGCTCGCCTCCTGTCAGCGCTGTCGCGTCCCGCGGCTATGCTCGGGACGTCTGCGTATACGACCGCCTGCGATAGCTCGCCTTGCGACGTGTCAACATTGCGCGGACCTCCGTCGGTCTCGTCCGTGGAAGCTTGTGATCGGCGCCTGGGCGCCGCAGACTCAACGAAGCACCAAGTGAAGGCGATCCCCAGGTATGCGGCAGACGGTCAGTCGTGGAGCCGTGCTCCTCTTCGTCTTCTCGCTCATCGTGTTGGGGGGCGCATTGTATCTCGTGTGGGCCAGTCCTGACGAGCATGCGCACCGCGCCGCCCGCGCCGTTTTGCCCCGATAGAGGCTCTCGATCACCCCCGTGTCCGGCTTCCTAGATGAAGCCGGACACGGCGCGCGCGCGGGCCATCAGCGCGTGGTCGGTCGCAAGATCAGGCGACAGATGGCCGGCAGGACGAACAGGGTCAGGGCCGTCGCCGTCACCAGTCCACCGATGACCACGGTGGCGAGCGGCCGCTGGACCTCCGCGCCCGTTTCCGTCGCAAGCGCCATCGGCACAAACCCGAGGGACGCGACGAGCCCGGTCATCAGCACCGGGCGCAGCCGCTCCATCGCCCCGTCGACGATGGCGTGATCCAGAGAGGCCCCCCTCTCCAGTCGCTGCCGGATGGCCGTCATCATCACCAGGCCGTTCAGAACCGCCACCCCGGACAAGGCGATGAACCCCACGGCGGCGGAGACCGAGAACGGCATGCCCCGCGCGGCCAGGGCGAACACCCCGCCGGCCAGGGCGAGCGGAATGGCCGAGAAGACGCCGAGCGCCGGCTTCACCCCGCCTAGCGCCATGTAAAGAAGCGCGAAGATCAGCAGGAAACAGAGCGGCACGACGAGAGCCAGGCGCCCTTGCGCGGCCTTGAGGTTCTCATACTGCCCGCCCCACTCGACCCAGGCGCCGGGAGGAAGCTTCACCTCGCTGGCGACCTTGCGCTGCGCTTCGGCCACGAAGGAGCCCAGGTCGTTGCCCCGGACGTTCGCCTGCACCACCACCCGGCGCTTTCCGTTCTCACGGCTCACCTGGTTCAGCCCCTCGGAATAGGTGAACCGCGCCACGTCCCGCAGCGGCACCGACTGCCGCATGCCGCCGCCGGCGTCCGGCAGGAGCACCGGCAGCGCGGCCACGGCCTCGAGGTCGTTGCGGATGACGTTCGGCAGCCGCACGACGATGTCGAATCGGCGGTCGCCTTGGAACACCAGCCCCGACTCCCGGCCGCCCATGGCCACAGCGACGGTGTCGGCCACCTCTTCCACGGTCAGGCCGAGGCGGCCGATCGCATCACGGTCGACTGTGATGTCCAGGGTCGGAAAGCCGCTTGTCTGTTCGGCCTTGACGTCTGCGGCTCCCGGAACAGTCTGAAGAACGCTGGCGACCTGACCCGCGGTCAGGGCGAGCGCGTCCAGGTCATCGCCATAGATCTTGATGGCGACGTCGCCCCTAACGCCCGCGATGAGCTCGTTGAAGCGCATCTGGATGGGCTGGGTGAACTCGAAGACGTTGCCTGTGAGGCCCTCGAGCTTCTCCTCCATCCGCTTGACCAGCTCGGCCTTCGACTCGCCCTTGTCCGGCCATTCCTCCTGGGGTTTCAGGATGATGAAGCTATCCGAGGCGTTCGGGGGCATCGGGTCGCTTGCGACCTCCGCCGTGCCGGTCTTTGAGTAGACGTAGGCGACCTCCGGGAAGCTCGCGATCACCCGCTCCACCTGCCGCTGCATCCGCAGGGACTGCTCCAGCGAGGTGGACGGGATGCGCAACGCCTGGACGGCCATATCCTTCTCATCCAGCTGCGGCGCGAACTCGCGGCCGAGGAAGCTGAACACCACGCCGGCCGCGACGAACACCGCGGCGGACGCGAGGATGACCGGCAAGGGCCGCGCGATCGTCTTGCGAAGCAGCGGCTCGTAGCGCGCCTTTGCCCACCGGATTGGCCGGACTTCCTTTTCGGCCACCTTGCCGCGGATCAGGAGCGCGATCATGGCCGGCACGAAGGTGAGCGACAGCACGAAGGCCGCCGCTAGGGCGAGCATCACGGTGATCGCCATGGGTGAGAAGGTCTTGCCTTCCACCCCGGTGAAGGTCAGCAGCGGCGCGTAGACCAGAAGAATGATCGCCTGGCCGTAGACCGTGGGCTGGATCATCTCGCGAGCCGCCTCCCGGGTCTCTCCAAGGCGCTCCTGCAGGGTCAGCAGGCGCCCTTCGTGGTGCTGCCGTTCGGCCAGTCGACGCAGGCTGTTCTCCACGATGATCACGGCGCCATCGACGATGAGCCCAAAGTCGAGCGCCCCGAGGCTCATCAAGTTTCCCGAGACGCCTAATCGGTTCATGCCGATGGCCGTCATCAACATCGACACCGGGATCACCAGCGCCGTGATGAGCGCGGCGCGGAAGTTGCCGAGCAACAGGAAGAGCACGACGATGACCAGCAAGGCGCCTTCGGCGAGATTCTTCTCGACGGTCTTAATCGTTGCGTTGACGAGCTTGGAGCGGTCGTAGACCACCTGCAGGCGGACGCCCGGTGGCATGGTCTTGGCAATCTCCTGCAGCTGCTCCGCAGACGCCCGCGCCACTGTCCGGCTGTTCTCGCCCGTGAGCATCAACACCGTCCCGACGACCACCTCTTCGCCATTCTCCGAGCCGGCGCCGGTGCGCAGGGCTCCGCCGATCTTGACCTCGGCCACGTCGCGCACCGCGATGGCGACGCCGCCGCGGGTGGCCACCACGGCGCGCGCGATCTCATCGGCCGTGCGCACCCGAGCGTCGGTGCGGACCAGGAAAGCCTCACCGGCGCGCTCCACGAAATTGGCGCCCACCGTCAGATTGGCGGCCTCAAGGGCGCGGGAGAGGTCGGAAAACGATACGCCGTAGGCGGCGAGGCGCGTGGGGTTGGGGGTGACCACGAACTGCTTGTCGTAGCCGCCGATGGAGTCGACGCCGGCGACACCCGGGACGCTGCGCATCTGCGGCCGGACGATCCAGTCCTGGACTTCCCGCAAGTAGGCCGCCTGGGCGACCGAGTCGGCAAGACGCTCTCCAGTCGCGGTCAGGTAGGCGCCGTCGGCCTGCCAACCCGGCTGGCCATTCCGCCGCGGCGCGCCGCGACCGCCGGGATGCTCGTACTCGACGGTCCACATCAGCACTTCGCCAAGGCCGGTGGAAATCGGGCCCATCATCGGCTGGGCGCCTTCGGGTAGGCTCTCGCCGGCCTGGATGAGCCGTTCGGCCACCTGCTGCCGGGCGAAGTAGATGTCCGTGCGCTCGGTGAAGACGACGGTCACCTGGCTGAAGCCGTTGCGCGAAATAGAGCGCGTGCTCTGCAGCCCCGGGATCCCCGCCATCGCGGTTTCGACGGGATAGGTCACAAGTTTCTCGATCTCGGCCGGGGCCAAGGCCGGGGCGACCGTATTGATCTGCACCTGCTTGTTGGTGATGTCCGGCACCGCGTCGATCGGCAGCCGAATGAGATTGTAGAGCCCGAATGCGGCCACCAGGGCGACGAGGGCGACGACGGTCCAGCGGAAGCGGACCGAGAGGTCCAATATGCGGCCGATCATGACGCCACCTGCTTCCTGTTCAGCTTGTTCGACTTAGTGGCCATGTTCCGCCTCGCCCTTCCCGAGTTCCGCCTTCAGCACGAAGGCGTTCGACGCGGCGATCACGTCGCCAGGGCGCAAGCCCTCCAGGATTTCAGCCCGGCCGCCGGTGCGCTGCCCGGCGGTGATCGGCTGCGCGCGGAACCCCTTGGGCGTGCGGACGAAGACGACGGAGCGCCCCTCCACCGTCTGGATCGCCTCGTCGGGCACGACGATGGCGCGCGTGGCGGCGCGGGCGGACGTGATCCGCACTTGCACCAACTGGCCGGGCCGCAAATCCGCGAGCGGCCCCGTCGGGGTCAACACAACGGTCGCGGCGCGGGTCTGCTCGTCGACGGCGGGCGTCGCGGAGCGAACGACAGCGCTGACCGCCGTCCCGCCGCTGGTTTCGATGATGGCCTTGTCGCCCGGCTGCACACGCTGGGCGTCAAGCGCCGGCACGGCGGCCTCGACCTGGATACGGTTCGGATCGGCGATGCGGAAGAGTTCCGTCTCGGGCTGCACGAACGCGCCCAGGCTGACGGACATCGCCGTTACCCGACCGTTGATCGGGCTGACCACGCGCACATAGCGCCCGTCCGGGGAGATGTCGGCAGCCCCCGCCGCCGCGACCGCGCGGCGCGATTCGGCTTCGGCCGCTGCGAGGGAGGCTTGAGCGGCTTCCAGGTCCTGGCGTGCGCCAACCCGCTGCTCGTACAGCCGCCGCTCGCGCGCCGCCACCTTGCGCGCCAGGACGGCGCGCGCGGTCGCGGTGGCCCGGTCGGCCGCGATCTGGGCGGCTTCGCGGCTTTCCACGAGGGCAAGGGTCTCGCCGGCGCGCACGGGATCGCCGAGGCGCTTGTTGATCCGCGCGATGGATCCTGCGGCCCGGGCGGTCAGCGCCGCCTGGCCGGAGGGCTCCGCCTCGACGGTGGCCTGGGCGCGGATCTCGGCGCCCAACCCCCCGACGGCCACCGGCTGGAGCTGTATGCCCGCCGTCTTGATCCGGGCGTCGTCCATGGCGACGACCTCCGCGTCCTGCGCTTCATCGGCATGTCCGGCTTCTTCGGCGTGGGCGTCGCCTTCCGCGTGACCCGCTTCGCCCTCCCCTACGGGCGCCTCAGCGGGTGGCGAGGGTTTGGGGGTGGTGAGTTTGGCGGCGGTGAAGCCGATGCCGGTGGCGGCGACGAGGGCGG
>NZ_LSJI01000243.1 GCF_001557235.1 Phenylobacterium sp. CCH9-H3 | reverse complement strand
CCCGCCGCACATGCCGCTCGCCCCCGAACGGCGTGGCCAGGAACGCCGCCACACAGGCCTTGGCCATCTCCACCCCGATCAGCCGCGCGCCCAGGGCGATGACGTTGGCGTCGTTGTGCTCCCGCGCCAGCGCCGCCGACAGCGGCTCCGACACCAGGGCGCAGCGCACCGCCGGGTTGCGGTTGACCGCGATCGAGATCCCGATCCCGCTGCCGCACGCCGCCACGCCGAAATCGGCCCGCCCCGCCGCCACGTGCGCGGCCAGCCGATAGCCATAGTCGGGATAGTCCACCGACGTCCCGCCGTCCTCCGGCCCCAGGTCGTCCACCTCGTGCCCCTGCGCCCGCAGCCAGGCCGCAAGCTCCCCCTTCATCCCGAAGGCCGCATGGTCCGAAGCAATGGCGATCCGCATCCGTCTTGATCCAATCCCAAGTGTTCTCTATACGTTCTTCACCTCCCCCGCGAAGCGGCGGGAGGGGGAC
>NZ_LSJI01000242.1 GCF_001557235.1 Phenylobacterium sp. CCH9-H3 | reverse complement strand
AGCAGGTTGGTCTGGAAGGCGATCTCGTCGATCACCCCGATGATCTGGCCGATCTGGTTCGAGGATGAGGAGATCTCGTCCATGGCCGAGACGGCGCGCCCCACGACCTCGCTGCTCGCGTCCGCGCTGGCGCGGGCTTCGGTGACGACCTTGTCAGCTTGCTGGGCGCCTTCGGAGGTCTTGCGCACCGTGGCGGTGATTTCGTCCAGCGCCGCAGCCGTCTGTTCCAGGCTGGCGGCCTGGGCTTCGGTGCGGCGGGCCAGGTTGTCGGCCGCCTGGCTGATTTCGCCCGAGCCGGCGGACATGGCGTTCGAGTTCTCCTGGATCTTGCCCATCGTGCGTTCCAGGTTGGAGACGGCGCTGTTGAAGTCGTTGCGCAGCTGCTCGTACGAGCCGTTGAAGGCCGTATCGATGCGATAGGTCAGGTCGCCAGCCGACAGGCGCGACAGACCTTGGGCCAGGGCCTGCACGACCGCCGTCTGCTCGGCCTGGGTCCGGGCGCGTTCGGCCTCGGTGGCGGCGCGCTGACGGGCCGATTCCTCGCGGGAGATCTCGGCCTCGCCTTCAAGCCGCAGCCGCGCCAGAGCGCCCTCCTTGAAGCTGAGCACGGCCTTGGCCATGTCCCCCACCTCGTCCTTGCGGTCGGCGGCCGGCACGACGACGTCATTATCGCCCGCAGCGAGCTTGCGCATGGTCTGGGTCATCGCCCGCACCGGCGTGGCGATCGAGCGGGCGAGGATCAGGCCGCACATCGCGGCCAAGACGCCCAGGAAGATGATGCCGCCGATGAGGCCGAACGTGACCCGCTGCATGGCCGCGGTCTGCGCGGCCGCCTCGTGCTCCTGGGTCTTGGTCGCCGACTCTTCCAAGGCGGCCAGCGCATCCTCGACCGGCGAGATGGCCTTGTCGGCGATGCCGTCGTTGCTCACCAACGAAACACCTTGCTCACGCGTCAGTGGGTCCGAGCCCAGCGCGATGCCGACGTTCAGCGCCACTTTTTCGTAGTTCGCGAAGGCGGCCTCCGCCTTCCTGACGATCGCCAGCTCCTCCGCGTTGGCCGCGGTCAGTGTCCGCAGCGCCTTCATCGCCTCGAAGAACTTGACCTTGTGCGCTTCGTTGATCCGCTTGACGTAATAGGTGTCGCCCGACAGCAGGAATCCGCGCAGCGAGTTCTCTTGCCGCGCCAACCGGAAGGTGGCGTCCTGGGTCGCCGACAGCACCTGCCGCGCCCGTTCGGTGCGCGCGGCCGAAGCCGCCAGTTCCGCATTCGTCAGGTAGAGCCCGAGACCGCCGGCCGCGATGGTCGCCAGCATTCCCGAAAAGACCAGGATGAGCTTCGCGGAGATAGAAACGTTGCTGAATTTCACCTTGAGTCCTGTCGGTCGAAGAAGTGGAGCAGTGTCACCCAACATCGCTCGCCGTTTACTACCTCCCGATTAAGGAGCCGCACTCAAGGCTGAGGCAGTATGTCGCAGACCTCAGTTTTCCCTCGGGAATTTGGATATTCACGTTCTGGTTGCGGCGGCGTTGACCAGCAGTTCACCTCTCCAATCTTAAGGACGTCACGAAATTGTCGCGGACAAAGGGTCCTCCTCCAATGAGCAATCTACTGCGGACGTCGGCGCTCGCCGTCCTGATCTCGAGCGCGTCGGCTCCCGCCCTGGCGCAGACCAGCGACGAGCGGATCGCGGCCCTCGAAGCCAAGATCGCCGCCCTGACGGGCGAACTGTCCGAGTTGAAGGCCGAGACCCAGAAGGCCAATCAGGAGGTGAACAAGAAGCTCGCCGCCACTGCGACGCTGTCGAACGGCCGGCCGACGATCGCCAGCGCCGACGGCAGCCAGAAGTTCGCGCTCCGCGGCATCGTCCAGTTCGACGCGGCGGCGTACGACGGCCGGAACAGCCCGCCCGGCGCGACCGACCTGAACTCCGGCACGAACTTCCGCCGCGCCCGGCTGGGCGTCGAAGGGACGGTCGCCAAGCATTGGAACTACGTTCTGACCGCCGACTTCGGCGGCAGCGGCACGGAGGGCGCCCAGCTCAACGCGGGCTACATCGAGTATACAGGCTGGAAGCCGGCCGATGGCGTGAACGCCCGCCTTCGCATCGGCGCCTGGGCTACGCCCACCGGCCTGGAAGACGCCACGAGCAACACCGAGGGCCTGTTCCTCGAGCGCGCCGCCGTCGCCGAGATGGTGCGCAACCTGGCCGGCGGCGACGCCCGCTCTGGCGTCGGCGCCCTGTTCAACGGCGAGCGCTGGTACGCCGCGGCCGTGCTGACGGGCGGCCTCGTCGGCGGCTCGGGCGAGTTCGACGAACAGGTGGGCTACCTGGGCCGCATCGCCCTCAACCCCATCGCCGGCAAGGACTATGCGGTCCACGTCGGCGCCAACATCCAAGGCGTGCTCGAGGTCGCCGACACCGGCGCCGGCTCGGCCAAGGTCACCCAGCTGCGGCTGCGGGAGCGGCCGGAGCTGCGGGTCGACGGTACGCGACTGGTCGACACCGGCGCCCTCAACGCCTCGGGCCTGACCGCCTATGGCCTCGAGCTCGGCGCCCAGTACCGCAACCTGCAGATTTCAGCCGAAGCCTTCCGGGTCGACCTCGACCGGATCGCCGCCTTCAACCCCAGCTTCGACGGCTGGTACGTCCAGGGCGCCTGGACGATCACGGGCGAGACCCACGGCTGGAACAGCGCGTCCGGCGGCTTCAAGGGCGTCAAGCCGGCGAAGGCCTTCAATCCGGCCGACGGAACCTGGGGGGCGTGGGAAATCGCGGCGCGCTACAGCGTACTCGACCTCGACGACCGCGCCGGCTCGGCTGGCGCGGTCGTCGAGGTCGAGTACGCTGTAGC